>CAYPYK010000280.1:0-2577 GCA_964414665.1 uncultured Intrasporangiaceae bacterium | reverse complement strand
ACCTGTCGGGCACCTTGGAGGTCGATCTCGAGCAGGGCGAGCCGCCCGGCCCGCAGCTGGTCCTCGACCGGGCGCCGCGGCGTGCCGTACTTGGCCGTGCCGTGGACGACCGCCCACTCGAGCATCTCCCCCCGGGCCACCATCGCGTCGAACTCCTCCTCGGAGACGAAGCGATAGTGGACGCCGTCGACCTCACCGGGGCGTGGCGGACGCGTCGTGGCCGAGACGGAGAGCCACACCTCGGGGACGTGGTCGCGGATGTACGCCGACAGGGTGCCCTTGCCCACCGCGGTGGGGCCGGCGAGGACGACGAGCCGCGACGGGGTGCTCACGCCTCGGTGAAGCGCGCGAGAAGCGCGGATACCTGGTTCTGGCCGAGGCCCCGCACCCGGCGGCTCTCGGCGATGCCGATGTCCTCCATGATCTGCCGGGCCCGGACCCGCCCCACCCCCGGCATCGACTCCAGGAGCGCCGAGACCCTCATCTTCCCGATCACCTCGTCCTTGCGTCCCGCCTCGATCACCTCGGCCAGGGAGCCCTGTGCGTACTTGAGCCTGTTCTTCACGGCAGCGCGGGCGCGGCGAGCGGCCGCAGCCTTCTGCAGAGCAGCGGCTCGCTGCTCCGCGGTGAGCGGGGGTAGTGCCACGTCTCTGAACCCTCCAGTTGAGACTCCCGGCCATGCTCGTCGACGACCGGTTTGCCAGGACTATAGCGATGCCAGGTGGGTCCGGCCCGTCCGGGCGAGGCCGGCACCGTCACGTCAGAAGAGCGTGCAGGTCAGCCGCCTCCCGCCGCACCGTCCTACGCAGTGCCCCCACGTCGGGGCCCGCAGCCAGGATGCCCCGCGAGCTGGTGGGCAGCACCTGCGCCATCGCGCCCCCGAACACCCGGGCCACATCGGTCGCCGTCGCCCCCTGCGCTCCCAGGCCGGGAGCCAGCAGCGGCGCGGCACTTCGCCGCAGGTCGAGGTCGAGGTCCTGGACGGCGGAGCCGACCGTCGCCCCCACGACGAGGCCCACACTGCCCAGCTCGCCCCGCTCCCGGGCGGCCGCGTTGTCGGCACTCACCCCGTCGACGATCCCCCCCGCGACGCTGCGTCCGTCCCGCACGGCGTGCTGGACCGAGGGGCCCTCGGGGTTCGAGGTGAGGGCCAGGACGAACACGCCGCGACCGGTCTGGAGGGCGAGGTCGATCGCCGGGCGGAGCGACCCGTAGCCGAGGAACGGGCTCACCGTGAGCGCGTCGGCCGGGCTCGGCGCGTCCTTGCCCAGGAAGGCATCGGCGTAGGCGTCCATCGTCGTCCCGATGTCGCCGCGCTTGGCGTCGAGGATGGTCAGGGTCCCCGCGGCGCGCAGCTCGTCGAGCGCGCGCTCGAGGAGCGCGACCCCGCGTGAGCCGAACACCTCGAAGAAGGCCGACTGGGGCTTGACCGCGGCCACGGTCCCGGCGAAGGCCTCGACGCAGGTGAGGGCGAAGCGTTCCACGCCGGCCAGGTCGTAGGTCAGGTCCCACGACTCCACGAGCGCACGGTGCGGGTCGATGCCGGCGCACAGCGGTCCGTGCTCGGACATGGCGTCGGCGAGCCGCACGCCGAACACCGCGTGGTGAGCCGTGTCGCCCCGCGCAGCCGTGCCGTCCGTCATGCTCGGACCATCCTCTCGTGGGCGATGCCGACCGCCTCGCCGAACCGGGCGAACCCCTTCTCGGCAAGCAGCGCGGCGAGCTCGTCGCGCACCCGCAGCGGCGCGTGGGGGTCGTTGAAGGTCGCGGTGCCCACCTGGACCGCGCTGGCGCCCGCGGCGACGAGCTCGAGGGCGTCCCGCCCGGTCCGCACTCCCCCCACGCCGATGATCGGGGCCGTCGGTATGCCGCCCGCCCGCATGACGGCCGCCACCTGCCAGATCGCCCGCACGGCTACCGGCCGGATCGCCGGGCCGGACAGGCCCCCGGTGACGCCGGCCAGATGCGGCCGCAGCCGGTCGGTGTCGATGACCATGCCGAGCAGGGTGTTGATCATCGTCAGTCCGTCGGCCCCGGCCCGCAGCGCGGCGGCGGCGACCGCGACGATGTCGGTCACGTCGGGTGTGAGCTTGGCGAAGATCGGCAGCTGCTCGGGCAGGGCGTGGCGGACCAGTCCGACGACCTCGGCCGAGGACACCGGGTCGCAGGCGAAGACGAGACCCCGGTTGGCCACGTTGGGGCAGGAGATGTTGACCTCGACGGCGACGACGGCGTCGGCCGCCGGGCTCGCGGCCAGCGTGGTCGCCACCTCGGCGAACTCCTCGGCGGTGTTGCCGGCGATCGACACGACGACCCGGGCTCCGACCGACTTCAGCCAGGCGAGGTCGTGCTCGACGAACGCGCGGATGCCCGGGCCCTGGAGGCCGATCGAGTTGAGCATCCCCGACGGCGTCTCCGCCATCCGGGGGGTGCCCCGCCCGGACCGGGGCTGCGCCATGACGGTCTTGGTGACGAAGGCGCCGAGCTCGGTGATGTCGAAGAACCGGTGCAGCTCACGGCCGTTGGCGGCGCAGCCCGAGGCGGTCATGACCGGGTTGGGCAGCCACACCGAGCCGA
>CAYPYK010000279.1:0-2646 GCA_964414665.1 uncultured Intrasporangiaceae bacterium | reverse complement strand
GAGCGCAGCGTCGACTCCTTCCACAAGGAGCTCGGCCACATCATGTGGGAGTACGTCGGGATGGAGCGGACCGAGGAGGGCCTGCTCAAGGCCATCGACCTCATCCGCGGCCTGCGCGAGGAGTTCTGGCGCAACCTGCGGGTCCTCGGCGCGGGCGACACCCTCAACCAGAGTCTCGAGAAGGCCGGCCGGGTGGCCGACTTCCTCGAGCTGGGCGAGCTGATGGCCATCGACGCGCTGCACCGGCGCGAGTCGTGCGGCGGCCACTTCCGCGGCGAGTCCCAGACCGAGGACGGTGAGGCCCTGCGCGACGACGACGAGTACGCCTACGTCGCGGCCTGGGAGTTCACCGGCGATGGCGGCCACGGGTCGATGGGCGCCCCCGTGCTCCACAAGGAAGATCTGGTCTACGAGTTCATCGAGCTGAAGCAGCGGAGCTACAAGTGAACCTCACTCTCAAGATCTGGCGGCAGTCCGGACCCAGCGACAAGGGCGGACTTGTCTCGTACCAGGTCGACGACATCAGCCCCGACATGTCGTTCCTCGAGATGCTCGACGTGCTCAACGAGCGGCTCAACGCCAAGGGCGAGGAGCCGGTCGCCTTCGACAGCGACTGCCGCGAGGGCATCTGTGGCATGTGCGGCCTGATGATCTCGGGCGACGCGCACGGTCCCGAGAAGACCACGACCTGCCAGCTGCACATGCGCAGCTTCGCCGACGGCGACACGGTCACCATCGAGCCGTGGCGGGCCGACGCCTTCCCGATCGTGCGTGACCTCGTCGTCGACCGGAGCGCCTTCGACCGCATCATCCAGGCCGGCGGCTACATCTCGGTCAACACCGGGTCGGCGCCGGAGGCCCACGCGGCGCCGGTGCCCAAGGCTCATGCCGACCGCGCCTTCGAGGCCGCGGAATGCATCGGTTGCGGGGCCTGCGTCGCCGTCTGCCCCAATGCCAGCGCGATGCTGTTCATGGGCGCCAAGGTGACCCACCTGGGCGAGCTGCCCCAGGGCCAGCCCGAGCGGGACGCCCGGGTCGTCAAGATGGTGGGCCAGCACGACCTCGAAGGCTTCGGCGGCTGCACCAACATCGGGGAGTGCACCAAGGCGTGCCCCAAAGGCATCCCTCAGGACGTCATCTCGACGCTCAACAAGGATCTGCGCCGGGCGATGGTCAAGGGGCTCTGAGACGCCGGACCGGCATCGGCCATGCGCGCTCGGCATCGCGGCGTCGTGGCTCTCGTGGCCGCGGTGGGGCTCGTCGCAGGCCTGTCCGGGTGCGGCGGTGGGTCGGCGCCCCGGGCCGGCGGGGGCGCGACGACCACCTCCACGGTGGGTGCCGTCTTTCGGGAGGCCCAGAGGTCGGTGCTCTCGGCGAGCACGGCACACCTGTCCGGGTGGGTCGTGAAGTCAGGGCAGCGCCTGACGCTCGACATCGCCGGCCGGGTCGACGGGACCAACCAGAGGTTGCAGATGAGCCTGGGAGCCAGCGGGTCGATGACGGCGCTGACGGTCGGCGGGGCGATCTACGTCAAGGGCGACAAGGCGTTCTGGGACACCTCGGCCGGCGCAGGCTCGGGGGACCGCATCGGGAGCAAGTACGTCATCCTCACCGGCTCGGACGCGACCGACATCGGGTCGGTCACGATGAAGGACCTGCTGACCGGGATGTTCTCGGACTCCTCCCTCTCGGGGCTGACGGCCGTGACGTCCCAGGCCCGCCGGGCGACGGTCGACGGTCAGGACGCGTACGTCCTGACCGACACCCGTGCCGGCACGGGAAGCAGCTCGGGCGAGCTCGACGTCGCGACCGACGGAACGGCTCGCCTCATCGCCGTCAGGACGGTCGGCAGCGAGCAGGGCGAGGTGCACTTCACCGACTGGGGCGCCGTCTCGCCGGTCCTGGCGCCGCCGCCCTCCGAGGTGCTGGCCTCCTGAACCGGGCTCAGAGCCAGGACAGGTGGTCCTTGAGCAGGCTGTAGCCGACGAAGGCGACGATATCGAGCAGGGTGTGTGCGACGACGAGCGGTCCGACCCGGCGGGTCCGGGTGTAGACCCAGCCGAAGATCAGCCCCATGGCGAGGTTGCCGACGAACCCGCCGAAGCCCTGGTAGAGGTGGTAGGAGCCGCGGATCAGCGCGCTCGCGCCGATGACGGTCCAGGTGCGCCAGCCCGCCTGGGTCCACCGGGCGAACAGGTAGCCCACCATGACGACCTCCTCGAGCACCGCGTTCTGCGCGGCGGCGAGGACGAGGACCGGGATGGTCCACCACTGGTCGGCGAGGTTCGCCGCCGCGACGGTGGTGTTGACGCCGAGGGCCCGGGCGGCGGCATACACCCCCAAACCGGGTATGCCGACCGCGGCCGCGAGCAGCGCGCCCCGGGCCAGGTCGGAGGCGGGGGCCCGCAGGTCGAGGCCGATCCGTTGCCGGGCGTCGGGGTGCTCGCGCGAGAGCAGGTGCAGTGCCAGGGCCACCGGCACGAGGGCGAGGGTGATGCCGACGAGCTTGTACGCGAGGTCGAGCCAGGGCCGGTCGGGGGTGACCGAGCTGTTCATCGCCGTCGTCTGCTGCGAGAGGGCGACGTTGGCGGTGAGCTTGTCGACGATGCTGAGCACCGACCAGATCGCCGAGGCGCCGAGGGAGAG
>CAYPYK010000278.1:0-2835 GCA_964414665.1 uncultured Intrasporangiaceae bacterium | reverse complement strand
GTCGCCGAGCAGGCGATGGCCCGTGGCATCGGCGCCCGCGGGCTGCGGGCGATCATGGAGGAGGTCCTCCTCCCGGTGATGTTCGACGTGCCGAGCGACGACGAGATCACCAAGGTCGTGGTCACCGAGGATGTCGTCCTCAAGAACGTCCTGCCGACGATCGTGCGCCGCGACGACGAGGGCACCCGCAAGCGCCCCGCCCGCAAGCGCTCCGCCTGAGGGTTCGGCGGCGGCCCGCGCCACCGCAGCGCCGCGACGCCCGCCAGGTACCGCCCGGCGAAGTCCGGTGAGCCCGCCCTGGCATCCGGCCCCGGCATTCGACACGATGGGGCCTGTGGCGACCCCCTACCGACTGCGGCCCGGCGACACCGGCCCGCAGCAGCGCTCACCCGCCACCTGCGGTGCCGCCTGCCTGACGGTCGCCAGGATGCTCGTCGACCCCGTCTTCGCGTCGTGGCTGACCACGGGGGAGCCCCACCCTCCCGGGGCTCCCCCCGGAGCCACCCAGGACGAGCGGTTCGCTGCCCACGAGCTCCTCGTGCTGCGCCGCACCAACGCCCTGTCGCTGCGCAAGGGCGGGGTCAACCTCCCGTGGCCGCGGCGGCTCGGCACGGCGCCGTGGGGGGCCAAGCGAGAGCTGGAACGGGGAGCCTCGCGACCCGGGACGCGCTACGCGCTCGATGTGCTGCGACACGGCGACGATGCCGGGCTCGCCCGGTCCTTCGAGCACCTCGTGGCCGTCGTCACCGAGGGCGAGCCGGCGCTGCTGTACGTCGGTGACGTCGCCCTGCCGCGGCACGTGACCCTGGTCATGCCCGGGGAGTCGGACCACATGCTCGAGGTCTACGACCCCGCCACCGGCAGGGTCAGCCACCTGCGCCGCGACGCCCTGGTCGAGCGGTGTCTCGGGCTGGCCGGCTGGAACATCCCGTGGCTCGTCGTCCAACCCGACGGCGCCCACCGGGTCCCCGCCCATGGGCTGACCGGCTGGGTGCGCTCGGTGGCGCGGACGCCGCGCGCAACGGCCTCCTCGCCCTGAGCCTCACGCCGACGGCTTGGCGACCGCGATGAGCTCCACATCGTGCGCGCCCACGCAGTCGCCCTCGGCGTAGCCGACGGTCCCGGTGATCCGTCCCGCCGCACGCAGATCGGCCTCGGCCGTGCGGACGTCGTCGAGGGCGCGCACCGGGCCGACCACGGTCACCCGGGCCACCTCGGCCCGCATCCCGAGCTTCGCCTCGGACTTGGCCTTGCGGATGGCGGCCAGCGCCTCGCCGACGGCGACGAGCAGCTCGGGGTCGCCGTCGGCCCCGGCCGCGAGCTCGTCGCGGGACGGCCAGGTCGCCCGGTGCACCGAGCCGTCGTGCCACCACGACCAGACCTCCTCGGTGACGTAGGGGAGGAACGGGGCGAGCAGCCGGAGCATGACGTCGAGGGCGACCCGGAGGGTGGCCCGGGCGCTGCCCGCGTCGGCGTCGCCGCGGGTGCCGTAGGCGCGGTCCTTGACGAGCTCGAGGTAGTCGTCGCAGAAGCTCCAGAAGTAGGTCTCGGTCACCTCGAGACTGCGGGTGTAGTCCCAGGCCTCGAAGCCCGCGGTCGCCTGGTCGACGACGTCGGCGAGGCCGGCGAGCAGGGCTCGGTCGAGGGGGTCGCTGACGGCGGCGGACAGGTCTCCGCCCACGTCGCCGAAGCCGAGTGCGAACTTGCTGGCGTTGAGGATCTTGATGGCCAGCCGCCGACCGACCTTCATCTGCCCGATGTCGTAGGCCGCGTCGGTGCCGAGCCGCCCGCTCGCCGCCCAGTAGCGGACGGCATCGGCGCTGTGCTGCTTGACGACGTCCTCGGGGGTGACGACGTTGCCCTTGGACTTGGACATCTTCTTGCGGTCGGGGTCGAGGATCCAGCCGCTGATGGCGGCGTCGGTCCACGGCACCGTACCGTGCTCGAAATGGGAGCGGACCACGGTCGCAAAGAGCCAGGTCCGGATGATGTCGTGGGCCTGGGGGCGCATGTCCATCGGGAACAGCTTGGGCCAGACCGGGTCCTCGCCGACCGTGCCGTCCTCGGCCACCCGCCGCCAGCCGCCGGCGATCTGCGGGCTGACGGAGGAGGTCGCCCAGGTGTCGAGCACGTCCGGGTCGCCGACGAAGCCGCCGGGCGCCCCCCGCTGGGACTCGTCGTACCCGGCTGGTGCCTGCGAGGCCGGGTCGACCGGGAGGTCCGCCTCGGCGGGGACGACCGGGTGGTCGTAGTCGGGTTCGCCGTCGGCGTCGACCGGGTACCAGACCGGGATGGGCACGCCGAAGAACCGCTGCCGTGAGACGAGCCAGTCGCCGTTGAGGCCGCTCACCCAGTTCGCGTAGCGGGCCCGCATGTACGGCGGGTGGAAGGCGATCTCCTCACCCCGGGCCACCAGGGTGGCGTTGAGGTCGGCCTCGCGGCCGCCGTTGCGGATGTACCACTGGCGGGAGGTGACGATCTCCAGGGGCTTCTCGCCGCGTTCGTAGAAGTTCGCCTTGCGCTGGGTGGGCGTCGGCTCGCCGTCGAGGTCGCCGCTGGCCCGCAGCGCCGAGACGACCGCCTCGCGGGCGCTGTACGGGGTCTTCCCGGCCAGCTCCGCGGCATACAGGCCCTCGCCGGTGCTGCCCGCCAACCACTGTGGCAGCTCGCTCTGCAGCCGGCCGGAGCGCGAGATGACCGAGCGGGTCGGCAGGCGCAGCTCGCGCCACCAGAGCACGTCGGTGAGGTCGCCGAACGTGCAGCACATGGCGATCCCGGCGCCCTTGTCCATCTCGGCCGCCGGGTGGGCGACGACCGGCACCTCGACGCCGAACA
>CAYPYK010000277.1:831-2890 GCA_964414665.1 uncultured Intrasporangiaceae bacterium | reverse complement strand
GGAAGTCCTCGTCGCGGTAGCAGCGGGCGATCTGGTAGTACCGCTCCATCCCGGCGACCATGAGCAGCTGCTTGAACAGCTGCGGGCTCTGCGGCAGGGCGTACCAGCTGCCCGGCGAGAGGCGGGCGGGCACGACGAAGTCGCGGGCGCCCTCGGGTGTGGACCGGGTCAGCGTCGGGGTCTCGATCTCGACGAAGTCGCGGGCACCGAGCACCTGCCGGGCCGCGGCGTTGACCCGGGAACGCAGCCTGATCGCGTGGCCCGAGGACTGCGCGCCCGGGCGACGCAGGTCGAGGTAGCGGTACCGGAGCCGGGCCTCCTCGCCGACACTCACGTGACTGTCGATCTGGAACGGCAGCGGGGCGCTCGGGTTGAGGACCTCCAGGCTCGAGGCGACGACCTCGACCTCGCCGGTCGGCAGGTCGGGGTTGGCGTTTCCCTCGGGGCGGTGCCGGACCCGGCCGACCACCCTGACGACGAACTCGCTGCGCAGCTCGTGGGCGCCCCCTTCGGCGAGCACCTCGTCCCGTGCCACGACCTGGACGACGCCCGAGGCGTCCCGCAGGTCGATGAAGGCCACCCCGCCGTGATCGCGCCGCTTGGCCACCCACCCGGTCAGGGTGACGGTCAGCGGCGGCTCGGTGATGTGCTCGGCACGCAGCGTGCCGGCCTCATGGGTGCGAAGCACGGGTGTTCGGTCCTTTGCGGTGGTACGAGAGAGGCCACGGCCGTATGCCGTGACGCCTGGTCGACGGCCCCCTGCGGCGGGCGCACGACCGGACCCATCCTACGGACCGGAGCACGCGGCATACGAACCGCTGGTCCGACCGGGAAGGGCCGACGGACCCCTCGGCGAGCTCCCCACCGCGCCGCTGCCGGCGATCGGTGTGGCGGCGCCGGAGCCATCGGTTCTCGGAACCGTCTGCGGACCCCCAGGTCGGGGTGGCATCGTACGGGTGTCGCATCCGCGACGGCTCACAGAGGCAGGGGTCCAGTGGGGCGAGAACTGACACGACGGCAGGCGCTCATCGCGGTCCCGGTGGTCGCCGGTGTATCCGCCTGCACGGCTACGCAGCAGGACCCTCCGACGGCGACCACGTCGCCGTCGGGCAGTCCGACGAGCAGCGCCTCCCCGGCCGCGGGCGGCCACGGCACCCAGCGCCGCGTGGCCAGCGTCCAGGTCGTCACCGGGGCCGACGGGCCCGCGACCGTGGCGTTGAGCGGGGCGTTGTTCACCGGGGCGACCGTCGTCGTCGTCGCCGCCGACGGCGGCACGGGCACCATCGGCCCGGCCGCGGCCGCGGCCACGGCCCTGGGGGCGCCGCTCCTCGTCGCCTCGGACCAGCTCGTCGGCGAGCTCGACCGGCTCAAGGCCCGGATGGTCCTGTGCTACCCCACCGCGACGGGACTGGCCGTCGGCGACCGTACCGCCGTCGACGGACCGGCCAGCGCCGCGGACCTGCCCGGCCTCGGCCTCCCCGTGCCACTGCCGAGCCCCGGGTCGACGGAGCCGCCGGCCTTCGCGATGTGGACGCGAGGCGCGCCCGCGAGCGAGGCGGTCAGGGCGGCCGTCGCCGCAGCCGGTGCCACGGTCCTCCTCGTCCGCAGCTCCGATCCCCGTCAGGCCCCGGTGGCCGCCAAGCAGCTCATCGCCGGTCCCGAGGTCCCCGTCGTGGCGGTCGGCCCGGCCTTCGGCACCACAGCCCGGTTCGCCAGCCGGATCTCGACCGTCCGCACCGCCCCTCAGCTTCCCGGCGGTGGCTGGACGCCCTTCCCTGGCCGCCGGATCGTGGCGCTGTACGGTCACCCCGGCACGCCGTCGTTGGGGGCGCTCGGACAGCAGAGCCTCCCCGCCGCCATCGCACGGGCGAAGTCCCTCGCCGCCGCTCATGCCCGCTACACCAGCACGCCGGTCGTGCCGGCCTTCGAGATGATCGCAACGGTGGCCTCGGGCTCGCCGGGCTCGGACCACAACTTCTCCAACGAGACCCCCGTGTCGACGCTGCGCCCGTGGGTCGAGGCCGCGGGACAGGCCGGCCTGGACGTCGTCCTCGACGTC
>CAYPYK010000277.1:0-821 GCA_964414665.1 uncultured Intrasporangiaceae bacterium | reverse complement strand
GCTGTTGCTGAACCCCTATGTCGGGCTCGCCCTCGACCCGGAGTGGCGGCTCGCCAAGAAGCAGCGCCCGCTCAAGCAGCTCGGCTCGGTCGACGTCGCCGAGGTCAACGACGTCATCCGCTGGCTGGCCGCCCTCGTCGACGTCAACAACCTGCCACCGAAGGTGCTGACCCTGCACCAGTTCTCGACGAGCATGATCCGCCGTCGACAGCTGCTCGACACGAGCCACGACGAGGTACAGGTCGTCATCCACGCCGACGGCCAGGGCTCGCGGGCGGCGAAGTGGGCGACGTGGCACGCCCTGCGCGCGAACCTGCCGCGGGGGGTCTATATGGGGTGGAAGAACTTCTACCACACGGACAGCGACCCGCTGAGCCCGCAGGAGACGATGACGAAGGTCCACCCGACCCCGTGGTTCATCTCCTACCAGTGAGGACCGGTGGGGCCGGCTGACCGAGCCGGGCGTTCGGGTGGGGCCGAGTCGGCTCCGGTCGCCCCCGTGGCCCGTCAGAACAGCCGCGGCACGAACGTCTGCTCGTGGATCGGCGGTCGGACATAGGGGATCTGCCGCATGACGGGCAGCTCGACGACGTCCGGGGCGACATCCACGTAGTCGAACTGCGAGAGCAGGTGGCTGGTGCAGTTCAGCCGAGCCGCCCGCTTGTCGTCGGAGGGGACGACGTACCAGGGAGCCTGCTTGATGTCGGTGTACTGGAAGGTCGTGTCCTTGGCCATCGAGTACCTGACGTAGAGCTCGTGCTCGGCCAGGTCCATGTCGGAGAGCTTCCACCGCTTGAGCGGCTCGGCGTTGCGCGCCTCGA
>CAYPYK010000276.1:0-3053 GCA_964414665.1 uncultured Intrasporangiaceae bacterium | reverse complement strand
CCTCGAGCTCGGTGCTGCGCGCGCTCGCGGCCTGGAGCTCTTGGACCTGGCCCTCGAGGTCGGAGCTGCGCGCACCGACGGACTCGAGCTCGCGGACCGTCGCCTCCAGCTCGGAGGCGCGGGCGCGCAGCGTCTCGAGCTCCTTGGCGGCACCGGAATCCACCATCGGCGCGGATGCCGCGGCCGCGGGGGCTGTCCCGCGCCCTGCCCGACACTCGTTGAGGTCGGTGCGCAGGTCCTCACCCTCCTTGGTCATCCGGCGCATCTCCGCCACGATGTCGTCGAGGAAGTCGTCGACCTCTCGCTCGTCGTAGCCGCGACGGAACTGGGTCTGCGTGAAGGTCTTGTTGAGCACATCCTCGGGCGACAACGCCATGGCATCTCCTGATGTACGTGAAGTGCGGGCAGGGATCAGCCCCCATCGTCCCAGACCCGGGTCGGGACGCGCCAAGCCTAGAGGAAAGCCAGTAGAATGTAGAGGCAGATGAGGAGAATGAGGAAACCGAGGTCTAGCTGGACGGACCCGAGCCGGATCGGGGGGATGAGCCGGCGAAGCCACCGCAGCGGAGGGTCGGTGAGCGTGTACAGCGTCTCGGCGATGACGAGCATGACGCCCCGTGGCCGCCAGTCCCTGCTGAACACCCGCACCCAGTCCAGCACGAGCCGGCCGAGCAACACGACGAGGTACAAGAAGACGACCAGGTGCAGGACCTGTCGCAACACGCTGACGACGCTCATGACGACAGCCTGACCGAGATCGCTGTGCGGGTGCTGTGCCGGGTCAGCTCTGGTTGAACAGCCCGCGGGCCGGGGTGGCCGCCACCGAGTCCTCGGTGTTCACGGTGACTGTGGCGGGCGAGAGGAGGAACACCTTGGCCGTGACCCGCTCGATCGCCCCGTGCAGGCCGAAGACGAGCCCCGCGGCGAAGTCGACCAGCCGCTTGGCGTCGGCGTCGTCCATGTCGCTGAGGTTCATGATGACCGGCGTCCCGTCACGGAAGTTCTCGCCGATGGTCTTGGCCTCGTTGTAGGTGCGTGGGTGGATCGTCGTGATCCGGGTGAGACCGTCGCTGCGCGGGGTCCGCACGACCTCGGCGACCGGACGGCGGGTCGGCAGCGGCGTCACCTGGGCGTGCCGCTCGCGGGGCTGGTCGCCCGGGTCGGCCACGTCGTGGTCCTCATACGCGTCGTACTCGTCGTAGAGACCGTCGTCCTCGGCCAGCCCGAGGTAGACCATCGTCTTGCGCAGCGCGCCAGCCATGGGAGCTCCTTGTCCTCCTGCACGTGGCCTGCCGGTGTCGTGGCGGTGCTGACCGCGAGAGACCGACAGGACCGTTCGTGACCGAAGTTACCCAAGTGGCGGTCGAGAACCCAGGATTGCCGTCCCGACACGCAGGTGTGTCGCGCCCTCGGCGATCGCCTCCTCGAGGTCCCCGCTCATGCCGGCCGAGATCCAGAACGCCTCCGGATGGGCCCGACGGACCTGCTCGCTGACCTCCCGCAGGCGGGCGAAGGCCGCCCGGGGCTCGGCCCCGAGCGGTGCGACCGCCATCACTCCCCGCAGCCGCAGCGTCTCCACACCGGCGATGGCGTCGGCGAGGCGGACCGCCTCCTGCCATGGCACCCCGCCCCGGCCCGGGGCGTCGTCGAGGCTGACCTGGACCAGGGCATCGAGGGTCCGGTCGGCGGCCTCGGCCCCCCGGGCCAGGGCCAGGACCAGCTTGGGCCGGTCGACCGACTGGACGACGTCGGCATACCGGGCGACCGAGCCGGCCTTGTTGCTCTGCAGCTGCCCGATGAAGTGCAGGGTGAGCTCTGGCCGGTGGGCGACCTCGGCGAACTTGGCCGCCGCCTCCTGGTCCCGGTTCTCCCCCACATCGCTCACCCCGAGCTCGGCGAGCAGGTCGACGTCGGAGGGCGGGAAGAACTTCGTCACGACGACGAGGGCGGGTCGCTCGGTGCGCCCGCTCGACGCCAGAGCACCATCGATGCGCCGGTCCACCGCCGCCAGGCCGGCCGCGAGCTGGGTGCGGCGCTGCAGCGACCCGCTCATCGGCCGTGCCCCGGCTGGGGGTCGCGGAACACCACACCGGCATACCGCCCCGTGCGTCCGTCGCGACGGTAGGAGAACAGACGGGAGTCCTCCCTGGCGCAGCCGGGCACCCACTCCACGGCGACCCCACCTGCGACGAGCTGGGCAACGACGCCGGCCGCCACGTCGAGGGCAGGGGTGCCGGTCCACGAGACAGCCCGGCTCTCGGGCACCACGGCGGCGGCGGCCTCGCGCATGTCGAGGGGTACCTCGTAGCACCGGGGGCACACCGACGGGCCGACCACCGCGGTGACCACCCGTGCCCCGAGGTCCCGCATGGCTGCGATCGTGTGGGGCACGACGCCGGCGACCATGCCGGGCCTCCCGGCGTGGACGGCGGCGACGACCCCCGCCCGCGGGTCGGCGAGCAGGACGGGGGTGCAGTCGGCGACGAGCGCGGCGAGGGCCAGACCGGGAGCGGCCGTCACGAGGGCGTCGACCGAGGGTGGCACCTCCGGGCGCTCCTCCACCACAGCGACGTCGACGCCGTGGCACTGGTCCATGAACACGAGGCGCTTCGGGTCCAGCCCGAGCCCGGCGCCAAGACGGGCTCGGTTGGTCATGACGGCCGCGGGGTCGTCGCCCACGTGCCCGCCGAGGTTGAGCCCCGCATACGCCCCGGCGCTGGCGCCTCCGTCACGGTCGCTGATGGCGACGGTGACCCCCTGGGTATGCCGGCGCCAGTAGAACACGCCACCACCGTAGACGCGCCGCGGGCGGGTGGACACCACGTCCACCCGCCCCCGGCGCGTTGGGGCCCGCCGCGGGCTACTTGAGGAAGTCCGGCACGTCGAGGTCGTCGCCCTCCTCGAACGTGACCGTCCGGGGTGGGGTCAGCCGCGGGGGCACCGGCTGCGGGGTCGAGCCCGGTTCGGTGACAACCGCCGGGGCTTCGCCCTCGGGCGAGCCCGTCGTCTCGCCGGGCCTGGTGGACTGCACGGACGGTGCCGGCGTCGGCACG
>CAYPYK010000275.1:615-3160 GCA_964414665.1 uncultured Intrasporangiaceae bacterium | reverse complement strand
CGAGGAACGGCCCCGGCCGCCGGATGGGCGGCTGACCGCCCCGGGCGTGGCGGCGCGGAACGGATCGTGGCTGACCCGCCGGGGGGCCCTGCGCGTCCCGCAGGTCACCGTTGCCTTCTGGGTGATCAAGGCACTGTCGACGGCGATGGGCGAGGCGGCGTCGGACTACCTCGTGCACGCCATGGCTCCGGTCCTCGCGGTGCTGTTGGGCTTCGCCGGGTTCTGGGTGGCCCTGACGTTGCAGGTTCGCGAGGGGCGCTACGTGGCGTGGCGGTACTGGACGGCGGTGGTGATGGTCGGGATCTTCGGGACGATGGCGGCCGACGTGCTGCACGTCGGGTTCGGGGTCCCCTACGCCGTCTCGGCGGTGCTGTATGCCGTGGCGCTGGCGACGGTGTTCGCGACGTGGTGGCGGACCGAGGGGACGCTGTCGATCCACAGCATCGACAGCGTGCGTCGGGAGGGCTTCTACTGGGCCGCCGTGGCGGCGACGTTCGCGATGGGCACCGCCCTCGGCGACCTCACGGCATACCCGCTGCACCTGGGCTTCCTGCCGTCGGCGCTGCTGTTCGGGGCGCTGATCGCGGTTCCGGCAGCGGGCTTCCGCTGGTTGCGCTGGAACGGCGTGCTCTCGTTCTGGTTCGCCTATGTGCTCACCCGGCCGCTGGGCGCATCGGTCGCCGACGGGCTGGCCAAGCCGGCGCACAGCGGTGGGCTCGGCTACGGCGACGGGCCCGTCGTGCTCGTCGTGGGAGCGCTGATCGTCCTCCTCGTCGGGTACCTCACGGTGACCGAGTCCGACGTCCAGCCGGTGCCGATGCTCGACCCGGACCAGGCCTGACCGCGGCGGCCCCGAGGCAGGTTTCGGGGAAGCCGCAGCGGACCCCACCGATTGAGGGTTCAACGGGCTACCGTGAAACCTCATGACCGGACAGGCCGGCCCCCGGGCCGGCGCTGGACGGCCCCGTCGAGAACGCGTCAGGCGCCTCTCGCGCCCGCCGCGTCCTCTCTGCCGTGGGGGTCTGCTGATGAACGAGCCCGCGCCCGCAACGTCGACCGCGACGGCGGTGTCACCGGACACCGAGGAGGTTCGGGTCGCGGCGACCATGACCGGCGGCGTCAGCCTCGCGATCTGGATGGGCGGCGTGGCCCGAGAGATCGACCTGGTGATGCAGGCGTCCGACATCCGCCGCGAGCTGCAGACCACCGGGCCCGGTGACCCGATGCGCTCGCGGGGCCCGCTCAGCGGCGCCGAGGCGGCCGAGCGCGACCTCTACGCGCGCCTGCTCGAGCTGCTCGACATCGTCGTCGAGGTCGATGTCCTCTCGGGCACCAGCGCCGGCGGCATCAACGCGGTGCTCCTCGCCTACGCGCGGGCGCGCGGCGGCGACCTGGGCTCGATGCGCGACATCTGGCTCGACCTCGGCGCCATGCTCGACCTCCTGCGCGACCCCACCGACAAGGACGTCCCCTCGCTGCTCTACGGGGACCGGCGCATGTTCAAGGACCTCTTCGACAAGCTGCCGACCCTGGCCCCCGGCCCGGCGTCCGCCCACCCGGCGTCCGCCCACCCGCCGTCGACGACCCTGTACGTCACGACGACGTGGCTGACCGGTGAGTGCGGCCGCTTCACCGACGCCCTCGGCACCCTCGTCCAGGACAGCAACAAGCACGGGCTGTTCACCTTCACCGAGACCGACCTGGTCTCGAGCGGCATCGAGGGGGCGCTCGCCCTGGCGGGACGCAGCACGGCGTCCTTCCCGGCCGCGTTCGAGCCGTCCTTCATCCCGTTCGAGACCCCGACGCCCCCCGACGGCGACATCCCGGTCCGACCGGCCATGGGCAGGTACGCCAACATCACCCGTGACCACTGGGCCGTCGACGGCGGGCTGCTGGACAACCAGCCGCTCGACGTGCTCCTCGAGCGGATCTTCGACCGGCGGGCTCGTCGCCAGGTGCGGCGGGTGCTGCTGTTCGTCGTGCCCTCGGCGGGTCCGTCCCCCGACGTCATGACCGGCCATCCGGGCGACGAGCTGAGCGCTCCGTACGGTCTGCTCGAGGGTCTGCTCAAGGATCTCGGGGCCGCCACCAGCCAGTCGATCAGCGCCGACCTGGCGGCGATCGTCTCCCACAACGACCGGATCGCCGCCCGCGGCGACCTGCGCGTCCAGCTCGCCGCCACGGCGAGCCGGCTGGCGCCCGAGCGGCTGCTCACGCCGAGCCTGCTCGACGAGTACTGCACCAGGGAGAGCCAGCGACAGGCACGCACGCTGGTCGCGGCGATGCTGCGGCTGCTGAGCACGTGGCCGGCGCAGGCCTCACCGGAGTCGGTCGGCCTCCCCGCCGACTGGCGGCGGACGCTCGCCGCCGGCGGTGACAGCGAGGAGGTATGCCGCAGCGCCATCGAGGGCGTCCTCGCCGGCGGGTGGCCCGCGGCGGTCGGCCCGGACGGCGCCGCCTCGCAGGACGCCCTCCCGTCCACGAGCCAGACGCTCGCGGAGTTCGGGCAGAGCGTATGGTTCGACGACATCAACCGGGAGGCCAT
>CAYPYK010000275.1:0-605 GCA_964414665.1 uncultured Intrasporangiaceae bacterium | reverse complement strand
TCCGGCCCCATCTCGACGCCGGAGGACAAGCTCCTCGCCCTCGGCATCCTGCGCCTGGCCCAACGGGCGGCGACCGACGGCGCTGACCGTCAGACGCTCAACGGGCTCGTCGAGAAGCTCCACGGAGCGGCGGGCAAGGCGGTGCGGCCGCGCCGCTCCGACCTCGTGGAGTCCGTCTGCCGGACCACCGCCACCACCGTGCTCCCGGATGGCCGGCACTGCTCGCTCGCCTACACGGCCGCGGCACTCGCGAGCGAATGGGCGGACCAGACGAGCATCGAGCCTGGGGCCTGGGATGCGCTCGGTTCGATCCTGGTGGAGGCGTCCGGCCTGCTCGTCACCCTCGCCCAGGGCGCTCCGGTGGGCAGCGAGCTGACGTCGTACGTCGGCTATCTCCTGCCGAGCGGCGGCCCGGTGGATGCCGCGGGCGCCGCGGCACGCCTGTTCGACCTCGCGGTCGCGGAGTCGGCGCTGCTGCCGGTCGACGCGGGTCCGTACCAGCCCGTCGAGCTCGTGCAGCTGAGCGCCGACACCCGGAGCATGCTGGCTCCGGGCAACGCGACGGCGGCGAGCAAGCTCACCGGGTTGCAGTTCCACCACTTCGG
>CAYPYK010000274.1:0-3170 GCA_964414665.1 uncultured Intrasporangiaceae bacterium | reverse complement strand
CGGAGCGCATGTAGCCGCACCGCCGCAGCGACGAAGGAAGACCAGTTCGATGAGGATCCACGAGGCCGGCGCCCTGCACGCCGAGGGCTACGGCGGCCCGCCGCTCTACCTGCCCTATCCCGACGACGTCATGGAGCTGCTGCCTCAGCTGTGGTCGCGGTCGGTGACCCGGACGGCGGACGGTCGGCTGCGGGTGGGCGGGGTCGACGTCGTCGAGCTGGCCCGCGAGCACGGCACCGCGGCATACGTCATGGACGAGGAGGACTTCCGGGCCCGTGCTCGGGCCTTCCGCGACGACTTCTCCGCCCCGTTCGTCCCGGTCTGCGGGGGAGCGGACGTCTACTACGCCGGCAAGGCGTTCCTCTGCACGGCGGTGGCCCGCTGGGTCGCCGAGGAGGGGCTGAGCCTCGACGTCGCCTCGGGCGGCGAGCTCTCCGTCGCCGAGCGGGCGGGCTTCCCGGCGGAGCGGATCGCGGTGCACGGCAACAACAAGACCTCCGCCGAGATCCGCCAGGCGCTGTCCTACGGGGTGGGGCGGCTCGTCGTCGACTCCTTCACCGAGATCGATCGGGTCGTCGCTGTCGCCACCGAGCTCGGGGTGGTCGCGCCGGTCATGGTCCGCGTCACCGTCGGCGTCGAGGCACACACCCACGAGTTCATCTCGACCGGCCACGAGGACCAGAAGTTCGGGTTCAGCCTGGTCGGGGGCGACGCCCTCGAGGCGGTCCGGGCCATCCTCGAGCGCCGCGACGTCCTCGACCTTCGCGGCCTACACAGCCACATCGGCAGCCAGATCTTCGACACCGGCGGCTTCGAGATCGCCGCCCGCCGGCTCGTCGGCCTGCACGCCGAGGTCGAGACCCAGCTCGGCCACCGGATGCCGGAGCTGGACCTCGGTGGCGGGTACGGGATCGCCTACACCTCGCAGCACACCCCGCTCTCGCCCCGGCAGCTCGGCGAGCAGCTGGCCGAGATCGTCGAGCACGAGTTCAAGGCCGTCGGGGACGGCGACCTCAGCACGGTCCCGCGGGTCTCGATCGAGCCGGGCCGGGCCATTGTCGGCCCCAGCACCTTCACCCTGTACGAGGTCGGCACGGTCAAGCAGGTCGACCTCGGCGAAGGACACTCCCGCACCTACGTCTCTGTCGACGGCGGGATGAGCGACAACATCCGCCCGGCCCTCTACGAGGCCGACTACTCGTGCACCCTGGCCAGCCGCCACTCGACCGCCGAGCCGCGGCTGTCTCGCGTCGTCGGTCGGCACTGCGAGAGCGGCGACGTGCTCGTCCTCGACGAGTGGCTTCCCGCAGACCTCGCGCCCGGCGACCTCATCGCCGTGCCGGGGACCGGCGCCTACTGCCGGAGCCTGTCCAACCAGTACAACCACACCCCCCGCCCGCCGGTGCTCGCCGTACGCGACGGTGGCTCACGTGTCATCGTCCGGCGTGAGACCATCGAGGACCTGCTGGCCCTCGACGTGGACGACCCGGCCCCCGCCGGGCCGGCATGGCCGCCCCGTGCGGGCGAGAAGTAAGGAGCGCGACCCCCCATGGCGCACGAACCCGGTGCCCCCCTGCGCGTGGCACTGCTCGGCTGCGGCGTCGTCGGCTCGTCGGTGGCGAGGATGCTCGCGACCCACAGTGACGACCTCACCGCGCGGGTGGGTGTCCCCCTCGAGCTGGTGGGGATCGCGGTCCGCCGGCTGGGCAAGGACCGCTCCGCCGTGCCCGTCGACCCCGCCCTGTTCACGACCGACGCGGAGGACCTCGTCACCCACGCCGACATCGTCATCGAGGTGATCGGCGGCATCGACCCCGCCCGCGGCCTCATCCTCTCGGCGATGGCCAACGGGGCCTCGGTCGTCACGGCCAACAAGGCGCTGCTCGCGGAGGACGGCCCCACCCTGTATGCCGCGGCCGACGCCGCCGACGTCGACCTGTACTACGAGGCCGCGGTCGCGGGCGCCATACCGATCCTGCGACCGATCCGCGAGTCGCTGGCCGGCGACCACGTCCACCGCGTGCTCGGGATCGTCAACGGCACGACCAACTTCGTCCTCGACAAGATGGACACCACCGGGGCCGGGTTCGCCGAGACCGTCGAGCAGGCGCAGGCCCTGGGCTACGCCGAGGCCGACCCGACCGCCGACGTCGAAGGCTTCGACGCGGCCGCCAAGGCGGCCATCCTCGCCTCCTTGGCGTTCCACACCCGGGTGAGCAACGCCCAGGTGCACCGCGAGGGCATCACCGAGGTGACGGCCGGCGACATCGCCGCCGCCCGGCAGATGGACCACGTCGTCAAGCTGCTGGCCATCTGCGAGCGGATCGACACCCCGACCGGCCCGGCCATCAGCGTGCGGGTCCACCCGGCGATGATCCCGCGAAGCCACCCGCTCGCCTCGGTCCGCGACGCGTTCAACGCCGTGTTCGTCGAGGCCTCGGCGGCCGGCCAGCTGATGTTCTACGGGCGCGGCGCCGGGGGAGACCCCACCGCCTCCGCCGTCCTCGGCGACGTCGTCGCGGTGGCCCGGCACAAGGTGGCGGGCGGTCGCGGGCCCGGCGAGTCGGCCTACGCCGACCTGCCGGTCGTCGACATGGGGACCTCGCTGACGCGCTACCACATCAGCCTCGACGTGGCCGACCGCCCTGGTGTCCTGTCGCAGGTGGCGGCGGCCTTCGCCGAGCACGACGTCTCCATCGAGACCGTCCGCCAGCACGTCGTCCCCGGCGGGGAACCCTCGCGTGCCAACCTCATCGTCGTCACCCACGCGGCCCCCGACGCCGCGCTCGCCGCAACGGTCGACGCGCTGGCCGGGCTCGAGACGGTCGACGAGGTCGTCTCGGTCATGCGCGTAGAAGGAGCCTGACGATGGCACACCTGTGGCGCGGGGTGATCCGCGAGTACGCCGCTCGCCTGCCGATGATCGAGGGCGCACCGGTGGTGACCCTGCAGGAGGGCGGCACCCCGCTCATCCCGTGCGAGTACCTCTCCGAGCTGGTGGCGGCCAACGTCCTGGTCAAGTACGAGGGCCTCAACCCCACTGCGTCGTTCAAGGACCGCGGCATGACGACAGCCATCTCGGTCGCGAAGCGCAACGGCGCCAGGGCCGTCATCTGCGCGAGCACCGGCAACACCAGGCACACCCCCCACCGCGTGAGCGCCAGCCGCGC
>CAYPYK010000273.1:0-3495 GCA_964414665.1 uncultured Intrasporangiaceae bacterium | reverse complement strand
AGCCAGATGGTGACTCCTCAGCCGGCATGGGAGGGCAGAGGTCGCGGGCGGACGTCGGGAGCTGTGAGCAGGCCCACCCGGCATCCGGGCTCCGGGTCGTCGCTATGCTGCGGCGCACGCGAGGATGGCGGCACACCCCCCGGCGACGCCGGGCAGAGCAGGAGGCGGGCATGCAGTTCGGACGCAGCTACGAGGAGTTCGAGGTCGGGGCGACCTACCAGCACTGGCCCGGCAAGACGGTGACCGAGTACGACGACCACCTGTTCTGCCTGCTGACGATGAACCACCATCCCCTCCACCTCGACGCCAACTACGCCGAGGAGACCACCCAGTTCGGCAGGAACGTCGTCGTCGGCAACTACGTCTACAGCCTGCTGCTCGGCATGAGCGTCCCGGACATCTCGGGCAAGGCCATCGCCAACCTCGAGGTGGAGAGCCTGCGGCATGTCGCGCCGACCTTCCACGGCGACACCCTCTACGGGCAGACCACGGTGCTCGACAAGTGGGAGAGCACGAGCAAGGACGACCGCGGCGTCGTCCACGTCGAGACGATCGGCTACAACCAGGACGGGAGGGTCGTGTGCATCTTCCGCCGCAAGGTCATGGTGCCCAAGGCCAGCTACCTCGACGCCCGAGGCGGCGAGCAGCCCGGCCGGCCGGTGCCCCAGCCCGACAAGAACTGGCCGGGCCCGCAGGGCTGAGCTCGGTGCCGGTGGTCAGCCGGCCGGCGTCGTGTGGCGATGCCCAGCGGCATCGGTCCACCTGACCGCCGTGAGCTGATGGGGCGAGGGGTCGTCGGTGCCGGTGAGGGAGATGACCACCGCCCACACGTCGGTGCCGGGCACCTGGGCGGTGGCGAAGGCGGTGCCCAGGCCGAACCGGCTCGCCACGTCGCCAACGGGCGTCACGCTGGTCGGCCGCGAGCGGGTCAGACCGCAGGCCATGTCGAACCCCGCCCCGTCGCCGAGCTGGACGACGGCGTCGTTCGCGGCGCCGAGCCGCAGCTGGGCGACGAGGCGGAAGCCCCGCACGTCCAGCTGCTGGACGTCCACCCACTGGCCGGGTCCGCCCTTGGGTGGGATGTCGGTCGCGACGGCGGCGTTGAGGTCCTCCGCCGCATGGTCCGACCCGACTGCAGGGACCGAGATCCGCCCGGAGACCGGGACGGCGAGGCCTTGGGGTTCCGCTGGCTGACCAGGACGCGGCGCGCGTAGGCGAGCGCGGACCGGGGGCGGACTCTCGGCCACGCCGCATACGTCTTGACCAGAGCCGCCTGGACGAGGTCGCCCGCGGCCTCGGTGGACCCGGTGAGCAGCCAGGCGGTGCGCAGGAGTGAGGGGGTGGCCTCCCCGTGAACGCCGAGAACGCGGCGTCCCGCTCCGCCGTGGCGTGCCCGGCCATCTGCCAGCCCCCTCCCGGTCTTCTCACCCTGCACTACGGAGGGAGCCGTCAACGGTTGCCTCGCCGGGCCGACGACCTGTCGGCCACTACGCTGGCCGGGTGCCGATCGACCTCCATACGCTGGCGTCGGCGTTCGTGACCCTCCTCGTCATCCTCGACCCGCCGGGTGCGATCCCCGTCTTCCTGAGCCTCACCCGCTCGCTCACACCCAAAGAGCGGGCGGGCGCCGCCCGGCGGGCATCGCTCGTCGCGCTCGTCGTCATCGCCTCGTTCGCGGTGTTCGGTCAGCAGATCCTCAACTACCTGCACATCTCGCTGGCCGCGCTCCAGGGCGCCGGCGGGCTGCTACTGCTCATCGTCGCCCTCCAGCTGCTCACGGGAGCAGAGGGCGAGCAGAACGCCGACGCCGGGGTCAACGTCGCCCTCGTCCCGCTCGGCACCCCGCTGCTCGCCGGGCCCGGGGCGATCGTCGCCACGATGCTGGCTGTCCGCTCGGCACACGGCGCGTGGGAGGTCGCCTCGGTGGGACTGGCCCTGGTCGGGGCGCTGGTCCTCGTCTGGCTCACCCTGCGGTTCGCGTCCCGGCTCGACCGGGTCCTGCGCCAGAGCGGGATCGTGCTGCTCAGCCGGATCGCCGGTCTGCTCCTGTCGGCGATCGCGGTGCAGATGGTCGCCGACAGCGTCCGCGCCTTCGCGACGGCACACTAGAGCCACCGCCGAAAGGAACCCCCGTGTCCACGCCAACCCACTCGTACGTCCTCACGCTGTCCTGCCCCGATGCTCCCGGCATCGTCGCCGCAGTGACCCGGGTGCTGTTCGAGCAGGGCGGCAACATCGACGAGAGCCAACAGTTCGGCGACCCCCGCACCGGCCGCTTCTTCATGCGGATCCGGTTCTCCGTGGCTGCCGGCGGCCCCGAGGAGCCTGCGCTCCACCACGCCCTCGTCCCCCTCGGCGAGACAATGTCGATGGACTGGCTGCTGCGGGACGCGTCCGCCCCCTACCGGGCCCTGCTCATGGTGAGCCGGTTCGGCCACTGCCTCAACGACCTGCTCTTCCGCTGGCGCAGCGGAGCCCTGACGATGGACGTCCCCCTCGTTGTGTCCAACCACGACGACCTCGAGCCGCTGGTCCGTTCCTACGGCGTACCCTTCCACCACATCCCGGTGACGGCCCGGTCCAAGCCCGAGGCGGAGGCCCGGCTCCGTGAGCTGCTCGCCGAGCACGAGATCGACCTCGTCGTCCTCGCCCGCTACATGCAGATCCTGTCCGACGACCTCGCCCGCGCCCTCCCCGGTCGGATCATCAACATCCACCACTCGTTCCTGCCGAGCTTCAAGGGCGCCAAGCCCTACCACCAGGCCTACGCCCGAGGCGTCAAGCTGGTCGGCGCCACCGCGCACTACGTCACCGCGGCCCTCGACGAGGGCCCCATCATCGAGCAGGACGTCATCCCCGCCGACCACCGGATGACCCCCGTTGACCTGGTCCGGGCCGGCGAGGAGGTCGAGTCGCGGGTGCTCGCCCGGGCCGTGCGGTGGCACTGCGAGAGCAGGATCCTGCTCAACCAGGACCGGACAATCGTCTTCAGCTGAGGCCCGGCGGGTCCGGTGCCCTCGGCAGCGGCCAGCGGCCAGCGGCAGCGGCCAGCGGCCAGCGGCAGCGGCCTGGGGACGGCTCGGCTGCGGTGACGGTCGGGGCGGGTAGCGTGCCGCCCATGTCGACACCGGCGTCCGGGCGGGTCCAGGGCGAGTTCGCGGGCCTGCCCCCGAGGCTGTATGCCGCGAGCCCGTCCCGGCTGCTTGCCTTCGTCGACTGCCCCCGGCGCTACCGGTTCCAGTACCTCGACCGGCCCCGCCCACAGCCCCGGCTCCAGCGCGCACACACCTCGCTGGGCAACTCGGTCCACAACGCGCTGCGCGACTGGTGGGACCTGCCCGGCGAGCGGCGCACCCCCACGGCCGGGGCCGACCTGGTGCGCCGCGGCTGGATCGAGACCGGCTTCCGGGACCCCGAGCAGTCCCGACGCTGGCGCGGCCGCGCCGAGGCCGAGGTCGCGGCATACCTCGAGGGGGTCGACCCGGCCGCGCAGCC
>CAYPYK010000272.1:0-3518 GCA_964414665.1 uncultured Intrasporangiaceae bacterium | reverse complement strand
CGATGAGGTCGGCGACCGAGGTGTCCGGGGTGGCGAGCTTCTCGGCATACCGCTCGGAGCGGTGCCGCCAGGTCACCGGCAGGTCGTCGCCGAGCTCGGCCGCACGGCGACGTGACGCGACGGTGACGGGCTCGTAGGGGTGCTCGCCGATCTCGCTGCCGTCGATGACCGGCGTCCACTCGTCGAGCAACCCGACGAGGGTACGCAGCAGCCGGGTCTTGCCCTGGCCGCGCTCGCCGAGGAGGACGACGTCGTGGCCGGCGATGAGGGCGCGCTCGAGCTGGGGAATGACGGTCGACTCGAACCCGTGCATGCCGGGCCACGGGTCCCGGCCGGCGCGCAGGGTGTCGAGGAGGTTGTCGCGGATCTCGGCGCGGAGGGGCCTGAGCTGGTGCCCCGCGGCGCGAAGCTGGCCGATCGTGGTCGGCGCCGGCATCGTCGTTGTCACCCATTCACACTACGCATCGAGGCAAGGCTCGCCTAACCCGGTTCGGGGGCCGACCGGCGGTGGGCGGACGCCCCACCGGCGGGTATGCCGGCGGCGCGTCGATGGTGCGGTCGCGGCCTCGGGGACCCGTGGGGCAGGCAGGCGAGCGGTCTAGAGGTGCTCGATGACGTACTCGATGCTCGCGATGAGCTTGCTGACGTCGTCCGGGTCGACGGCCGGGAAGACCGCGACCCGCAGCTGGTTGCGGCCCAGCTTGCGGTAGGGCTCGACGTCGACGACCCCGTTGGCACGCAACGTCTTGGCGATGGCCGAGGCGTCGATGTCGTCGGTGAAGTCGATCGTGGCGACCACCCGCGAGCGGTGGGTCGGGTCGGCGACGTAGGGCGCGGCATACCCGACCCGCTCGGCCCAGTCGTAGAGGCGCCCGGAGGAGTCGGCGGTACGCGCCGTCGACCAGGCCAGGCCACCGTGGTCGTTGAGCCACCGGACCTGGTTGGCGAGGAGGGCGAGCGTCGCGACGGACGGGGTGTTGTACGTCTGGTCCTTGCGCGAGTTGTCGATCGCCGTCGGCAGGCTGTAGAAGTCCGGCACCCAGCGGCCGGAGGCGGTGATCTCCTCGACCCGGGCGAGCGCGGTGGGCGAGAAGAGCGCGAGCCAGAGGCCACCGTCGGAGGCGAAGCACTTCTGCGGGCTGAAGTAGTAGACGTCGGACTGGCCCACGTCGACCGGGAGGCCACCGGCGCCGGAGGTGGCGTCGATGAGGACGAGTGCGCCGTCGTCGGCCCCCTCGACCCGCCGCACCGGAGCCATGACGCCGGTCGAGGTCTCGTTGTGGGCCCACGCGTAGACGTCGACGCCGGCCTCGGCCCGCGGGTCGGGGCGGGCGCCAGGCTCGGCGGTGATGATGGTCGAGTCGGCGAGGACGGGCGCCTTGTTCGTGACGGACGCGAACTTGTTGGAGAACTCGCCGAAGGACAGGTGCTGGGCCTTCTCGCGCACCAGGCCGAAGGCGGCGATGTCCCAGAAGGCCGTCGCGCCACCGTTGCCGAGGATGACCTCGTAGCCGTCGGGGAGGTCGAAGAGCGTGGCGATGCCCTCACGGACGCTCTTGACGAGGTTCTTGACGGGGGCCTGGCGGTGGGAGGTGCCGAGGACGGTGCGGCCGATGGAGGCGAGGTAGTCGACCTGTTCGGGGCGGACCTTGGAGGGCCCGGAGCCGAAGCGGCCGTCAGCGGGGAGGAGGTCGGCGGGCAGGGTGAGCGTTCCGGTGTCGGTCACGGGCCGATTCTCCCATTGGGCCGAGGGCGCCCTCCGGTGAGGTTCACCACCCGGACGGATGCCGATCCGCCCGCCCGCCGGCCCGCTCCTCCTACCTCGCCCCGCCTCGATCCGTCACCCCGAACCCCCTCCCGCCTCCCCCCTCCCTACTCCCGCCTCTCCCCTCCCGCCCGTCTCCCTAACCTCTGCTAGCAGAGGTTGGTCCACTCAGCAGAGGGCGCACCCTGTGCTGGGTGGACCACCCTGTGCTGAGTGCTGGGTGGACGCTGAGTGCTGGGTGGACCACCCTGTGCTGAGCGGGGGGACGCAGAGTGGGGCCGATCAGTGTTCGGCGGGTCGAGATGATCGGTCTCAGGCGGATCGGCGGAGTCGCGCCGCCGAAACGGCGTCGTTGATGCGGCGCCGGATGAGCTCCCACGAGTCCAGGTCCGCCCAGACGAACCGGACGACCTGCTTGCCCCGGGAACGCAGCCGGTCCTCGCGCAGCTTCTCCGCCACGAGAGCGGCCCGCAGCTGCTCCGGTGACGGGTTCGCCAGGCCGGCGCCGTACTTCGCCATCCCGTCGAACTCGACGACGACCGGCGCGTCGTCGAGCTCGAAGTCCGTTCGGATGAGCTGGCCCTCGATGACGTACTCGACCTGTGGGGTGAACCGGAACCCCATCGACCGCATCGCGTGGGCCAGCCTCGTCTCGCCGACGGACTCGTGCCGCCCATCGGCATACGGAAGCAGGAGCGAGACCCCACGGACGCCGGGGTGCCCCTCATGGGCGGCCAGCGCTGCCGCGAGCTTGGCGTGGCTGGTGAGCCCCTGACGCAGCGCCGAGTCGGCGGCGACGAGGCTCTCGAGGGGGAGCGGCTGTCGGGCAGGGCCGGTCGGCCGCAGCCCGACCTGCACGACGGCGGCGGCCACGTCGACGGTGCTGAGACCGTCGGGGGTCAACGTCAGCGGAAGGGCGGTGGCCGGGTGGATCACGGCCCCGGTCCGGTGGCGGGAGTGGTCGTCTCGGGTCCGGCACAGATGCACCGTGCCGAGGTCGGCACGCCAGAGGTCGACGTCGTGCAGCAGCAGGGCCGACTGGTGGCTCGCGCAGACCCGTCCGTCGAACGATCTCAGGAGCGCGACCGCCTGCAGCCGGTGCCGGCGTCTCGCGGCCTCGAAGGGGTCCCTGCCCTCCCATGGCGCCTGGGCCGCACCGGGCGGGCGGACGGCATACCACCCTCGGATGAGCCGCAGGATCGTCCCCCGAGCAGCGAGGGCGCGCAGCGCGTAGGCGTCGAGCCCGACCGCCCGGGCGTCGGCCACGCTCACGACGCCGTGTCGGGCCAGGTGGTGGAGCTCCATGCGTCCAGGGTGGCGGAGTACGGGCCCGGCGTGCTGGCGGCCTGTGGATAACTCGGGTGCCGGGCTGTCCCCGACCGCGCGCTCAGCACAGGTTGGTCCACTCAGCAGAGCTCCGGACCTCTGCTGAGTGGCCCAACCTCTGCTAGCAGAGGTTGGGGGAAGGCCGGGGGAAGGCCGGGGGAAGGCCGGGGGAAGGCCGGGGTATGCCGTGGGCGGGGGGCGGTCAGGGAGCGCGGTAGCCGGTGATGTCCTCGACCGAGCGGGGGCCCGCTCCGATGTAGCGGGCGCTAGGTCGGATGAGCCGGCCGGTCTTCTTCTGCTCGAGGATGTGTGCGGACCAGCCGGCGGTGCGCGCGCTGACGAACAGCGGCGACATCATCGAGCCCGGGACCTCGGCGAAGTCGAGGAGCACGGCCGCCCAGAAGTCGACGTTCGTCTCCATCTTGCG
>CAYPYK010000271.1:0-3531 GCA_964414665.1 uncultured Intrasporangiaceae bacterium | reverse complement strand
GTCGATCGCGGCCCGCAGCCGGGCGAGCTGGTCCGGGCCCTTGGGCAGGTAGCCCGCCCCGGTCGTCAGGCCGTCGCCGCTCACCTGGAGGTAGTAGCCCATGCCGTCGACGACGTGGACCAGGGCGCCCTGGTGGTCCTTGTACGGGGACTTGTCGGCGCTGAACCGCACGTCGCGGTGGGGCCGGTAGGGCGCCCCCTCGCCGAACTCGTCCGCCAGCCCCGCGAGGAGGTCCTCCATCGGCTCGCGCACGCTCACGGCATACCGCTCCTTGTTGGCGGCCCACCACTGCTTGGAGTTGTGATGGGCGAGGTCGCGGTAGAAGCGGACGGCGTCGGCCGGAATGCCGCTGAAGGTCGCCATGGCCGCGAGGCTACCCCCGGCCGCCGACGGCGACGGGCCCTGCCGCCGAGGGCTCAGAGGTAGCGCCTCTCGATCTCGTCGAGGAAGGCCTCGCTGAGCCGGGTGAAGCTGTCCGGGTCGAGGACGATCGGGTCGCCCGTGGCGAACCCGAGGACCGACCGCCCCTGGGCGAGCCGGATCTTCTTGTCCGCGAGGAGACGGCCGTCGTTCTCCAGGATGGAGGCGACAAGCAGCCGCACCTCGTTGAGCGGGTTGCCGTCCGTGCCCTCCAGCGCGCGCTGTCGCTGGACGAAGTACATCTCCAGGGCGAGCACCAGGTGGTTGAACAGTGCCCGCTCGAAGTCGGCGTCGGGAGTCCCGGACTTGGCGACCTTGCGGTACTCGGTGACGATGGTGCGCAGCGTGGTGCGCGTCGCGGCGACGTAGGCATGGCTGTACGAACTCTGGCTCAGCATGAGCGTCCCCTCTCGCGCACCCGATCGGATCAGCCTATCCGCGGAACCCCCGACGGGGGAGGGGGCGGCGGAGGCCCGCCACCGAGCCACCCCGTCGTCGACCCGTCGGCCAGTCTTCACCTTCGGGCCACCTCGCTCTCGCGTGGGAGTCGCCTCGGGCCGGTGTGCTGGCTGACATGGCCGGGACAGCCCCGGCCTCGCGCAGCCAGGAGTATCGATGAAGCAGAGCATCAAGGTGGCCGCAGTGGTCATCGCCACAGCCGCGACGGGTGTGGCGGCCTGGACGCCCGCGTCGGCGTCGAGCGGGCTCACCGTCGTGGACGTGCCGAACGCCAACCCGCGTTTCGGCGTCGCCGACAACATCCTCACGCCGACGGCGTCGGAGGTCGCCGTCGCCTGGGGGAGCATGCCGCTGACCAACCCCGACACCGCGAACGGGGTCACCCGCTACGGCTACACCACCAGCGACGCCGGTCCGCTGACCCAGGACCAGCACGAGGCCGACAAGTCCGAGCCCGACAAGAACGTCTACCTCGTCTTCGGCGGCAGGCACTACCTCTACCAGGGCCACGAGGGCGGTCCCCGTGGCTACGTCACGCGGGTCAACCTCGACGAGACGGACCCGGCCAAGCGGGTCACCCTCATCGCCGACGCCAGGGCCGACGGGACCAGCTTCCCGACGGTCGACGGGATCACCTGGGACCCGTTCACCCACCAGCTGCTCCTCACCGCGGAGTCCGGCGCCCCCCGCGGTGGCGTCCTCGCCGTCGAGCTCGACGCCGCGGGCGACCCGACCACCGGCGTCGCCGAACCCCTGCCGGCCCTCGGCTCGGGCGGCTACGAGGGCATCCAGAACGACAAGGACGGCAATGTCTGGCTCGTCGAGGACATCGGCGGCGCGAAGGCCTCGGGCGGCAAGGTGCCCAACAGCTACGTCTACCGGTTCGTCCCGGCCGACCGGACCGACCTCACCGCGGGCGGCAGGCTCCAGGCCCTCCAGGTCAAGCGCCGGGGCGGTATGCCGGTCGGCGCGGCCGAGCTGAGCGCGAACCCGGCCGACCCGTTCGTGTCCGACCTGCACCGTTACGGGACCTCGTTCAGGACGGCCTGGGTGACGGTTCACGACGGCACGGACGCGTTCGCCGCGACCGCGGCGGCCGCCACCGCCGGGGCCACGCCGATGAAGCGTCCCGAGAACGGGGTATTCCGTCCGGGCACCGGCTTCAGGGAGTTCTACTTCACCGAGACCGGCGACACCGACACCGCCAGCACGCTGCCGGGCCGCTTCGGTGGCATCTTCAAGCTGGCGCAGTCCTCGCCGAGCGCCACCACCGGGACGCTCTCGATGGTCCTCGCCGGCGATGTGCGGCACACCGGGTTCGACAACATCGCCTTCGCCACCGCCGACGACATCCTCGTGGTCGAGGACGCCGGTGACACGCTCCACCAGGAGCGGGGCGCCCTCGACTCCGGGTACGTGGTCGGGCTCTCCGGCGACCACGGCCACCATGCGAAGGGGCGGGCCCCCCGGGTCACCCGGTTCCTCGCCGAGGGCCGCGACGCCTCGGCGCTCTACGACGCCACGACCTCGCCGGGCTACAACGACGGGGACAACGAGATCACCGGCATCCATGTGTCCGACGGCGACCCCACGGCCAGGGGCCTGCTCGGTGCCAAGGTCCCGCGGCCCTTGGGGTCGACCTGGCGGACCTTCTGGACCCAGCAGCACGGGGACAACGTGACCTGGGAGGTCACCTGGAGCGGCCGGCGGCCTGCGCTGACACCGCGGTGATCCGGCGGCGGCCGGCGCGTCCGAGGGGAGGCGCCGGCCGCCGTCGTGCGCCCAGCGGTCGTTGCACCGCGCGCCCCTGCTGCCGAGCCCTCGACGGCACGGGCGCCGCCCGCGCCGGCTGTGCCAGAGTGAGGCATGATCGCCGCCGACCTCGCTGAGCACATCCCGACCGTCTCGCGGAACACCCTGGGGGCGGAGGCCGCCCGGGTCATCGCCGAGTACCGGCTGCCCGGGCTCGTCGTCGCCGACGAGGGGGGCGTTCCGATCGCCGTCGTCCCGGGCAGCCAGCTGCTCGCGGTCATCCTGCCGCAGTACGTCCGCGACGACCCGCACCTGGCGCACGTCTACGACGAGGAGGACGCCGACGAGATGTGCGACAAGCTCAACAACACCACGATCGGGGAGCTGCTCGACGCCCAGACGCTCGTCGCCAAGGCCCTGCCCTCGGTGCTGCCTGACGACACCGTCATCGAGGTGGCCGCGATCATGGTGGCCGAACACATGCCCCTCATCGTGGTTCGCGACGAGCACGGCACCTACCACGGCGCCGTCATGATCTCCCGGACGCTCGCGGCCATAGCGACCCGGGCCGGCCAGGACAGCGAGCTCATGCGCTGGCGTCTCGAACGCGACATCATCCCGCCACCGAGCAGCAAGCCCACCACCGGAGACGGCACCGACCCGGGGCACCAGGAGGACGACCGCCGGTGAGCGTCACGGCATACCTCGCCATTGGCGTCTTCGTCGTTGCGTACGTCCTGATCGCCACCGAGCGCGTCCACCGGGTGGCGGCGGCGCTCGGCGGTGCGGCGGCGATGGTGGTCATCGGCGCGGCGCGTGGGCATAGCGCGTTCTTCTCGCAGGACACGGGCATCGACTGGAACGTCATCTTCCTGCTCCTCGGGATGATGATCATCGTCG
>CAYPYK010000270.1:0-3533 GCA_964414665.1 uncultured Intrasporangiaceae bacterium | reverse complement strand
GGGGGGTCGGCTCGCTCAACGAGGCGGTGCTGCCCGCGACCGCCCTCGCAATGGCCGACATCTACCGGGTACCGGAGCTCGTGCGCGCAGTGGCGCAGCAGCCGCCAGAGGAGTGGTGGGGCCGACAGGTCTACGACGGGGACTACCGCCTGCACCACGACCTGCTCTCCCGGCCGTACGGCTCCGACGTCCGGATGTGGCGCACGCCGGACGCCAGCCTGAGCAGCGTCCAGGACTACCGCGCCGGGCTTCCCGGGCTGCAGGAGCACATCTGGGGGGCGGCGCTCGGATCCGAGGTGCAAGTCTTCGCGACCCATCCGGCCGCCGCGTCGATCGGGTCGTCCGCGCGGCCGAACGCGTGGGCCGGCCAGCGGACCCTGCCGCGGGCTCACCAGGATCGCGACAGCCTGTTGGTCCTCCATCGCATCCCTGACGACGACCCGGGCGGCGGCACCCACCTATGGTTCCCCGCGCCCTTGCTCGACGAGTGGCGCCAAGACCGGAGCTGGCTGGCCGGCCGGGTCGGGGACGGCTACGTCGCCGTGGCAGCGGCCGGTGGCTTCCGGCCACAGCGAACCGGCGACGAGGCCATGCAGTGCTGGTGGCCGCGAGAGGGCGGCCGGTCCTTCGTCGCGACGGTGGCCCGCCGCGCCACGGGGGGATCCTTCGACGACTTCGTCGCCTCGCTCTCAGAGCCGGAATTCGGGACCGACCCGAGCGAGCCGTCGGTCGCGTGGACAACTCCGGACGGGCGGACCCTGGCGCTCGCGTGGTCCGGGGCCTTCACCGTCGATGGCCGGGCCACCGGGGTCGGGGTGGACGGCCGCCTTGAGGGCGCGCCTCACCTGGACAACCCTGCGGTCCACCAGGCGGTTGGAGCCGACCGGCTCGTCGCCGAGTGGAGCGGGCAGCGCCTGGTCATCGACTACCGGGCCGGTCGCCGGACCGAACCACCGAGCAGTCTCAGTCCCCCCCGCCCGAGTTCGGACGGAGGCCGCGGTGGCCGGTGAGGACCTCACCTCGAGCCGCCTGGCGCCGCCACCCCTGCCGCCACTGCCCCCCGAGGAGCTGACACGCGCCGGGTTGATCGCCCTGGGGCGACGCGTCGGCGCGCGGACCTGGGCCGACGGCCTCCCGGACTTCTTCTGGGGAGAGGGCGTCTGCCTCGTTGGGATGGCCCGCTTCGCCCGGGCGTGCGGCGACCCGGTGCCCAAGCAGGTCGGGGCTTGGCTCGCCGAGCACGGGTCCGCGGCCACCCTCGGCCACGTCAACACCGTGGCCCCGGGCACCGCGGCAGTCCTCGAGGGGTCCGCTGGGTCGTTGGGGCTGGCCGAGCGCCTGCTCGCGTGGGTCCGCAGCCCCGGTGCGCTGACGCGCGCCCCGAACGGTGCCATCGAGCACTGGCCGGGCGGCGTGTGGGCAGACACGGTGTACATGGCGGGGCTGTTCCTCGGGCACCTCGGGGTGGCCCGCGAGGACGCCCGACTCGTGGGCGAGCTCGGGGAGCAGTGGCTGGCCCACGCCGAGATCCTCCAGGACGACGCCACGTCGCTGTTCGTCCACGGCTCGCACGGCGGGGTCGCGATCCGGAGTTTCTGGGGTCGCGCCAACGCCTGGATTGCGCTCAGCGGCGTCGAATACCTCGAGATAGCGGCCGACCACCCGGACCTCGTGGACTCGACCACCGTCGAGGAGGTGAGAACGCGGCTCACCCGCCAGCTCGACGCGCTCGCCCGCGTCCAGCCGCCTCACGGGGTGTGGAGCGTTCTGGTCGACGACCAGCCCGAGAACGCGGGCATTCTCGAGACGTCCGCCGCCGCGGGAATCGGTGCCGCCATGCTGAGGGCCGGTCAGATCGTCCCGGGGCTGGATCCGGTGGTGATGACGAGCGGCTGGCGGGCCGTCGCCGGGGCGCTGGCCTACGTCGACGACGTCGGCCACCTCACGCGGGTCAGTGCCGGCACGGTTCTCCAGCTCATTCCGTTTGGTTACAGCGTCATCCGGGACGACCGCCCTCAACTGTGGGGTCAGGGCCTCGCTCTGCACGCGGTTGCCGCGGCGCTCGACGCGGGCGCGCCGGGAGGTGCCGGATGACCGAAGTTCCGTGCCTCGGCGAGGCCCTTGCGTCCCTGACGCCCGTGGGCGACGTCCTCGAGGCGAGAGACCAACTCCACCTCGCGCAGGCTGGGGCCGAAGTCAACGTCGCCATTCACCTTGCGCGCCTCGGGCTCCGTGCGCGCTATGCCGGACGCGTCGGTGCGCACCCGTTCGGGGCTTGCATCCGCGCCACGCTCGCCAGGGCCGGGGTCGACACCGCCTTCCTCGAGGACGACCCGCGCCGCACCGGGCTGCACATCAAGGACGCGCGGGTGGGTGGCACCGCGATGCTCTACTACCGGTCGGGCTCGGCGGGCAGCGCCCACGACGCCATCGCGCCCGCCGCCGTGGACGGGGTGTCCCATGTGCATGTCACCGGGGTCACGCCTGCGCCCTCCGCCGGAAGACGGGCTATCGTCGACGAGCTCGTGGAGCGCCATCCCCAGGTGTCCGTCGACGCGAAATACCGGCCGGCCCTGTGGTCCCCCGAAGAAGCCGGGCCCGTGCTCCTCGACATCGCCCGTCGGGCCGTTACCGTCTTTGTCGGCCTCGACGAGGCTGAGTCGGTATGGGGCTGCGCACCCGCCGACGAGGTGCGACGGCTCATGCCCGAGCCCGCGCGGCTGGTCGTCAAGAACGATCCCCGGCCAGTCGTCGTCTTCGCCGGCCAGAGCGTCGTCGTCGAGACTGTGCCTCCCGTCGAGGTCGTCGAGCCGGGAGCAGGCGACGCCTGTGCAGCCGGCCATCTCGCCGCGGCCGCACGGGCACGCGACCCTCGAACGGCCCCGAGGTCGGGCAACGCCGTCGCCGCGAGTGTCGTCCGCGACCTCGGCGACCACGGGACCACCCCGGGACCGGGAATCGGTGATCTCCCCGAGCTGGTCGATGCACCTCGGCGCCGGCACAGCGAGCTACACCCTCGTGTGGGCCACTGCCGGAGGGAACCAGACGTTCGACGACATGGACCAAGAAAGTACGAGCCACCTGCGCTGACCATCCCCAGCACAACATGCCGTCCCACGGGACGCCGGTTCAACTGAGAAGGAGCACCCCGCATGACGAACTCGACCACCCCCGCCCTCTACGCTGAGAGCCTGCTCGGCCTCGAAGGACAGCTCGCCGTCGTCACGGGAGCCAGCCAGGGCATCGGTTTGGCGATCGCCGAGTGCCTCGCCCGCGCGGGCGCGGACATCATCGGGGTGAGCTACGACATGGCGGAGGGCGAGAGCGACGTCCGGACGGTCGTCGAAGAGCAGGGCCGCACGTTCACCCCGATGCGCGCCGACTTCTCCGTCCGTGAGCAGGTCACCGCTCTGGCCGCAGAGCTCGCCAAGCGCCAGGCCGACATTCTCGTCAACAACGCCGGCATCATCCGGCGCGCGGCGGCGGCCGTCCACACCGACGGTGACTTCGACTACGTCGTCGACGTCAACCTG
>CAYPYK010000269.1:0-3610 GCA_964414665.1 uncultured Intrasporangiaceae bacterium | reverse complement strand
GGACCTCTCGATTCTCGACCGAGAGGCTGCCTGACCTGCGGTGATGCCGCGTGGGGCGTGTCGGGCTTGAACCGACGACCGACGGATTATGAGTCCGCTGCTCTGACCAGCTGAGCTAACGCCCCTGGTGGTCCGGGCGAACGCCACAGGGCAAGCGCCTCGAGCACGGCCCGGACCGGCGGTCAGCCTACCGGTGGGCCGCCGCGACGCCGGCCAGGACAGCACGAGCACATCACCCGCACAGACCTGTGCGCCGCGGCCACGAACCACAGCGGACCCTTACGGTGGCGCCAGAACGGCCACAGTCCAGCCGTGGACGGTGGTGTTCCCATTGCCTCGCAAGGAGCATCCACCATGGAGAAGAAGACCATCGTCGCCGTGGGCCTCGGTATCGTCGCCGCTGCCGCCATCGGCATCACCGGTGCCTCGCTCGCCAACGCCGCGTCCACGCCGAGTCCGTCGGCGTCCTCCGGATACGGTCAGGCACCGCAGGGCCAGACCGCGAAGAGCAACGGCAACGCCGACCCGTCGAAGCCGATGTGCAGCGACGAGACGCTGCTCACCGGCGATGTCGCGGCCAAGGTCACCGCGGCAGCCAAGGCGAAGGAGCCGACCGCGACCATGCAGCGCGTCGAGACCGACTCCGACGGGGTCTACGAGGCGCACATGGTCCGCACCGACGGCACCCGGATCATCGTCCAGATCGACTCCTCGTATGCCGTCACCAACGTCGAGGTCACGGCCCGGGGCGGCATGGGCGGGCCCAGGGGCCAGGCCGGGCAGTCCGGTGGGGGCCAGAGCTCGCAGACCTCCGCCGGCTGACCCGCCGGGGCCGCCGCCCCCCGCTGGGACGGCTCATCGAGAGGAGGCAACTCGCCTGACGGGCTCACCCGCCACAGGCGTGTTGCCTCCTCTCAGGACGGGGCGCCGGGCGGCGGGAAGGGTCGAGGCTCCGGGGCTCACGAGACCCCGGGCGACTTCTGGGGTGACACACCATCCATGAGCCCGTCGTGGCGGGTGGTGCAACTGCGCCCGGTGGTGCAGAATGGGCCACACGCCGGATGGCAACACCCCGGTGACAACGGTGCGGTGACGCGCCCACACAGCGAGCCGCACGGCATACCGAGGCAGTGGCGGGACCGGCAGGGACCGTTCGCACACCTCGGCGATACGGCCGGACCACACAGGTGCATTGGCGTTGGGGAAGACGTCCCTCGCACCGAAGGAGGCCCGGATGTCCGTCGCAATGCCGCGCGCCATGACCCGCGGGGTGGTGTTCATCCACTCGACCCCTGCTGCGCTGTGCCCACACCTCACCTGGGCCATCGAGTCCGTGCTGGGCGCCCGGGTCACCCTCGACTGGACCAGCCAGCCCGCCGGGCCCGGACTGGTCCGCACCGAGCTGTCCTGGAGCGGCGGCACGGGCACGGGCGCCCGTCTCGCCTCTTCGCTACGCGGGTGGGAGAACCTGCGGTACGAGATCACCGAGGAGCCCAGCCCCGGCTGCGACGGCTCCCGCTGGTCGCACACGCCCAGCCTCGGGATCCACCACACGTGGACGTCGGCCAACGGCGACGCGGTGATCAACGAGGATCGCGTGCGTGAGGTCCTCGTGCTGGCCCAGGGGTCGTCCGAGGCGATGGCCGAGATGATCGAGGAGCTGCTCGGGGTCGACTGGGACCGTGAGCTCGAGGTCTTCCGGTATGCCGGTGAGGGCGCACCGGTGCGCTGGCTCCACAAGGTGGGCTGAACCACAACAGCGGTCGTCCCCTACTGGGACGCAGGTGAGCGGCTGCACGGATAGGCCACTCGCACCCACGCCTCAGGGCGGTGCCTCCAACAGGGGAGAGGTGCCGCCCTGAGCTCATCTGAGCCGAGCGGTGAGCAGAGCCGCTAGAGCGGGATGTTGCCGTGGGCCCCGCGGTTCTGCGGGGCGGCGGCGATGGCCTGGGCCAGGGACGACCGGGTCTTGCTCGGCTCGACGATCTCGTCGACGACACCGATGTCGACCGCCCTGGCGAGCCCTCCCGACAGCGTGTCGTGCTCGGCTGCCAGCTCGGCCTCGACGGCGGGACGCTCGGCGTCGTCGACCTCGGCGAGCCGGCGCCGATGCAGGATGCGGATCGCCGCCATCGAGCCCATGACCGCCACCTCGGCCGTCGGCCAGGCGAAGACCCGTGTGGCGCCGAGGGACCGGGAGTTCATGGCGACATACGCGCCGCCGTAGGACTTGCGAGTGACCAGGGTGACCCGGGGCACCACGGCCTCCGCGAAGGCATGCAGGAGCTTGGCCCCGCGTCGGACCACGCCGTCCCACTCCTGCCCGACGCCGGGCAGGTATCCCGGCACGTCGACGAGGACGATCAGGGGTACGCCGAAGGCGTCGCACATCCGCACGAACCGCGCGGCCTTCTCGGCCGAGGGGGAGTCCAGGCAGCCGCCGAGGCGCATCGGGTTGTTGGCGATGACGCCGACGGTGCGGCCGCCGAACCGGCCGAGGGTCGTGACGATGTTGGGGGCCCAGCGCGGGTGCAGCTCGACGGTCTCGCCGTCCTTGTCGAGGACGTCGGCGACGAGCGGGTGGACGTCGTAGGCGCGCTTGGCGGACTCGGGGAAGGTCTCGGCAAGGTCGAGGTCGTCGACCGCCTCCAGGTCGAGGGTGCCCTGGGCGCCGAGCAGGGCACACAGGTCCTGCCCACGCTCGAAGGCGGCCTCGATGGAGTCGGTGACGACATGGACGACCCCCGAGCGGCGCCCGTGCGGCTCCGGACCGCCGAGGCGGAGCGCGTCGACGGCCTCGCCGGTGACCGACCGGACGACGTCGGGGCCGGTGACGAAGATCCGTCCGTCGGGGGCGAGGATGACGATGTCGGTCAGGGCCGGGCCGTATGCCGCGCCGCCAGCCGCCGCCCCGACGACCACCGAGATCTGCGGAATCCTCCCCGAGGCATGGGTCATGGCGGCGAACACCTCGCCGACGGCGTGCAGCGAGACGACGCCCTCGGGCAGCCGGGCGCCACCGGAGTGCCAGATGCCGACGACGGGGATGCCGGCAGCCAGTGCGTGCTCGTAGGCCGTGACGACGACCCCGCAGCCGACCCCGCCCATCGCGCCGCCCATGACGGTGGCGTCCGAGGCGAAGGCGACGACGTCGGTGCCGCGCACGGTGCCGCGGGCGGCCAGCATGCCGGAGTCGTCGAACTCGGTCAGCAGCTCGAGGGAGCCCTCATCGAAGAAGGCCGCGAGCCGCTTGACCGGGTTGCGCGGGTCGCTGTCGCGGTCGACCCTGGGCCTGGCCGAGGCCGACGCGAGCGCCGAGGCGGCGTTGGGCTGGTGCGTCATCAGGCGCTCGTGATGGTCAGCGCGACGTTGTGGCCGCCGAACCCGAACGAGTTGTCGAGGGCCGCGATGTCGCCGTCGGGCAGGGCGCGGTGCTCCTTGTGGACCACGTCGAGGCGGATCTCGGGGTCGAAGCTGTCGAGGTTGATCGTCGCGGGGGCGATCCGGTGGTGGACCGACAGGATCGTCAGGACGCCCTCGAGCGCCCCGGCGGCGCCGAGCAGGTGGCCGGTCATCGACTTCGTCGCGCTGACGCACATCCCGTCGGCCG
>CAYPYK010000268.1:0-3844 GCA_964414665.1 uncultured Intrasporangiaceae bacterium | reverse complement strand
ACCTGGACGATGGTCTTGGGCTCGTTGATCGTCAGCCAGGTCGGGACGAGGTCGCCCAGGGCGCCCACCACGGCCGCGGCGTAGTCGGCGAACCACGCAGCGCAGTCACGGGAGAACCAGCCACCGCGGTCCTGCAGCGCCTGCGGGAGGTCCCAGTGGTACAGGGTGGCGACCGGCGTGATGTCGTTGGCGAGCAGCTCGGCGACGAGCCGCTTGTAGAAGTCCAGGCCCTGGGGGTTCACCGGCCCGGTGCCCGTCGGCATGATCCGCGGCCACGCGATCGAGAACCGGTAGCTCCGCAGCCCCAGCCCGGCCATGAGCGCGACGTCTGCGCGGTACCGGTGGTAGTGGTCGGTGGCGACATCTCCCGTGCTGCCGTCCCGGATCCGACCCGGTTCGTGGCTGAAGGTGTCCCAGATCGACGGCCCCCGCCCGCCCTCCCGCACGGCTCCCTCGATCTGGTACGCCGACGTGGCGGCGCCCCACCGGAACCCCGCCGGGAAGCGAAGCCCGGACGACGGGATCGGGACCGTGGTCGAGGCGTATGCCGTGCCGTCGCCGGGTGCTCCCCCCGAGCACGCCGCGATGGGCGCCACCGCGAAGGTGGCGGCAGCTCCACGCAGCAGGTCCCGCCGGGACAGCGTGCCCACGCCTTCATGGTGCGCCTCGACCACGAGCCAGTCGACGGGGCGGCCGCCGACAAGACGTGAGACCCGCCACACCACCGACAGGCCGGCCCCCACCTCGCGGCCGGCTTCGGCCAGGCCTGCGCGACCCGCGTCAGAGGGTGATCGACACCCCGGTCAGCTCCTCGCTGACCGTCCACAGGCGACGGGCGAGGTCCTCGTCCGTCGCCAGGCTGCTGAGCTTGGCGGGCCCGACCTTGCCGCGGACCTGGCCCGGTCCCTGCGGCCCGGTGTACGAGCCGGGCGCGGCGACCGTCGCGGCATAGAGGATCGACTCGGCGCCGCCCGCCGAGCCGGGCAGGACCAGACGCATCAACGGCGGCCCGAAGGTCCGGACGGCCCAGCGGGCCCCCATCCCGTCGCGGCTGGCGACGAGGTTGGTGACGGCCACGCCCGGGTGGGCGGCCGTCGACGTCAGCGGCGACCCCGCCGCGGTCGCCCGCCGGTGCAGCTCGAGCGCGAAGAGGAGGTTGGCCAGCTTGGAGCGCCCGTACGAGGTGGTCGGGCTGTATCCGTCGCCGAGATTGCCGTCGACGACGTGCTCGTCGCCCTGGTTGTGCGCCAGCGACGCGACCGTCGTCACCCGCGGGGCCGGGGCGGCGAGGAGGGCCGGAAGCAGCAGCCCGGTGAGCGCGAAGTGCCCGAGGTGGTTCGTGCCGAACTGCAGCTCGTACCCGTCGACGGTCGTCCGGCGCGTCGGCGGCGCCATCACCCCCGCGTTGTTGACGAGCAGGTCGACCGGACCCTCCACCCGGCCGGCGAACTCGCGGACCGACTGCTGGGAGGCGAGGTCGAGCGACTCGACCCGCGTGCTCCCGTTGATGCGGACCGCGGCCTCGCGGCCGGCCTGGACGTTGCGGACCGCGAGGATGACGTGGGCGCCGTGCTCGGCCAACGTCTTCGCCTCGACGAACCCGATGCCGGAGTTCGACCCGGTGACGATCGCGGTCGTCCCGGCAAGATCGCCGATCTCGGTGGGCTTCCAGGACATGGTCGGCTCCTCGGGTGTGGTCGGGATGGCGTCGTGGGGCGCCCCGGCGTCAACCGTGGGCACGGGCTGAGTATGCCCGGTTCCCCCTTGGCACTCTCTTTGCCCAACCCAGACGGAGGGCTCACCGCCGCCTCCGGCGGGGGCGCCACGATCGCCATCGGCGGCGCCGGGCCAGACCTCCCGACGGACGGGTGGCCGCCGCAGGAGCCGTCGCTGCACGCGATTGACGGACAGGCCCGGCTTCGGTAGTTTCTATATTGGTTAATTAGCCAATCCGGAAAGTGCTGGCGATTGCGACGATGACAACCGTGATGATGGCGACCGACGACGACCGGCTCAGCGAGACCTTCGCCGCGCTGGCCAACTCGACGCGACGAGCGATCCTGGCCCAGCTCGCAGGAGGTGCGGCGACCGTCAAGGAGCTCGCCGAGCCGTTCGAGATGACACTTCCGGCGATCTCGAAGCACATCAAGGTTCTGGAGCGGGCCGGGTTGGTCGTCAAGGGTCAACGCGCCCAGTACCGGCCGTGCGCCCTGGATGCCGCACCACTGAAGGAGGTCTCGGCCTGGGCCGAGCAGTACCGGCCCGTCTGGGAGGCCCGCTTCCACCGGATGGACGACTACCTCGCACAGCTCCAACCGGCACGAAAGGCAGGACCACGATGACTGACCGCAACGGTTCCCAGGACGCGGTGACGATCGAGCGCCACTTTGCCGCCCCGGTGGATCTCATCTGGCAGATGTGGACCGAGCCGGAGCATTTCGCGGCGTGGTACGGCCCCGACGGCGCCACCATTCCCGTCGCGAAGATGGACGTGCGCGTCGGCGGAACCCGTCTGGTGTCCATGGAGGTGCCGACCCCGGACGGCCCGATGCGGATGTGGTTCACCGGCGAGTACCGCGAGGTCGTCGAGAACGAGCGGCTCGTCTACACCGAGTCCATGTCCGACGAGAACGGCAACGTGCTTGCGCCCTCGGAGCTCGGCATGCCCGCCGGGTATCCCACCACGACCGAGGTTCGAGTCGAGCTCGAGGACGTCGGTGGCCACACGCGGATGGTGATGACCCATGCCGGCGTGCCCGGCGACTCCGCGGGTGCCACCGGTTGGACGATGGCGCTCGACAAGCTCGCCGCCCACGTCGCCGCACAGACCGACCGATAACGCCGGAGACTCGATCGGCCGGTGTTCGCACGCGCCGGGCCGCCGGTGCTCGCGCCGTCGGATCAGGTGTGATGGGCTGTGCGCCATGAGTCCCAAGAGCCGTGGCCGACCCAAGCACCGGGGACGCCAGCGATCGCCTCGGCCGTCCAACCGTGCCCGCGAGGTCGAGCCCGTCGCCCACCTGCTTGGTGAGGCTCCCCGGCTGGCCGAGGAGAGCGAGCTCGTCGCGCAGCTGGTGGCCAGTGCCTGGCTCGGCGGGGCCTGGTCCAGCCGAGGAATGGGCGAGCGCGACGCCGAGGCGGACCTTGTCGACGGCGTCATCGCAGCGACGCGAGGCCGCCGGAGCGACGCGGCATACGCGGCGCTTCAGGCCCTGGCGACGGTCGCCGTCGACCCGTGGGCGGATGGCCTTTGGGCAGCCCTGGCACGGATGCCGGCCAGTGCGGGTATGCCGTGGGCCGGCAACCTCATCGGTCGTGCGCCGGAGGAGCCCACCCGGGCGCAAAGGTGGTCGGACCCGTGGGGTTCGGAGCTGGTCTACCTCCTCCGGTACGACGACCCGGAGCCACACTCGTTCATCGCAGCCATCGGCACCGTCGGCGGGCTGATGGTCGAGAGGCTGGAGGTCGGCCGGCAGGACGGCGAGCCGGACCCGGAGATCGACGGGATGCCGGTGCGGGATATCGAGCCCGCCGAGGCACTGGCCGACGTGGCCGACGCCCTGTCCGCCACCGACATGTACTGGCCGCCGCAGGACTCCCCCGACTACGTCCCCTGCCGCGCCCTGGCTCACTGGCGGACCAGAGGGTGCCGCCGGGACGAGGATGCGTACAAGCCCATCTCCGATGACGAGCGACTCGACCTGATCGACGGCTTCCTGGCTGAGTGGGTCGACACGCCGGACACCGCCGACGCCGACATCGAGATCCTCGCCGACACCTTCGTCGACTTCGGCGACGGCTACCTCCACGGTGGGGTGCTGGCCTGGAGCCCCGGCGAGGTCGA
>CAYPYK010000267.1:0-3906 GCA_964414665.1 uncultured Intrasporangiaceae bacterium | reverse complement strand
CGCACGCCGACTCCAACGTCGACATCCAGGAGTTCATGATCGCCCCGATCGGCGCCGAGTCCTTCCGCGAGGCGCTGCGCTGGGGCGCCGAGGTCTACCACTCGCTCAAGGGCGTCCTGAAGTCCAAGGGCCTGGCCACCGGGCTCGGCGACGAGGGCGGCTTCGCGCCCAGCCTCGACAGCAACAGGGCCGCGCTCGACCTCATCGTCGAGGCCATCGAGAAGGCCGGGTACACCGCCGGCGAGCAGGTCGCGCTGGCCCTCGACGTCGCCGCGTCGGAGTTCTTCGAGGACGGCACCTACGCGTTCGAGGGAGGCACGAAGACCGCCACCGAGATGGTCGACTACTACGCCGGGCTCGTCGCGGCATACCCCCTGGTCTCCATCGAGGACCCGCTGCACGAGGACGACTGGGACGGCTGGAAGTCGCTCACCGACCGGCTCGGCGAGCAGGTCCAGATCGTCGGCGACGACCTGTTCGTCACCAACCCCGAGCGGCTCACCCGCGGCATCGACGGCGCCATCGCCAACGCGCTGCTCGTCAAGGTCAACCAGATCGGCACGCTCACCGAGACCCTCGACGCGGTCGACCTCGCCCACCGCAACGGCTACCGCTGCATGATGTCGCACCGCTCCGGTGAGACCGAGGACGTCACCATCGCCGACCTCGCCGTCGCGACGAACTGCGGCCAGATCAAGAGCGGTGCCCCTGCCCGCACCGATCGGGTCGCCAAGTACAACCAGCTCCTGCGGATCGAGGAGGAGCTGGACGACGCCGCGACCTACGCCGGGGCGAGCGCCTTCCCGCGGTTCGCCGCCACGGCGAAGGGCTGAGCATGCCCGGACGGGGCAGCGGGCGAGGCCCGGCCGCGCGCGACCCGCGCCGGCCCGTCCCCGCCCGCTCCACCGCCCGGCCCGCGCGCCCCGCGCCGGGACCGGCCGCCCGTCCGCGCAGCAGGGCCGCGTCACGGCCCCCCGCGACGGCCGGCCCCCACCGGCCGGGCGCCACCCTGCCTCCGCCCGCGCCGCTGTGGCGCGGACTGTTGCCGGACGCGGCCGGCAACCGCCGGATCGTCCGGATGGTCGTGCTCGCCAGCCTCGTCGCACTACTGGCGGTCCTGCTGGTCCCGACCGTACGGGCCTATCTCGGGCAGCGCTCCGAGATCGCCTCGCTACGCCAGCAGGTCGTCGGTCAGGAGAAGTCGGTGGCCGACCTGCAGGCCCAGCAGGAGCGCTGGAAGGACCCGGCCTACGTCGAGCAGCAGGCCCGCCAGCGGCTGAAGTTCGTCAAGGTCGGCGAGAAGGCCTACACGGTCATCGACGCCCAGCCCCGGAGCGCGGACGTACCGGTCATCCAGGCCGCCAGCGGGGTGCCCGACGACCTGCCGTGGTACGACGCGGTGTGGGGCTCGGTGCACGCTGCAGACGTGCCGGGCGCCCCGGCCCCGTGACCGGCCCCGGCCCCGTGACCGGCCGGGGGCGCGAGGTCCCTCCCGAAGACCTCGACGCCGTCGCCCTCCAGCTCGGCCGCGAGCCTCGCGGGGTCGTCGAGGTCGCGCACCGGTGCGGCTGCGGACGTCCCGATGTCGTCCGGACCCTGCCCCGGCTGCCCGAGGGGACGCCGTTCCCCACGTCGTTCTACGCGACGTGCCCCCGGCTGACCGCGGTGCTCAGCACGCTCGAGAGCGCCGGCCTGATGGCCGAGATGACCGCGCGCCTCGACGCGGACCCCGAGCTGGCGGCCCGGTATGCCGCGGCCCACGAGGACTACCTCGCACGTCGTGCCGAGCTGGCGGAGGTCCCCGAGATCGAGGGCGTCTCCGCCGGGGGCATGCCGACTCGCGTCAAGTGCCTGCACGCGCTCGTCGCCCACGCGCTCGCCGCTGGGCCCGGGACCAACCCGTTCGGCGACGAGGCACTCGCCCTGCTCCCGGCATGGTGGCGGGACGGGCCGTGCGTGGGCGCCGCGCCACAGCAGGAGGCGCAGTGAGCCGGGTAGGGGCGGTCGACTGCGGCACGAACTCGATCAGGCTGCTGGTCGCCGACGTCGGGAGCGACGGACGGCTCACCGACGTCCTGCGCCGCATGGAGATCGTGCGTCTCGGCCACGGGGTCGACCGAACCGGCGTCATCGACGCATCCGCCATGGCCCGCACGCTCGCGATGACCCGCGAGTATGCCGCAGCCTGCCGGGAGGCGGAGGTGGAGCGGGTGCGGTTCGTCGCCACCTCGGCCTCGCGCGACGCCAGCAACGCCATGACCTTCGTCGAGGGCGTCCGCGAGGCGTTCGGCGCCTACGCGGTCTCGCCCGAGGTCGTGACGGGCGAGGAGGAGGCGGCGCTGTCGTTCGCCGGGGCCACCGGGGATCTCGTTGCCGAGGACCTCCCGAGCCCCTATCTCGTCGTCGATCTCGGCGGCGGCTCAACCGAGGTCGTCCGCGGGACCGACCACGCCGACGGAGCCGTCTCGGTGGACGTCGGCTGTGTCCGGATGACCGAGCGGCACCTGCGCGGCGACCCGCCCACCGACGCCGAGATCGCCTCGGCCGCCGCCGACATCGACAGCGCCGTCATCCGCGCTCGCGAGGCCGTCGGGTTCGCCGGAGTCGGGACGGTCGTCGGTCTCGCGGGGAGCATCACGACCATCACCGCATACGTCCTCGGGCTCGCGGCCTACGACCCCAGGCGCATCCACCTGGCCCGGCTCACCGCCGAGCAGCACGAGAGGGGGTCGGCCGAGCTGCTGGGGATGTCGCGCGCCGAGCGCGCTGCCCTGCCGTTCATGCACCCCGGCCGCGTCGACATCATCGGGGCCGGGGCCCTGGTCTGGCGTCAGCTGCTCGGGGCCGTGCTGGCCGACTCACCGAGCGCCCAGGTCGTGACCTCCGAGCATGACATCCTCGACGGCATCGCCCTCAGCGTCGCCGGCGGCTGACCCGCTCGCAGCGCAAGCTCGGTCGGCCTGCCCGGGTGGGCGCAGCATCCCGCCGAACCCCGTCCACAGGGCGGCCATGACGATCTCGACCGCCTCGTCGAGGGTGAGCTGGGGGTTGCGCAGCCACCAGGCGGTGACCCGCTCGTTGGTCGCGATGACGATCTCGGCCAGCCCCTGACGGCGCACCGGCGGCACATCGGCGAGGGCGGGGAGCAGCCCGAAGCGCTCGGCGATCTCGGCGGCCTGGGCCTGTCGCGCCGCCTCGATGTCGCTCCCAGCGGCGGCGAGCACGGCGCTCTGCTGCTGGTAGGTGCGGAAGCTGTCCTGCCGGCTCTGGAAGAACTCGAGGAAGGCCCGGACCCCGGCCCGGAAGTACTCCTCGGGCTCGGCACGCGACCCCAGGGCGTCGAGCGCCGTGGCGGTCGAGGCCAGCATCTCGGCACGGTTGCGCTCGACGACGGCCGAGAGGAGGCGCTCCTTGGAGCCGAAGTGGTCGTAGATCACCGGCTTGGTGATCCCGGCCCGGCCGGCGATCTCCTCCATCGTCGCGTCCGAGTACCCCCGCTCGGCGAAGGTCGTCTCGGCGACGTCGAGGAGCTGGCGCTCGCGTTGGGCGCGCGTCATCCGGGGCGCGCGTGGTGTTCCTGGCTTCGGCCCCCGCCGACGTCGCGCCACATCAGTTCCGAACCGTTGCGCCACGGGAACTCCTTCCTCGGCGCACAGCTGCGACAAGCCCACCATAGCCCGCGCATCGGCCGGCCGAACCCCTGTGGACGACGGTTGTCGTCGCGACGGGGACGACGGGAGCGCCCACCTCGCGGACGGTCCCGGTCGTCGCCGACCGCGGGGCGTCGGCGACCCCCTCGCCCTGGCCAGCCAGGGCGAGGGTTGGGGCGGGGGCGCGCTCGCGGAATGCCGGCAGCGGTCGGCATACAGTGAGCACGCCCCCGTGGCCCAACAGGCAGAGGCAGGC
>CAYPYK010000266.1:0-4009 GCA_964414665.1 uncultured Intrasporangiaceae bacterium | reverse complement strand
ACCGGGTCGACGACGACGTCGACCCCGCGGCCGCCGGTCAGCTCGAGCACCGCGTCCTTGAACCCCTCGGCGAGCACGACCTCGGCGGCCCCAGCCCTGCGGGCCACCGGCGCCTTGTCCGCCGTCGAGACCACGGCGATGACCCGGGCTCCGTATGCGGCGGCCAGCTGGGTCGCGGCCGTCCCGATCCCGCCCGCGGCGCCGTGCACGAGCACCGTCTCGCCGGGCTCGAGCCGGCCGCGGGTGACGAGTGCGAAGTGGCAGGTCAGGTAGTTCATCGGCAGAGCCGCGCCCACCTCGAACGAGACCGAGTCAGGCAGCGGGAAGACCAGGGCCGGGTCGGTCGAGACGAGCTCGGCGAACCCCCCGAACACCGGGAACGCCGCCACCTTGTCGCCCTCGGCGAGCCCGCTCCCGGCCGGGGCCGAGCGCACCACGCCGGCGACCTCCGACCCCGGCACGAACGGCAGGTCGGGCCTGACCTGGTAGTGGCCACGGGTGAGCAGCACGTCGGGGAACGCCACCCCGGCAGCCGCCACCTCCACCAGCACCCGGCCCTCGGCGGGCGCCGGCTCGGGCACCTCGACGACCTCCACCGCAGCCGGTCCGTCGAGCCGGGTGACCTGCACTGCGCGCATGACGAGCCCTCCTCGTGGCGAGTGATCCGCCCCGACGCTACCTCGACCGCATAGGCTCGACGCATGCCGAGCACCGTGACCACGACCCTCGCCGACGGCGTCGCGCAGGTCCGGCTCAACCGGCCGGACAAGCTCAACGCGCTCACCCTCGACACCCTCGACGCGCTCGTCACCACCGCCCACGACCTCGCCAGGGACACGTCCCTTCGCGGGGTCGTCATCGGTGGCGAGGGACGCTCGTTCTGCGCCGGTCTCGACTTCGCAACCGTCTTCCGCACGCCCGGCCGGGTCGCCGCGGCCTTCGTTCCCCGGCCGTGGCGCGGCACGAACACCTTCCAAGAGGCCTGCTGGGCCTGGCGCCGCATCCCGGCCCCGGTCGTCGCGGCCGTCCAGGGCCACTGTTACGGCGGTGGCCTGCAGATCGCCCTGGGAGCCGACTTCCGCCTCACGACCGCCGATGCCCGGTGGGCCGTCCTCGAGGCCAAATGGGGTCTCATCCCCGACATGAGCGGCATCCAGGCCCTCTCGCAGCAGGTCGGCATGGACGTCGCCAAGCGGCTGACGATGACGGGCGAGGTGGTCAGCGGCGAGCGCGCCGTCGAGCTCGGCCTGGCCACCGAGGTGGCCGAGGACCCGTATGCCGCGGCGGCCGACCTCATCGCCGCCATCGCCACCCGCTCGCCGGACTCGGTCGCGGCGACGAAGCGGATCTTCAACCGCACCTGGTCCTCGGGCGACCGGCGCACCTTCGCGCGGGAGCGGTTCGAGCAGGCGTGGCTACTGGCGGCGGCCAACACCAAGATCGCCCGGGAGGCCGCCATGGCCAAGGTCCCCGCGGCATACCGTTCCCGAGGGAGGTGAGCCGACATGGAGCCGAGCGAGCTGCGCTACATCACCTGCACCCTGTGTGAGGCGAGCTGCGGGCTCGAGGTGCGCCTGGTCGACGATGAGGTCGCCTGGGTCCGAGGACACGCCGAGGATCCCCTTTCCCGAGGGCACATCTGCCCGAAGGCCGTGGCGTTGCAGGATGTCCAGGCCGACCCGGACCGGCTGCGCAAGCCGGTCCGCAAGGTCGACGGCGAGTGGCACGAGATCGACTGGGACGAGGCCGTCGACGTGGTCGCGCGCAACCTGGTCCAGGTGCAGCACGACCACGGCCCCGACGCGCTCGCGATCTACCTGGGCAACCCCAACGTCCACAGTCTCGGCGCACTCACCCACGGGGTGAACCTCGTCCGGCTGCTCCGCACCAAGAACACCTACAGCGCGACCTCGGTCGACCAGCTGCCGCACCAGCTGATGGCCTGGGCGCTCTACGGTCACCAGTTCCTCCTGCCGGTCCCCGACATCGACCGCACCGACCTGCTCGTCCTCGTCGGCTCGAACCCGATGGCCTCCAACGGCTCGCTCATGACGGTGCCGGACTTCCCCGGTCGGGCACGGGAGCTGCGCGCCCGCGGCGGCCGGCTCGTCGTCCTGGACCCCCGGCGCACCGAGACGGCGAAGATCGCCGACGGGCACCACTTCGTCCGGCCCGGGACCGACGCCTGGGTGTTGCTTGCGCTCGTTCGCGAGCTGCTCGCGTCGGGGTCGGCCGAGCCCGCGGCCTACGTCGACGGCGTGGAGTCCGTGCGGGAGGCGGTGGCCGGGTTCACCCCGGAGCTGGCACAGGAGCACAGCGGCATGCCGGCCGAGGCGATCCGTGGCCTGGCGCGGGACCTCGCCGAGGCCGGGTCCGCGGCGGTGCACGGCCGGATGGGGGTGTCCACGCAGGCGCACGGGGTGGTGTGCCAGTGGGCGGTCCAGGTCATCAACATCCTCACCGGGAACCTCGACGCGGTGGGCGGGACGATGTTCACCTCGCCCGCGGTCGACATGATCGGGAAGGGGCTGCTCGGCCGGGGCCATCTCGGGCGCTGGCACTCACGGGTGCGGGGGCTCCCGGAGTTCGGGGGCGAGCTGCCGGTGTCGGTGCTGGCCGAGGAGATCGCGACACCGGGACCGGGCCAGGTCAAGGCACTGCTGACGATCGCGGGGAACCCGGTCTCGTCCACCCCCGGTGGACACCGGCTCGCCCACGCACTCGACGGCCTGGAGTTCATGGCGGCCATCGACTTCTACGTCAACGAGACGACATCGCACGCCGACGTCATCCTGCCGCCGACCGGGCCGCTGGAGCGCGAGCACTACGACCTCATCTTCCATCTGCTGGCCGTGCGCAACACCGCGCGGTTCTCGCCCCCGCTGCTGCGGCGCGAGGAGGGTGCGTTGCACGACTGGGAGATCGCGCGAGACCTCGCGCTGCGGGTCATGGCGCTGCGCCCCGAGATCGCCGACCCCCCGGAAAGGTTTCGGGACAGGGCCTCTCGCATCGCCCACGCCGCAAAGGACCTGCCGCAGACCGTCGAGGCGCAGGCGCGCTTCCGGACCCCTCCGCGTCAGCAGCTCGACCTGCTGCTACGGACGGGGGCCGAGCACCTGTCGGTGTCAAAGCTCGAGGCGACGCCCGGCGGCGTCGACCTCGGCCCGCTGCGCGAGGGCCAGCTACCGGACCGGCTCGGCACCGAGGACAAGCGGATAGACCTGTGGCCCGAGGTCGTCCGGCCCGGGCTGGCGGCCCTGGCCGACGCCGACGGTGACTCGACGCCCGACGACGGCCTCCTCCTCATCGGACGCCGCCACCAGCGTGACAACAACTCCTGGCTGCACAACAGCCCGCGGCTCACCAAGGGCCGACCCCGCCACCAGCTCTACGCCCACCCGGACGACCTCGCCGCCCGCGGGATCGTCGACCGGTCCCGAGTTCGCGTCACCTCGGCCGTCGGCGAGGTCGAGGTCGATGTCCTGGCGACCGAGGACATGATGCGCGGCGTGGTCAGCCTGCCGCACGGCTATGGGCAGGGCCGGGTCCCCGGGGTGCGGCTGTCCGAGGCCGCCCGGCTGCCGGGGGTGTCGATGAACGACCTCACCGACCCCTCCCGGGTCGAGACGGTGGCCGCGAACGCGGTGCTCAACGGCATACCGGTGCAGGTCGAGGCCGTCGACGGGCGGTGACCCGGCCGGCGTCGACGGGGTGTGCCACGCTGAGCCGTGCCCATCGACGCCACCGAGATCACCGCTCCTCTCTCGCTCACCCTCCCGGACGGCAGGCTCGACCCGCGGGCGGTCGGATGGACCCGACGGCCACTGCATCGCACCGATCGGGTGGGCCGGGTGCGGCGCCGGTTCGGCCGGGCCAAGCGCTGGGAGTACTGGTGCGTCATCACCCCCGAGCAGGTCGTCGCGCTCACCGTCTCGTCCCTCGACTACGCCGGCCTGTCGCAGGTGTGGGTCCTGGACCGGGCGAGCGGGACCGAGATCGACGCCGTCGC
>CAYPYK010000265.1:0-4156 GCA_964414665.1 uncultured Intrasporangiaceae bacterium | reverse complement strand
GCCGACGTCATCGCCGCGGTGGCCTCCATCGACCCCGTCATGGGAGGTGTCGACCGCTGATGGCCTCGAACTTCGGCCTCCAGACCGCCTCGGGCCACCTGAGCGTCGCCGCGGAGTCCAAGGCGCCGTATGCCGCGGACGTCCTGGCCCGGCTGCGCGAGGACGCCGCCGTCGTGGTGGCGCGCTACCCGCAGGCCCGCTCGGCCCTGCTCCCGCTGCTCCACCTCGTGCAGTCGGTCGACGGCTACGTCACCGGGCGCGGCATCGACCTCTGCGCCGAGGTCCTCGGCCTGAGCACCGCCGAGGTGTCCGGGGTCGCGACCTTCTACAGCCAGTACAAGCGCCATCCCAACGGCGAGTACACGGTCGGGGTCTGCACCAACACCCTGTGCGCGATCATGGGCGGCGACACGATCTTCGACACCCTCTCCGAGCACCTGGGCTGCGGGCACGACGAGACGACCGGGGACGGCAAGGTCACCCTGGAGCGCGTCGAGTGCAACGCCGCGTGCGACTACGCCCCGGTCGTCATGGCCAACTGGGAGTTCTTCGACAACCAGACGCCGGAGTCGGCCGTCCGGCTCGTCGACGACCTGCGTGAGGGCAAGGACGTGCGGCCCTCCCGCGGCCCCGACAAGGTGCACACCTTCAAGGAGGTCTCCCGCACCCTGGCCGGTTTCACCGACGGGCTCGCGGACGAGGGGGTCGGCGCCGGGCCGGCGTCGCTCGAGGGGCTGCGCCTCTCCCGCGAGCGGGGTTGGGTGGCCCCGGGCTCGGGTGCTGCAGCTGAGGACCAGGCGAGCCCGAAGGGGGACCGCAGATGAGCGACGCACTCGAGCGCGAGCCGGTGACGCTCACCCCGATCCTCACCGACCTCTGGGACCAGCCGCGGTCCTGGACCATGGACACCTACGTCGAGCACGACGGCTACACGGCCCTGACGAAGGCCCTCGCGATGCGTCCCGAGAAGGTGCTCGCCGCGGTCAAGGACTCCTCGATCCGAGGGCGCGGCGGAGCGGGCTTCCCGACCGGCCTGAAGTGGAGCTTCATGTCGGCCCCCGACGGCGGCCCCCGCTACCTCGTGGTCAACGCCGACGAGTCCGAGCCGGGCACGTGCAAGGACGTGCCGCTCATGATGGCCAACCCGCACATCCTCATCGAGGGCACGGCCATCTCGTCCTACGCCATCGGCTGCGACCACGCGTTCATCTACCTGCGCGGTGAGGTCGTCCACGTCTACCGGCGGCTGCTCCAGGCCGTCGAGGAGGCGTATGCCGCGGGCCACCTCGGCGAGAACGTCCACGGCTCGGGTGCCCGGCTCGACATCACCGTCCACGCCGGTGCCGGCGCCTACATCTGTGGCGAGGAGACCGCCCTGCTCGACAGCCTCGAGGGCCGGCGCGGACAACCGCGGCTCAAGCCGCCGTTCCCGGGTGCCGCGGGCCTGTACTCGCGGCCGACCTCGGTCAACAACGTCGAGACCATCGCCTCGGTCCCGGGCATCGTCCTCAACGGCTCGGACTGGTTCTCCGGCATGGGCACCGAGAAGTCCACCGGCTTCGGTATCTTCTCGCTCTCGGGTCACGTCACGCGGCCCGGCCAGTACGAGGCGCCGCTCGGGATCACCCTGCGCGAGCTGCTCGAGATGGCCGGGGGCATGCGCGACCCCGACAAGGAGCTGAAGTTCTGGACCCCCGGCGGCTCGTCGACGCCGATCTTCACCAGCGACCACCTCGACGTCCCGCTCGACTTCGAGTCGGTGGCAGCGGCGGGGTCGATGCTCGGCACCCGCGCCCTGCAGATCTTCGACGAGACGACGTGCGTCGTCCGGGCGGTCGACCGCTGGACCGACTTCTACAGGCACGAGTCGTGCGGCAAGTGCACGCCGTGCCGTGAGGGCACCTGGTGGCTCAAGCAGATCCTCGGCCGGCTCGAGCACGGCGAGGGCAGCGAGGCCGACCTCGACAAGCTCCTCGACATCTGTGACAACATCCTCGGCCGGAGCTTCTGCCCGCTCGGAGACGGCGCGACGAGCTGCATCACGAGCAGCGTCCAGCTGTTCCGCGACGAGTACATCGCGCACCTCACCCACGGCGGGTGCCCCTTCGACCCGCAGGCCTCCACCCTCTTCGCCAAGGACAGCAAGGAGAGCGTGACCGCATGACGACCACCGCACCGCCGTCCGGCGGTACCGCGCCGCCGCCCGTCGCCCCGGTCTCGCTGACCATCGACGGCATCGAGGTCTCGGTCCCCAAGGGCACGCTGGTGATCCGGGCCGCCGAGGAGCTCGGGATCTCGATCCCGCGCTTCTGCGACCACCCGCTCCTCGAGCCCGTCGGCGCCTGCCGCCAGTGCCTCGTCGAGGTGTCCACGCCGGGCCCGGACGGGCAGCTGCGCCCCATGCCCAAGCCACAGGCGTCGTGCACCATGGCGGTGTCGGCGGGCATGGAGGTCAGGACCCAGCACAGCTCGCCGGTGGCCGACAAGGCGCAGCACGGCGTGATGGAGCTGCTCCTGGTCAACCACCCGCTCGACTGCCCGGTCTGCGACAAGGGCGGCGAGTGCCCCCTCCAGAACCAGGCGATGAGCAACGGGCGCGGGGTGTCCCGGTTCGAGGACAGCAAGCGGACCTACCCCAAGCCGGTCAACATCTCCAGCCAGGTGCTCCTCGACCGCGAACGCTGCGTCCTGTGCGCCCGGTGCACGCGGTTCTCCGACCAGATCGCCGGCGACCCGTTCATCGCCCTCGTCGAGCGCGGGGCGCTGCAGCAGGTCGGCATCTACGAGGAGCAGCCCTTCGAGTCCTACTTCTCGGGCAACACCGTCCAGATCTGTCCGGTGGGTGCGCTCACCGGCGCGTCCTACCGCTTCCGGTCCCGTCCCTTCGACCTCGTCTCCACCCCGACGACCTGCGAGCACTGCGCGAGCGGCTGCGCCCTGCGCACCGACCACCGGCGCGGGACGCTGCTGCGCCGGATGGCCGGCAACGACCCGGCCGTCAACGAGGAGTGGAACTGCGACAAGGGGCGGTGGGCCTTCACCTACGCCACCGTCGGCGACCGGTTCGAGCTGCCGCTGGTCCGCGAGGACGGCGAGCTGCGGGTCGCGTCCTGGCCCGAGGCGCTGGCCGCCGCCGCCGACGGGCTGCGCGCCGCGTCGAGCGCCGCGGTGCTGACCGGCGGACGCGTCACCGTCGAGGACGCCTACGTCTACGGCAAGTTCGCCCGGACCGTGCTGCACACCAACGACATCGACTTCCGGGCGCGCCCCACCTCCGCCGAGGAGGCCCAGCTCCTGGCGTCCCGGGTCGTCGCGACGGCTCCGGAGGGCGGCGCGGTCTCCTACGCCGACCTCGAGACGGCCCCCTCGGTGCTGCTCGTCGGGTTCGAGCCCGAGGACGAGTCGCCGATCGTCTTCCTGCGCCTGCGCAAGGCGTTCCGCAAGCACAGGACCGCCGTGGCCGCGGTCTCGCCCATGGCGACCCGAGGGCTCGCCAAGATGGGTGGCACGCTCATCCCCACCGCCCCCGGCACCGAGCCCGAGGTCCTGCGGGCCCTCTCGGACGGCGGCGACGGGGCGATCGGCCGCACGAGCGAGGGCCTGCGGGCCGAGGGCGCCGTCATCCTCGTCGGCGAGCGCCTGGCGATGGTCCCGGGGGCGCTCAGCGCGGCCGCCGGCCTGGCCGACGCCACCGGCGCCCGGCTCGCCTGGGTCCCCCGGCGGGCGGGGGAGCGCGGCGCGCTCGAGGCGGGTGCCCTGCCATCCCTGCTGCCCGGCGGCCGCCCGGTCGCCGACCCGACGGCCCGCGCCGAGGTCGCCGCCGCCTGGCAGGTCGACGCGCTGCCCGAGACCCCTGGGCGCGACACGGCGGCCATCGTCGAGGCTGCCCGCACGGGCGCCGTCGGCGCCCTCGTCGTCGGCGGGGTGGACCCGGCCGACCTCGGGATCGCCGATGCCGCGGCCGCCTTCGCCCGCCCCTTCGTCGTCTCGCTCGAGATCCGCCCGTCCGCGGTGACCGACGTCGCCGATGTCGTCCTGCCGGTCGCGGTGCATGCCGAGAAGTCCGGCAGCCTGGTCGACTGGGAGGGCCGGGTCCGCGAGGTCACCGCCGCCCTGGCGACCGTGCCCGGAGAGCTCGAAGCCGCCGGCTCGCTGG
>CAYPYK010000264.1:2150-4228 GCA_964414665.1 uncultured Intrasporangiaceae bacterium | reverse complement strand
GGAACCGGCCGTGCGAGGCCGCTCTCAACCGCGACTTCGCCCGGTTCGACGCCGGCGCACACCCGTCGAACACCGGGAAGGCCGAGCTCGGCGGGGTGCCGCGCGGGGCGCGCCTGGCCACCGCCCTCGGTCTGGACATCGATCCGGCCTCGAGGGCCAAGCGCCGCGCCATCGAGGTCTACCCCCACCCCGCCACGGTCGCCCTCTTCGAGCTCGGGCGCACCCTGAAGTACAAGAACAAGCCCGGACGTCAGCTCGCCGAGATGCGCTCCGAGCTGCGGCGGCTCATCGGCCTGCTCGAGGGTCTGGGCGCCGCCCGACCCGCCCTGCGAGTACACGACTCGCCGCAGTGGAGCGCCCTGGTGGCCCAGGTCGATGCCGCGACGCGCAAGAGCGACCTGCGCCGGGCCGAGGACCAGGTCGACGCGGTGGTCTGCGCGTATGTCGCGCTGTTCGCCGAGCGGGCTCCGGCCCGGACGACGACCTACGGGGACCTCGCGACCGGCTACATCGTCACGCCCACGCTGCCCGACGGGCTCCACCCGGACGTGCGCAGGCCCCCCGCACCCCGCGCACCCGCCGAGCCGCCTGCCGCCAAGGACGAGGGCGGCTCCACCCGGGACGGGGATGCCGGCCGAACCGCGGTGCAGGAGTATGCCGCGCTGTACCCGGACCTCGAGCGCGCGACCGACGGATTCGTCGCCGTCGTCACGACGCTGCTCGACGATGCCGGCATCAACTACCTCAGCATCACCGGACGGGCCAAGGCCGTCGCCTCGTTCGCCGCCAAGGCGGACCGCCGGGTCGACGGCCTACCCATGTATGCCGACCCACTGCGTGAGATCAGCGACCAGATCGGGGTGCGCGTCATCACCTACCTGCACAGCGACGTGGCCGCGGTCGCCGACCTGCTCTCCGACCAGCTCACCGTGCTCGACGACCGGGACATGGGGCAGGAGACCGCGAGCGAGGGGCGCTTCGGCTACGCGAGCCGACACCTGCTGCTGACACCCACGACCGCCCCCGGCTCGCCGGGTGCGTCCTCGTTGGGGGAGCGCAGCGCCCAGGTCCAGATCCGCACGGTGCTGCAGCACGCCTGGGCCGAGTTCGAGCACGATGTCCGGTACAAGGGCAGCATCCCGGCCGAGCACGCCCCGGAGCTCGACCGCCGGTTCACCCTTGCGGCTGGGCTGCTCGAGCTGGCCGACCGGGAGTTCTCGACGATCCGCGACCGGCTCCGGATCGCCCTGTCGGACCAGCACCCCGAGGCCGACGACACCGACCCGCGGATCAGCGCGCAGGATCTCGCGACCTTCCTGGACGGCCGCTTCGCGGACGCAGGCTGGTCGCGCACCGACCACTACGCCTGGATCTCCGGCCTTCTCCTCGAGCTCGGCATCACCTCGCTCGACGAGCTGTCCGGCCTGCTGTCCTCCATCGACACCGTGGCGATCAACGCCCGGATGGGCTACCGGTACCCGGCCGGCGCGGTGCGGCGCCTCGACGACGCCCTGCTCGCGGTCTTCGGCAGTCGGTACCTGGGCCTACACGGCAACACTCACCGCGAGGAGCTGCTGAGGGCTCGGCTGGAGAAGGTGCGGGCAAGCACCGACCCGGGGTCGCCGGGACAGAACGGCGCCACTGTCCGGCCGTGACGGCGACGTCGGGGGCCGAACGGGTCAGCCGCCGCCGTGACCGGTGAGGAAGGAGTCGACGACGGCGACGGCGGCGATCCGAGCGGCCGGCACCCCCACCCCGGTGCGGGCCCACAACCCGCCCGCGACGAGTGGCGCGAGGAGGAGGGCCACCTTCTGGAGCGGGTCCCCGGGGCTGATGCGTCCGCGCCTCTGGTGCCTCGCGATGATCTGCGCGGCGCTCGCGAGGTTCGTCATGAGGGGTGCGACCGCACCGCGGAGCTCGGGGTGGCGCGGGATCTCGGTCAGCAGGGTCATGACCGCCCCCCCGTAGGCCTCGTTCGTCCGCTGGTACGCCTCGACGACGGCCGTGAGATCGGCCCTGAGGTCATCCCCGGCAACGAGGTGCCCGAACGGGGACGCGGACAGGCAGTGGGTGAGGGC
>CAYPYK010000264.1:0-2140 GCA_964414665.1 uncultured Intrasporangiaceae bacterium | reverse complement strand
GCCTTCGTGCCGTACCTGCGAAACAGCGTCACCTCGCTCACCCCGGCCCTGGCGGCGATCTCCTGGGTCGTGGCCGCGGCATACCCGCGTTCGGCGAAGACGGTGACGGTGGCCGCGAAGAGGCCGTCGAGGTCGATGACCTTGGGCATCGCGCTCCCTTCCGGAGCAAGGGCTGTGGCAGTATTGTAAGTCAGCACTTGCAATAGGGGGCGCCTTGACACAGACCGAGCCCGGGCGGGCGGCGGGCCCCCGGGGACCCGCCACTCCCGGAGGCAACCCGCTGGTCCGCCTCAAGGTCCGCCTCCAGTTCACCGGCTGGCTCCAGTACGTCCTCAACGCCGTCGCCGCGCTGCTCGTCCTCGTCGTGGCGAGCCTCGGCTGGATCGTCGGGGTCTGGCGGCCGGTGTTGTTCTGGCTGCCTCTGGGCATCGGCGTCCTCCTGCTCGGCGCGCTCGTCGTCGACCTGGTGACCGTCAAGCTGGGGTTTCGCCCACCCGAGCCGCTGCCCCCGCCCAGGGACGACCTGGGGGCCTTCGACCTCATGCGGTTCCGACGCTCGTGTCGTTCCTTCCAGCCCCGCAACCTCAGCGACACCCATCGCACGGTGCTGCTGGAGTCGGTCGAGCGGCACAGCCGGCCCGAGAGTCTGATAGGCCGCCAGGCCATCCGGTTCGAGTACGTCGCCGCGCGGCTCACCGTCTGGCCGGTCGTGGGTGCCCACGAGTTCCTCGTCGCCATCGCGCCTCGCGGGTATGACCGGATGTCGGTCATCGACGTGGGTCGGAGCCTGCAGCGGGTCGTTCTCGATGCCACGCGGATGGGCCTGGGGACCTGCTGGATCGGGCCGGGGGCCGACCACGAGAGCATCGTCGGGCAGCTCGGTGAGCGGTTCGACCCCGAGAAGGACCACATCATCTGTGTCTGCGCCGTCGGCTACCGCTCGCGCTTCGTGCCGCTGTTCATCCGGGCGATGGGTCGGATGCAGCACCGTCGTCGCCCGCTCAGCTCGCTGTTCTTCGCCGACCCCACGCTGCAGACCCCGCTCGACCTCGACGCCGCGCCGTTCGCCCGCTTCGGGCGCTGCTTCGAGGTGTGCCAGTGGTCGCCGTCGTCCTACAACGGCCAGACCACCCGGTGCGTCGGCATCGCCGAAGAGGACGGCGCCTCGGTGCGCGCCGCGAGGTTCGACTTCTATGCCGCGACGGCCTCGCGCTACTACGCGGCCGTGGCCCTCGGGATCTGGTGCGCCGACTGGGAGGCCGGGTGCGACGCTCTGGGCATCGCCGGACATTTCGCCACGCTGGCGCCCCGGGAACGGGGTGTCGGGGACGCGCCCGAGCCGCCGCGATACGACGTCAGCTGGGTTCTGGACGGCAGGTGAGCGGGGCGCCGGAAGGCCCGGCCTGCTAGAGGGCCCGGGTGAGGATCTCGGCCAGCTCCGCGTCGGTCAGCTCGATGGGGTTGGCCTTCATGCTGCTGGCCCGCCGCGCGCCGGCGACGAGACCGGGCACGTCCGCCGCGGTGATGCCGTAGGTGCCCAGCCCCGGGATCCCGAGGGCCGCGCGTAGCTCATCGAGCCACGCCAGGGCGTCGTCGGTCGTGGCCGAGGGGTCGCCGGTCAGCAATGTGGCGAGCTCGGGGAGCCTGGCCAGCGCTCGGCTGCCCGGCGCCCGGGAGGCGAGGGCCGCCGCGTTGACGGCGACGGACGGGGCGAGCAACGCCGCACAGATCGCACCGTGCGGCGCGTGGAACCCGCCGCCCACGACCCCGGCGAAGCCGTGGACCGCGCCCAGGCCGGCGTTCGCCAGCGCCATGCCGCCGAGCAGGCTGGCCAGCGCGAGGTCCTCGCGCAGCGCCGCCGCCTCCTCCCCTTCCAGGCCACCCTCGTATGCAGCCCGCAGCGACCGGGCGCTCCGGCGCATTCCGTCCCGGACGAGGGCATCGGTGACCGGGTTGGCGCGATGGGTCAGGAACGGCTCGATGAGCTGGGTCAGCGCGTCGCTGCCACTGTGGCCGATCGTCGTCCGGGGAAGACCGGCGAGCAGGTCGGGGTCGACGATGGCGACCCGGGGCAGCATGAGCGGGCTGCGCAGGCTGGCCTTGACCCCGTCGCCGGCGAGGACGGCGTTGCGGGTGACCT
>CAYPYK010000263.1:0-4248 GCA_964414665.1 uncultured Intrasporangiaceae bacterium | reverse complement strand
TGCAGGACCTGTCGACCCGGATGCGGACCGCCCGCAGCGCCATCCTCGTCGGCTATGGGCCCAGCCCGGCCGTCCCGCTGGCCATCCGCGGGGTCGACCGCACGCCATGGCCGGACCCCACCGAGCCCGGATCGGTCCTCGCCCCCGCGTGGCACGAGGGCACGCCCACCCTCGCCCTGTGGGACGGCGACGCCATCCAGCGGTCCGTCCTGGCCGTTCCGCTGCACGACGAGCGCGGCGATCGGCTCGGGGTCCTCGTCGCCGACCGGCCCGCCGCGACCCCTTTCAGCGACGACGACCTCGAGTCGTCCATCGAGGTGGCGGAGGCCCACGCGGCGAGCATCGACCTGTCCGTGCTGTTCGCCTCGCTGCGCGAGCGCTCCGGCCTCGAGGAGCGCGAGCGGCTCGCCCGCGAGATGCACGACGGCGTCGCCCAGGAGCTCGTGGCACTGGGGTTCGGCATCGACACCCTGCGGCGCGGCGCCCGCGAGCAGGGCTCGACCCTGGCCGTCGGCCTCGACGAGCTGCGTGCCGAGATCACCCGCATCCTCGGCGACCTCCGGCTGCAGATCGCCGACCTGCGGGTCGGGGTCCGGCCGGACGCGGGACTCGGCGCCCTCATCGGCGCCCGTCTGCAGAACGTCGGTGCCATGAGCGGGGTCACCACCCGGATGCACCTCAGCGAGACCGGCTTCCGGCTACCCGCCCACACCGAGGTTCTCATCTACCGACTCTTCCTCGCGGTCCTGGCCGACGCCCGGCACAGCCTGAACGCCCAGGCGATCGACGTGAGCCTCAACGTCGCCGCTCCACACGCCGAGATGTGGGTCTCCCACGACGGCAGCTCCTCGCTCGAGCCGAGGGACTTCGAGAGCCATCCCCTGCGAGCCCTGGGCGCGGATATCTCGGTCGAGCGGTACGCTCGACGGGGAGTGTCCGTACGGATGCGCATGCGGGCGCGCGGAGCCAGCACGTCTGCCACGTTGTCCCATGAAAGGATCCCGCATCCCTCATGACCATCAATGTCGCGGTCATCGACGACCACACCCTCGTGCGTGATGCGGTCTGCCGGATGATCGACAGCGAGCCGGACCTCTCCGTCGTCGGCCAGGCCGGCGGCGTCGCCGAGGGGCGCGCCCTCCTGGCCCGTCAGGCGATCCACGTCCTCGTCGTCGACGTGACCATGCCCGACGGCTCCGGCCTCACCCTCGCCCGGGCGGCCCGCGAGGCCTCTCCCCGCCTCGGCATCGTCGTCCTCACCATGCACAACGACGACGAGACGCTGCTCGAGGCCCTCGACCTCGGGGCCTCGGCGCTGGTGCTCAAGGCCGCCCCCTCCGACGAGGTCATCGCCGCGGTGCGTCGCGCCGCCGTCGCCCCCGACGCCTTCATGGCGACGGGACTGGCGCAGGCCCTGCGCCGGCGCGCCTCCAGCGACCGTCCGACGCTCACCCCGCGCGAGACCGAGGTGCTCGAGCGGCTCGTCGCCGGCGACTCCATCGCCGAGGTCGCCAAGCGGCTCTACATGAGCGAGTCGACCGTCAAGACCCACGTCTCGAAGGTCTACGAGAAGCTCGGCGCCCACAACCGCGCCTCGGCGGTGATGGCGGCGCTGCGCTACGGGCTGGTCAAGCCGGAGCGGGCCGGCCACTACCGCTGACCTGTCCCTGGCGGTCCTCCCCTCGGGGAGGTCGTGTCCAGCCCTCCCCCGCTCGGCCGACTCAGCCGACGTGGGAGAAGGCATCCATGATGCGCAGGGCCCCAGGCCCGATCACGACGATGAACAGCGCCGGCAGGATGCCGAGCATGATCGGGAAGAGGATCTTGACCGGGACCTTCTGAGCCTTCTCCTCGGCCAGCTGGCGCCGCACGAGCCGCATCTGGATGGACTGCTCGCGGAGAACCGCCGCAATGGGCAGCCCGAGCCGGTCGGCCTGGACCAGCGCCGAGACGAAGTTCTTGGCCTCCGGCACGGTGGTGCGGGTTGCCAGCGCCGTGAAGGCCTCGCCCCGGGACTTGCCGATCTGGATCTCGGACAGCACCCGGGCGAACTCGCCGGCGATCGGCCCCGTCGCGGACCGGGCCACCTGGAGTAGCGCACCGTCGAACCCCTGGCCGGCCTCGACGCAGACGGTGAGCATGTCGAGCGCGTCGGCCAGGCCCCGCTGGAGCTCCTCCTGGCGCTTGGCCCCCGTGTTGTAGAGCAGGATGTCGGGCAGGTAGAAGAACGCGATACCCAGCCCGGCGGCCCAGAGCAGGCCCTTGAGCTGGAACTGCCCGACGATGAGTCCGGCGATCGTGCCGGCGATCAGGGCGGCGCCCTTGGCGCCCATCATCCGTTCGGCGTTCCAGCCCGCGGGGTTGCCGGCCCTGTCCAGCAGGCGGGTCAGCCGGGCGGAGGAACCGCCAGGGGAGAGCCGGACACCCAGGCTCTTGGTCCGCTTGAACAGCGGGACGATCAGGCGCTCGCGGAGCGGGAGATCTGCGCGGCTCACCTCGCTGGAGTCCACCCGGTGCTCGATGAGCTGGAGCGAACGGGCCACACCGACCGCGCTTCCTGCCCCCCACGCGGACGCGAGAACGAGGATCAGCAGGGCGAGGCCGATCGAGCCGACCCCGAGGACCAGGAGAATCGCGGACACGACTAGACCTCCACCTTGACGACCTTGCGCATCCACACGATGCCGATGCCCATGAAGATGAGCCCGGCCACGAGCATCATGACTCCCTGCGGCCGGGTCCAGAGCATCGCCACGTAGTCGTGGTTGATCTTGAGCAGGTAGAGGAAGACACCGATGGGCATGGCGATGAGGATGTAGGCCGACAGCTTCCCCTCCGCCGAGAGGGTCTTGACCATTCGTTCCAGTCCCTCTCGCTCGCGCAGCGTGCCGGCGGTGGTGCGCAGGGTCTCGCCGAGGTTCCCACCGACCTCCCGCTGGATCCGGATGGCCATCGCGGTCCACCGCATGTTCGTGCTCTCCATCCGGTCCGCCATCCGCTCCAGGGCATCGCCGAGGTCCGCGCCGATCCGGGTCTCGGCCAGGGCGCGCGAGAACTCCTTGGCCAGCGGCTCCGCGGCGTCACGGGCGATCGCGTCGAGCGCCTGGGAGAGGGAGAACCCGGTCGACAGGCCGCTCGCGACGAGCATGAGGACGTCGGGGAGCTGGGCCTCGAACTTCTTCGACCGCCGCTTGGCGAGGAACTTGAGGATGAACATCGGCAGGAGGTAGCCGACCAGCCCACCCCCGACGACGCACAGCGGCGTGGCGATCGGGCCCCACCCGAAGAAGAACATGGCCACGAGGCAGACGAGCACGACGGACACGAGCCGTAGGACCCACCACTCTCCCGGACGCAGCGGCAGGTCCGCCCGCTCGATGAGCCGAATGACCTTGGGCGTGGAGTCTCGTGACTTCATGGCCCGCTCGCCGATCTGCACCAGGCTCTGGGAGATCGCGCGCGGCGCGGCGCTCTGTCGCGCTGAGCCAGCACCGCGGGTGCGTGGCGCGAGGTAGCGCTCGATGGACTCGACCCGGCTCGTCCTGCCGGACTTCAGCGAGGCCCCGCCCAGGGCGAGGACGATGCCGAACACCCCGAGGGCGACGGCGCCGAGGCCGACCGTGAGGACCGTCGAGCTCAGGCCGGAGGGGATGATGCTCCCCCCGGTGCTGTGGATGACGACCGGGGCCTGGGGCTTGGCGGGCCAGGCGTCTGAGGCGAAGGTGATCGGGGTCTCGGACTGGAAGACCTGGCCACCGGCCTTGCCGGTGATGACGACCTTGGTGGCGTCTGCCGCCTCGGCCCCAGGGGTGACCGAGAAGGTGATCTGGCTGCTGAGCGCCCTTGCCGAGGCGAGGAAGGCGTCGTTCACCGCGCCCGTGCTGCTGGCCGCAGCGACCTCGCCGTCGCTGGCGCTCGCGAAGGAGGACAGGACGGCGTTGTCGGAGTCGGCGGTGTGGAAGCCGACGACGGCCGTCCAGATCGACTCCTGGCGGAGCAGGTCTGCCGCACCGGTGGCCGTGGCGTTGCGGCTGGCCGTGTCCCCCCCATCGCTCAGCAGGACCATGGTGCGGCTCCCATAGGAGCTCATCGCCTTGGCCGCGGTGACGATCCCGTCGTAGAGGCTGGTCTCGCCTGCGGACTTCAGGGCGTTGACGGCGGCCTGGAGCTTGGCACGGTCCAGGGTGGGCGCCACAACGACGTGGGCGCTGTTCGAGAAGGAGGTCAGGCCGACGTTGACGTCGGCCG
>CAYPYK010000262.1:0-4253 GCA_964414665.1 uncultured Intrasporangiaceae bacterium | reverse complement strand
CGGTCCTCGGCTGCGTGGGCCTGGTCTCGGCCATGCGCTCGGGACGGGTGACCCTGGCCAACGCGGTCGGCAACGGCGTCGCCGACGACAAGCTGATCTACTCCTACCTGCCCGACCTCATCCGCTTCTACCTCGACGAGGACCCCATCCTCCCCAACGTCGACACATACCGCTGCAACGACGCCCACGCCCTCGCGTTCGTCCTGGACCGCCTCGACGAGATGGTCGTCAAACCGGTCGACGGCTCCGGAGGCAAGGGCCTGGTCATCGGCCCGAAGGCCGACGGCGCCACGTTGGACCGGCTGCGGACCCAGCTCACCGAGGACCCGCGTGGGTGGATCGCCCAGCCGGTGGTCCAGCTGTCGACGGTCCCCACCCTCATCGACGGCCAGCTCGCCCCGCGCCATGTCGACCTGCGGCCGTTCGCCGTGAACGACGGGGACCGGGTCCGAGTGCTGCCTGGCGGCCTGACCAGGGTGGCTCTGCCCGAGGGCGAGCTCGTCGTCAACTCCAGCCAGGGCGGCGGCTCGAAGGACACCTGGGTGCTGGCCGGCAAGGGCCGACCCGCGCTGGTGGCAACCCCCAACGCGACCGATACCCGCGAGGTCGTCGTCATGACGGCACCGACCGCCTCCCACGAGGACTCGATGCGCGCCCAGCAGCAACAGCAGCAGCAGGGTGCGCGTCGGCGGGCCCTAGGCGGCGTCCGGACCCGGCGGCGGGGCCAGTGATGCTCAGCCGGATCGCCGAGTCGCTGTTCTGGATCGGGAGGTATGTCGAGCGGGCCGACGGCACCGCGCGCATCGTCGACGTGCTCCGCCTCCAGCTTCTCGAGGACCCCGGTGCCGACGAGGCCGAGGCGTCGCGCAGGGCGCTCGCGGTCATCATGGGTATGCCGGCCGGCGGGCGGGTGGGCTTCCCCGACGTCGGCATGAGCCTCGTCTTCGACCGCAGCCACACGAGCTCGATCAGTGGGGCCTGGTTCGCGGCTCGGGAGAACGCCCGCCGCGCCCGCGAGACCCTGTCGACCGAGCTGTGGGAGGGCATCAACACGACGTGGCATCGCTGGAACGGGATGGGCCGCCAGGCCGTCACCGAGCGGCACCTGTCCTGGGTCCGTGAGCGGGCGGCGCTGGTGAGCGGCATCGCCGACTCGACGATGAGCCACGACGACGCCTGGGACTTCCTCGTCCTCGGCCGGTCGCTCGAACGGGCCGACATGACGGCACGGCTGGTCGCGACCGGTGGGCTGCCGCACGGCGGTCCACCGTGGGCCACCGTGCTGAGCAGCTGCGGAGCCCAGCAGGCGTTCATGCGGAGCCAGCGCGGCCTGCTGAGCGACGACCTCGCGGCCACGTTCCTCGTCCTGGACCGGGAGTTCCCCCGGTCGGTGTTCTTCGCTCTCGCCGAGGCCGAGCGGCGACTCATCGCCCTCTCCCCGCAGGCCCAGCGCATCGGGGTCTCCGACGAGGCTCGCCGCCAGCTCGGCCTGATCCGCACGTCGCTCGAGTACCGTGCGACCCCCGACATCATCGCCGACCTCCCGGCGCAGATGCTGGGGGTGCAGCGCGCCGTGACCTCCGCGTCCGACGCCATCGCACGGAAGTACTTCCAGTCCGGACCGATGCCCACGTGGACCGAGGAGCTGGTCTGAGCCGTGCGTCGCTACCGCATCGTCCACACCACGTCGCTCGCCTACGACGCCCCCGTGCGCGCGTCGCACAACGAGCTGCGGATGACGCCGCCCAACGAGGCGGGCCAGACCACGCTCGAGAACCGCATCCGCATCCGCCCGCTGACCTGGAGCCACGTCTACCGTGACCACTGGGGGACCCACGTCACGGCGATGGAGTCGCTCTCCCCGCACGAGCACCTCGACATCGAAGCGATCTCGACCGTGGAGCGGACCGAGGTCGGGACGGTGGGCGAGTCCCTCGGCTGGTCCGCCCTCGACGACGAGTCGGTGCGCGACAAGAGCTTCGAGTGGCTCATGCTCTCGGCGCGCACCCGCCCCGGCGACGGCGTGGACAAGCTCGCCGAGGGCGTGCGCGGCCTGGCCACTCCGCGCGACGCGGCCTACGAGCTGTGCGACCGGATCCGCGCGCACATGGCGTACGTGCCGGGCGCCACCGGCGTGCACAGCAGCGGTGAGCAGGCCTGGGCCGAACGGCGGGGCGTGTGCCAGGACTTCGCCCACATCACCATCGGCGCCCTGCGCGCCCTCGGCATCCCGGCCCGCTACGTGTCCGGCTACCTCGCCCCCAAGCGCAACAGCGACGTGGGGGAGACCAGCTCCGGCGAGAGCCACGCGTGGGTGGAGTTCTGGGACGGCGCCTGGCTGCCCGCGGACCCGACCAACGGCAGCCCGGTCAGCGTCGACCATGTCGTCGTGGCCCGCGGCCGTGACTACGAGGACGTCCCTCCGTTCAAGGGGGTCTACTCGGGCCGCGGGGTCGCCCGGCTCCGTGTCGAGGTGAAGTTCACCCGGCTCGCCTGAGCCCGCCACGCCGGCGCTCCCCCTCGGGCAGCCGGCGCGAGTTCGGTATGCGGCGTGGCTCGCTTACCCTGGACGGTGCCATGACACAGACCACCGCTGCCTCAGCGCACCCGAGCGCCCCAGCGCCGCGCTCCGTCGCGCGCACGTACGACATCCGCACCCACGGGTGCCAGATGAACGTGCACGACTCCGAGCGGCTCGCCGGGCTGCTCGAGACGGCGGGCTACGTCGATGTCGAGAGCGTTCCGGCGGACCGGCGGCCGGCGGTCGCCGACGTCGTCGTGTTCAACACGTGTGCGGTGCGGGAGAACGCCGACAACAAGCTCTATGGCAACCTGGGCCGGCTGCGCCCGGCCAAGACCGCGAACCCCGACCTGCAGATCGCGGTCGGCGGCTGTCTGGCCCAGAAGGACCGGGCGTCGATCGTCCAGCGCGCCCCGTGGGTCGACGTCGTCCTCGGCACCCACAACATCGGCTCGCTGCCGGCCCTGCTCGACCGCGCGCGGCACAACAGGCGTGCCGAGGTCGAGATCGTCGAGGCCCTCGAGACCTTCCCGTCCACCCTGCCCACCCGCCGCGACTCGGCATACAGCGCCTGGGTCTCGATCTCGGTGGGCTGCAACAACACCTGCACGTTCTGCGTCGTCCCGGGCCTGCGCGGACCGGAGCTCGACCGCCGGCCGGGGGAGATCCTCGCCGAGGTGGAGGCCCTGGTCGCGCAGGGCGTCGTCGAGGTCACCCTCCTCGGGCAGAACGTCAACACCTACGGCGTGGGCTTCGGCGACCGGCTCGCCTTCGGCGCGCTGCTGCGCGCGACCGGGGGCATCGCGGGCCTGGAACGAGTGCGGTTCACCAGCCCACACCCTGCGGCGTTCACCGACGACGTCGTCGACGCCATGGCCGAGACCCCCACCGTCATGCCGAGCCTGCACATGCCGCTTCAGTCCGGGTCCGACCGGGTGCTCCAGGCGATGCGCCGGTCCTACCGTTCCGAGCGGTACCTGCGCATCATCGACGCGGTGCGCGAGCGGATGCCCGACGCGGCGATCACCACCGATATCATCGTCGGATTCCCGGGCGAGACCGAGGAGGACTTCGCCCGGACCCTCGAGGTCGTCGAGCGCGCCCGGTTCTCGAGCGCCTTCACCTTCCAGTACTCGCGGCGCCCGGGCACGCCCGCGGCTGAGCTGCCGGACCAGCTGCCCAAGGCCGTTGTCCAGGAGCGGTTCGAACGGCTCGTCACGCTCCAGGAGGGGATGTCCTGGGCCGGCAACCGGGCCCTCGAGGGACGCGACGTCGAGGTCCTCGTCGCGCCGGGGGAGGGCCGCAAGGACGGTGAGACCGCCCGGCTGAGCGGCCGTGCCCGGGACAACCGCCTGGTCCACTTCTCGGTTCCCGACGGCGGCGAGGTCCCCCGCCCGGGCGACGTGGTGACCGTGGGCGTCACGTACGGCGCGCCTCACCACCTGCTGGCCGACGGGGCGCTGCACGGCGGGTCGTATGCCGTGCGGCGCACCGCAGGGGGCGACGCGTGGGCCTCGCTCCAGGACGCGCCGGTCGCCGGCAAGCCGGCCGTCAGCCTCGGGATGCCCTCGCTCGGCCGCCCGAGCACGACGGTGGCGCCGACGGCCCACCACTGCGACCCACAGGACGGGTGAGCGGTCCCAGCGCAGTCCCGGGACCGGTCGCTGGGCCTCGCGCCGCCCGCCGGTGCCGTCGCCAACGGCGTCACCGCGGCGGCGGCGCGTTCTCACGG
>CAYPYK010000261.1:0-4309 GCA_964414665.1 uncultured Intrasporangiaceae bacterium | reverse complement strand
GCCGAGGGCGGCGAACCTCGGCAGATGGAACCCCGTTCCGCAGCCGATGTCGAGCAGGTCCGACCCGGCGATGGGGTGCAGGCCCTGGATCGCCGCCTCGATGACGCCCGCGCGGTCGCTCGCGAGGTTCTCGACCTCATAGGTCTGCGGCGTGTCCCAGATGTTCGGGCTGCGGATCATCGTGCTCGTCGAGGAGAGGCCGGTATGCCGGTCAGCTCAGGTCCGCTTCTTGGCCGGTCCCCGAGTCGGCCTCTTCCCCGGGGCGGCGGAGTCCTTGACGCCCGGGCCGCCGGCAGCGACCCGCTTCGACACCTGAGCAGGCCGCGGCGCCGGGCGCTTGCCCGGCACCACCCCGGCCGCCAAGGTCGCCGGGTGGACGAGCAGCGGCAGCAGCTGACGGGAGCCGACGCTGCGGGCGGCCCGGACGGCCTTGAGGTGGGCCTCGCAGCGGACGACGAGCTCGGCGTACGCCGGCTCACCCATGAGCTCGACGAGCTCGGCCCGGCTGCTCCGGTAGACCGGTTCGCGCCCGACGTGGGCCTGTGGGTTGGCCGAGCAGTACCAGTCGAGGTCGTGCCCGCCCGGGCCCCAGCCGCGGCGGTCGTACTCGCCGATGGTCACCTCGAGATAGGTCGAGTCGTCCGGCATCGACACCCGCCGGTAGGCGCGCCGGATCGGCAGCTGCCAGCACACGTCGGGCTTGGCGGTGTGCGGCAGGCTCCCGGTGAGGATCGCGTGCTGGTGCAGGGCGCAGCCGGCCCCGGCCGGGAAACCGGGTCGGTTGAGGAGGATGCACGCCCCGTCGACGACCTTCGTCTTGCGAGCGCCGTCCTCCTTCTCGGTCCAGCGGGACAGCTTCGTGGGGTTGGCCACACCGGTGGGTCGGAGCTGCCACTCGTCCCCGCCGAGCTCGGCGACGACCGCCGCCACCCGGGCCAGGTCGTCGCCATCGGAGAAGTGCGCGCCGAGGCTGCAGCACCCGTCGTCGGGGCGATCCGCGTAGATCCCCTGGCAGCCGGCGCCGTAGATGCACGTCCAGTTGGACGTCAGCCAGGTCAGGTCGCACCTGAAGCGCTGGTCGGCGCTGGCGGGGTCGGTGAACTCCACCCACATCCGGGGCATGTCGAGAGGCGACTCGGGCACTCGACCACCCTATGACGTGCTGCCCGACTACAGTCCAAGCCATGCGGCTCGGGGTCATCGATGTCGGATCGAACACGGTCCACCTGCTGGTGGTCGACGCACATCTCGGCGCGCAGCCGCTGCCGGCGAGCTCGCACAAGATCGCACTCCGGCTCTCGGAACATGTGACCGACGACGGCCTCATCGACGACTCCGGTCGTGACCAGCTGACCGACTTCGTCCTGGAGTGCCTCCAGATCGCCGAGGACCAGGGCGCCCTCGAGCTGATGGGCTTCGTGACGAGCGCGATCCGCGAGGCTCCGAACGGCGATGTCGTCCTCTCGCACGTCGCCGCCCGGACCGGGGTCGCCCTCGACGTCCTGTCCGGCGAGGACGAGGCCCGGATCACGTTCCTCGCCGTCCGTCGCTGGTTCGGCTGGTCCGCCGGACGGCTCCTCGTCGCCGACATCGGCGGTGGGTCCCTCGAGCTGGCCATCGGCAGCGACGAGGAGCCGGACGCCGCGATCTCGCTGCCGCTCGGCGCCGGGCGGATCACCCGGGACTGGCTGTCCGGAGACCCGCCGTCGGCCGTCGTCGTCCGGGACGCCCGGCGTCAGGTCCGCGCCGCCATCGCCGCCCAGATGCATGCCCTCGCCAAGGCGGGGGCCCCGGACGTCGCGGTGGGCACGTCGAAGACGATGCGGTCGCTCGCCCGGATCACCGGCGCGGCGCCCAGCTCGGATGGCATGTATGCCGCCCGCTCCATCGAGCGGTCCGCCCTGACCGAGCGGCTGCCCCAGATCGCCGCGATGTCCGCGGCGGAGCGTGCCGAGCTGCCCGGCGTCTCGACCTCACGGGCGCGCCAGCTCCTGGGTGGCGCACTCGTCGCCGAGGCGACGATGGACCTGCTCGGGCTGGACCGGCTCGAGATCTGCCCGTGGGCGCTGCGCGAGGGGATCATCCTGCGACGGCTGGACGTGATGAGCTGATGTCCCCGCGCTCGCGCCGCCGACGAGACGACCCGGAACCCGCCTCGGGCCCCGCCGCGGCCGGTGCCGGGGCCGACGCACCCGTACGTGTCTCGGCGGCCCGGGTGGCCCTCTCGACCGCCTCCGCCTACCCGGTGGGCGCGGCCGGGGCGTTCTCCCTGGCGGCCGGCCTCGGGTACGACGGGGTCGAGGTCATGGTGTGGACCGACCCGGTCACCCAGGAGCCCGGTGCGCTCAAGGCGCTCGCCGACCTGCACGGCATACCCATCGTCTCCGTCCACGCGCCCACCCTGCTCATCACCCAGCGGGTGTGGGGGGCGGAGCCGTGGGACAAGATCGACCGGTCCGTGGAGCTCGCGCAGGAGGTCGGTGCCGACACGGTCGTCCTCCACCCGCCGTTCCGGTGGCAGCGCGAGTATGCCGAGGAGTTCATCGAGGGGGTGGCCCGCCGGGAGGCCCGGAGCGGGGTCCATCTCGCCGTCGAGAACATGTACCCGTGGCGCGCGCGGAACCGGGAGATGGAGGCCTACCTGCCGCACTGGGACCCGGTGACGCAGCCGTACGACCACGTCACGCTCGACCTGTCGCACACCGCGACATCGGGGTCGGACGCCATGGCGATGGTCCGGGCCCTCGGGCCTCGGCTCGCCCACCTCCATCTCGCCGACGGCACCGGCTCGAGCAAGGACGAGCACCTCGTCCCGGGCCGGGGTGGCCAACCCTGCGGCGCCGTCCTCGAGACGCTCGCGGCGAGTGGGTTCGCCGGGTCCGTCATCGTCGAGGTGAGCACCCGCCGGCTCGACGACGAGCGGCGGGAGGTGGATCTCGCCGAGGCGCTCGCCTTCGCGCGCCTCCACCTCGCGACGCCCGCCTGACCCACCGGCGAGGCCGCACCCCGTTCGGCGTCGTCCGGCCCAGGAGGTATGCCGCCCGAGGACGCGGCATCGGTGACCGACCCCCTGAGACGCGGGGTCAGGACCCGTCTACGCTGCGAGTGTGGAACCCAGTGACCTGCTGCGTGACGGCATGCTCCAGCTGGCCGAGTCCGATCTCGTCCGTCGCACGATCGAGCGGGCGCCGGTCAGCCGGTCGGTCGTCGGGCGCTACGTCCCGGGCACGGCGATCGAGGACGCCGTCCGCGCCGCGACCGAGCTGCGCGCGACGAACCGGCTCGTGACGATCGACCATCTCGGCGAGGATGTCACCGAGACCGGCCAGGCGGAGCGGAACCGCGAGACCTACGTCCAGCTGCTGCGCGCACTCTCCGCCCACGACCTGTCCCAGTTCGGCGCCGCCGAGGTGAGCGTCAAGCTCAGCGCCCTCGGCCAGAAGCTCCCCCGTGACGGCGAGAAGATCGCCCTCGAGCACGCCCGCGCCATCTGCGTGGCCGCCCAGGTGGCCGGGACGACCGTCACCCTGGACATGGAGGACCACACGACGACGGACTCGACGCTGTCGGTGCTGGGTGAGCTCCGGGCCGACTTCCCGTGGGTCGGCGCCGTCATCCAGGCCTACCTGCGGCGCAGCGAGCAGGACTGCCGCGACCTCGCCGGTGAGGGGAGCCGGGTACGGCTGTGCAAGGGCGCCTACAAGGAGCCCGGGTCGGTGGCCCTCACCGACACCGACGATGTCGACCTCGGTTTCGTCCGGTGCCTGAAGATCCTGATGGCCGGCGACGGCTACCCGATGGTCGCCACCCACGACCCGCGACTCGTCGAGATCGCCCGCGCCCTGGCCGCGCACCACCACCGCACCCCGGACACCTACGAGTTCCAGATGCTGTACGGCGTGCGTCCGCTCGAACAGACAAGGATCGCCGACCGGGGGCACCAGATGCGCGTCTACCTCCCCTTCGGGGACGAGTGGTACGGCTACCTCATGCGCCGGATGGCCGAGCGCCCGGCCAACACGATGTTCTTCGTGCGCTCCCTGCTCAGCCGCGGCTGACCGGCTCAGTCCTCGAAGGTGTCGTCGGCGACGAGGTCGACCGCGCGCCGTCGCCGACGCTCCGCGACCGCGGCGACCGCGAGGGCCGCCACCAGACCGCACAGCAGCCCCCAGACGAACGAGGGGGACGCGGTCAGCCCCCCGACGGTGCGGAGGCTGCGCCGGATCGTCCCGGCGAGGCGGCATACTCTGCGAACATGGGAACGGTTGCGATCTTCGGTGCCGGCGTCATGGGCGAGACCCTGCTCTCG
>CAYPYK010000260.1:0-4332 GCA_964414665.1 uncultured Intrasporangiaceae bacterium | reverse complement strand
GCATCGTTGTCGTCTACAACAACGTGACCGCCCGGCTGCGCCGCACCGGGACCAGTCCGCAGGAGGCGTCGATGGACCTCGGGGCGGACAGCTTCATGACGTTCCGGCTGGTCACCCTCCCGCTGCTGCGCGGAGCCATGCTCGGCGGGGCGCTGCTCGCGTTCGGGCTGTCCTTCGACGAGATCGTCGTCACCCTGTTCACGGCGCCACCGGGGGTGACCACCGTGCCGATCTGGATCTTCCAGAACCTGTTCCGCCCGAACCAGGCACCGGTCGTCAACGTCGTGGCGGCCATCCTGGTGGTCCTGTCCGTGATCCCGATCTACTTCAGCCAGAAGCTGTCCGGGGACCCCGGCCACGCCGGAGGGCGCCTGTAGCCGGCCCGCAACGGGGTATGCCGACCGCATCCAGCTCCACGGCGAGCACGAGCACCGAAGCGTCAGAGGCGCACGACCATCTTCCCGGTGTTCTCGCCACGCAGGACGCCGAGGAAGGCGTCGACGGCATTCTCGATCCCGTCGACCGAGGTCTCCCGCAACGACAGCCTGCCGTCGGCGAGCCAACCGGCCGCTGTGGCGGCATACTCGGCGGCGAGGTCGAAGTGGTCGCCGACCAGGAAGCCCTGGATGCGGCCCCGGGTCTGGATCAGGCGCGCGAGGTTGCGCGGCCCGGGCGCGGGCTCGGTGTCGTTGTAGACCGAGATCATCCCGCAGACCGCGACCCGGCCGCCCCGCCGCAGCGACCCGATCGCGGCCTCGAGGTGGTCGCCGCCGACGTTGTCGAAGTAGACGTCGATGCCGTCCGGCGCGGCCTCGCGCAGCTGGGCGGAGACGGGCCCGTCCTTGTAGCTGAACGCGGCGTCGAAGCCGAGGTCCTCCACGACGTGGCGCACCTTCTCCGCCGACCCGGCGCTGCCGATGACGCGGGAGGCGCCGAGGGCCTTGGCGGCCTGGCCGACGGCGCCGCCGACCGCCCCCGCGGCCCCGGAGACGAAGACGACGTCGCCCTCGGTCAGTGCCGCGATCCGGGTGAGCCCGGCGTATGCCGTGAGCCCGGTCATCCCGAGCACGCCGAGGTATGCCGAGGCCGGCGCGGCGACCGCGTCGACGACGCGGGCGGCGGAGCCCTCGAGCACGGCGACCTCGCGCCAGCCGAGACCGTGCAGGACGTGGTCGCCCGGGGCGAACTCCTCGGCGCGGGACTCCTCGACGACCCCGACCGCGCCGCCCAGCATCGCCTCTCCGAGGGCGTACGGGGCGGCATACGACCTGGCCGCGCTCATCCGGCCGCGCATGTACGGGTCGACGGACATGACCACGTTGCGCACCCGGATCTGGCCGTCGGCGAGCTCGGGGACCTCACTGTCGGCCAGCTCGAAGTCGTCGTGCGTTGGCCAGCCGACCGGGCGGGAGACGAGGCGGACCTCACGGGGGCCGGTCGGACGGGGTGCGGGGCTGGGCATGGTCAGGGAGGCCTTTCGGAGCCGGGTGTCCCCCCTGCCAACCCCCGGCGGACGGCTCCTCTTCCCGCCGCGCCCCTGGATCCGTGTTCGCAGCCCGCGCCCGCCGCGCAGGCGCGGCCCGTCACGACCAGCCGCTCCGCATGCCGCCGAGCCGACGGGGTCGCCGTCGCGCCTCTGGCGCTGCTCGGTCGGTGACCCTCAGGTCCCGCATACTCGGTCGGCCGACACGGTCGGTGGGCGGAGCCCGGGACGGTCAGCGCACTGGATAGGGTCGGGGTGACGGCGCAAGGACAACCGCGAAACGAGGGCCCGAATGCTGGTGGTGCACGGCTTCTGGTCCGCCAACCGGGGGCTATGCCTGTGGGCGGAGGACTCAGAGCCGGCCGTCACCAGCCCGAGCCAGGCGGTGCGCAGTGCCCGGCCGCATCCGTTCGCCACCGCCACCGAGGACCTGGCCGACGTGCTATCGGAGGTGGCCCCGGGCACGGCCGACGTGGCGACCCTGCTGCTGCCGTCCGCGCGGCGCTCGCCGCTGGACTCCCCGGAGCTGGTCCGCCTCCAGCCTCGGCGCGAGACCGGGCATGATGCGCTGCTCCTTCCGTGGACCGTGCCGGTGCTCTGCGTCGACCCGCGGTCGGCGCTGGCCGTCCTCGAGCTGCCCGTCGTCGAGGCGCGCTACGGCGCTTCGATGCACTACCTGGCCGAGGTCGCCACCGTCGCCCGTGACCTCGCCGAACGCGGGCGGGTGCTGCCCTGCGTCGAGCCCGGCACCGACGACACGCCACCCACCGGCCGCTGGAGGCCTGTCCTCCAAGGCCCCGACATCGTGGCCATGCACGCGCTGACGGCCGCAATGCCACCAGTATGCCGCGCCGAGGCGGCCGGACCCCACGACACCTCTGGACGGAGCCCGGCCGACCTGGTCACCGAGACGGTCGCCGCACTGACCGATGCGGTGGTGCGCGACCGGCTCTCCGGCACCGTCCTCCTCCCGCGGCGACGGGGCCGCCCGCCGAGACGTACGCCGGCCGCGGAGGCTTGGCTCGCGTCGCTCACCAGCGCCGACGCCCGGTTCGAGGCCGAGGCCGAGGAGGTCGCCGGCATCGTCCACGCACTCGAGCCGTGGACGGCGTTCGGGGTCGGCCCCACCGGACCGGCACGGTTGACCTTCCGCCTCACCGAGCCGGCGGCGGAGGGCGTCGGCTACGACCTGGGCGACGCGGCGGCGGGCGAGGAACCACCAGGCGAGGCGGCCGGCGGCCCGGAAGCCCCCGCCGGCGGTGGCGCCGACGGCTGGCGGCTCGAGTTCTGGCTGCAGTCGATCGAGGACCCCAGCCTGCTCGTGCCGGCCGAGCAGGTGTGGGCCGGCGGCGACGGGCTCGGCCGATGGATGGACCGCCCCGACGAGCTGCTCCTGGCCGAGCTCGGCCGGGCCAGCACGATCTTCCCGGCCATCGTGGGCGCGCTGCGCAGCCCCCGCCCGGCGGCGATGGACCTCGACACCGTGGGCACCTACGACTTCCTGACCGCCAGGGCCGCGGTCCTGGACCAGGCCGGGTTCGGGGTGCTGCTCCCGTCCTGGTGGGCGGATCGGCGCCGCCTCGGCCTGCGCGGCTCCGCCTACACCCCGACGGACGGGGTCGTGACCGGTGGGCGGTTCAGCCGGGAGTCTCTGGTCGACTTCCAATGGCGGCTCGCGATCGAGGACGACGTGCTGACCGAGGAGGAGCTGGCCGCGCTCGCCGCGACGAAGGCCCCCCTGGTGCGGCTGCGGGGGCAGTGGGTGGCCGTCGACCCCGAGCACCTGCGCCGCGGCCTGGCGTTCCTCGACCGCCAGCCCGAGCGGCCCACGACGGCAGCCGAGGTCATCGCCCTCGCCGCCAGCCACCCCGACGACCTCGACACTCCGCTGCCGGTCACCTCGATCCACGCCGACGGCGCGCTCGGCGACCTCCTCGCCGGATCGGCCGAGCACGTGCTGCAACCGCTGGCCACGCCCCCGGGCTTCGAGGCCGACCTGCGCCCCTACCAGCATCGCGGGCTGTCCTGGCTGGCGTTCCTGTCCGACCTCGGGCTCGGCGCCTGCCTCGCCGACGACATGGGCCTGGGCAAGACCATCCAGCTGCTCGCGCTCGAGGCACACCACCGCAGCGAGCGTCCCGACGCCCGGCCCACCCTGCTGCTGTGCCCGATGTCGCTCGTCGGCAACTGGCAGCGCGAGGCCGCCCGGTTCGCGCCACGCCTGCGGACCTACGCGCACCACGGGCCGGGCCGCCGACACGGAGCGGACCTGGAGGACCACCTCGAGGACGCCGACCTCGTCGTGACCACCTACCACACGGCGACCCGCGACATCGACGAGCTCGCGGCATACCCCTGGGAGCGGGTCGTGCTCGATGAGGCGCAGGCGGTGAAGAACAGCCTGTCCCGCTCGGCCCGCGCCGTGCGCCGGCTGGAGGCCGGCCACCGGGTGGCGCTGACCGGCACCCCGATGGAGAACCGGCTCTCGGAGCTGTGGTCGATCATGGACTTCCTCAACCCCGGCATCCTCGGCTCGGCCGAGCTCTTCCGCGCCCGGTACGCCGTCCCGGTGGAGCGTCATGGCCAGACCGAGCCCGCGCAACGGCTGCGGACCGTCACCCGCCCCTACCTGCTGCGCCGGGTCAAGACCGACCCCTCGATCATCGACGACCTCCCGGAGAAGATCGAGATCAAGCAGCACTACCGGCTGACCACCGAACAGGCGTCGCTGTACCAGTCGGTCGTCGACGAGATGATGCGGCGGATCGAGACGAGCACCGGCATCGAACGCCGGGGCAACGTCCTCGCGACGATGACCAAGCTCAAGCAGGTCTGCAACCACCCCGCGC
>CAYPYK010000259.1:0-4377 GCA_964414665.1 uncultured Intrasporangiaceae bacterium | reverse complement strand
ACGACGTAGAGCGCGAGCACCGGGATGACGGCGCCGTTCATCGTCATCGACACCGTCATCTGGTCCAGCGGGATGCCGCTGAACAGGGTGCGCATGTCGTAGATCGAGTCGATCGCGACGCCCGCCATGCCGACGTCGCCCTCGACCCGCGGGTGGTCGCTGTCGTAGCCCCGGTGGGTGGCGAGGTCGAACGCGACGGACAGACCCTTCTGGCCACCGGCGATGTTGCGCCGGTAGAAGGCGTTGGAGTCCTCGGCGGTGGAGAAACCGGCGTACTGGCGGATCGTCCAGGGCTGGTTGACGTACATCGTCGGGTACGGACCGCGGAGGTAGGGCGGCACCCCCGGGATGGTGTCGAGGAAGTCCAGGCCCTCGAGGTCGGCGTCGGTGAACAGCGGCGGGACGTCGATGCCCTCGGGGGTCGACCAGCGTCCCCCGCCACCGGGCAGGGCCGCGAGAGCAGCTGCCCAGCGCGCGGCGGCACCGGGTGACGGGGCACCGTCGCCGAGGTCGACCGTGGTGAGGTCGGGGATGGCGCTCATCGGGTGGCTCCCTTCGGTGCACCGAGCGTGTCGAGAACCGAGCCGAGGACGGCGACGACGTCGGTGCCGACGCGCAACTCCCCGTCGGTCGGTGGGGCATCCGCACCGAGCTCACGGGCCCGTCCTGCCACGAGCACGTGTCCGACCCCGGCCTCACGCAGCCCGGCGACCATGGCGGCCGCGTGGGCGGCATACCCCTTGGGCGAGGAGGCGAGGACGACGTAGGGGGTCTCGGCCGCCCGGGCGGCCGCGGCCACCTCGACGGGGTCGCCGGACTCGACCGTCGGGCCGTCGATGCCGCCGGCGGCGAGCAGGTTGGTGGCGAAGGCCTGGCGGGCGCCGAAGGCGCGGCGGGCGCCCAGCGCAGCGAGCACGACCGTGGGAGCGTGCCCGTGGGCCGAGGCGTATGCCGCGCTGCGGTCGCGCAGCGCCTCGAAGACCTCGGCGTCGCGGTGCGGGGCGAGCCCGTCCTGTGCCGGTGGCAACGCCGCGCGGGGGGTGCGCTCGAGGGTGGTCCCACCGGTGAGCGGGAACATGCTCACGCCGGTGATGGGCTGGGCGCGTTCGGCCAGGGCCTCGGCCCGCTCAGCGCTCGTCTCGGCGATCAGGTCGGCCACCGTCCCCGCGGCCAGTGCGACGACGATCCCGCCGCCCCGCTCGAGCTCCTGGAGGGCCCCCCAGGCCCGATGGGCGAGGTCGTCGGTGAGCGACTCGACGTACCAGGAGCCCCCGGCCGGGTCGGCGACCGCACCGACATGGGACTCGGCGGCGAGGACGACCGAGGTATTGCGGGCGAGCCGCCTCGAGAATCGCTCCGGCAGCCCGGCGACCGTGTCGTAGGGCAGCACGGTGATCGCGTCGGCCGCGCCGGCCGCAGCGCCGAAGCACGCGAGGGTGCCCCGCAGGACGTTGACCCACGGGTCGTCCCTGGTGAGCATCCGCCACGAGGTCACGGCGTGGGTGACGGCACCCCGGCCGGACTCGGGCACGCCGCTCGTCTCGCCGACCCGGGCCCACAGGCGGCGCAGGGCCCGCAGTGCAGCGGTCGTGAGGAACTGGTCGGCGGAGGCGGCCATCCGGAACTCGACCTGCCCGAAGGCGTCGGCCGGGCTCACCCCGGCCTCCTCGAGTGCGCGCAGGTAGGCGACACCGGTGGCCACGGCGAACGCGATCTCGTCGACGGCGCTGGCTCCCGCATCGTGGTAGACGGTCGCGTCGACGGTGACGGCGCGCGTCCCCGGGTGGCGGCCGAGCGCCAGGACGGCCGCCGCCAGGCTGGTGAGGTCGGCAGTGCCGCCGCGCCGGGCAGCGAAGCCGATGGGGTCGAAGCCGAGGCTGCCGCCCGGCGCGACGGAGCCTGCGGAGTCCAGGACGGCGAGCAGCGCGTTGGCGGCAGCGGCCTGGTCCTCGGCGGAGGACACGGCGACGGGGACCGCCCCCAGGTCGACGTCGTTGAGGGCCGTGGCGACGTCGCCGGCGGCCATGCCGTCGGACCCCACCTTGAGCCAGAGCGAGGTGACGCCGTGCTCGAGATCGTCAGCGACGGCTGCGGTGGTGACGGCCGGGTCGGGGTGCTCGTGCAGGGCCCGCACGTCCCAGGGCCGGTCCCGGTCGGGGGCGACCCGGCCGCGGGTGAACGGCATCGCGGCGGGGTAGCCCAGCGGACGCGGGTGCTCGGGGCGGGTGTAGAGCGGGTCGATCGTGAGGTCGCCCGCCAGGTGTGAGCGGAGCGCGTCCTCGGCCTGGTCGGTGCTCAGCTTGTGGCCCTCGGCACGCGACTTGTTGACGACCCCCCGAGCCAGCTCGGCCCAGTCGGCGTGGCTCTTGCGGGGGAACCCCTCGGCGAGCGCAAGCCCGCGCGGCTCTGGTGAGTCGGTCATCCCTGCTCCTCTTCGCAGCCAGCGGGCCCGCCCCCGGCCGGCGCCGGGCGACCCACCCCAAACCCTAGTCGACGCGTTCGGGGGCTTCGCTGCGAGGACCCCGGGGAGGCGAGAGATCACGCACACTCCCCGGTCCGGCCCAGCCGTCCGGCCGCCCCGCGGGCGGACGGGCGGTCAGGCCAGCGGGGCGTATGCCGCCCCGGTGGCGGCGAGGCGGGACTGCCCGCCGTCGAGGGCGGTCAGCACCCACAGGCCCTGGTCCGTGACGGCGACCGTGTGCTCCCAGTGGGCGGCGCGGGCGCCGTCGATGGTGACGACGGTCCAGCCGTCATCGAGCACGTCGTTGTCCTGAGCGCCGAGGGTCACCATCGGCTCGATGGCCAGCGTGGCCCCGGGCACGACCCGTGGCCCCCTGCCGGGGACCCGATAGTTGGGCACCTGGGGATCCATGTGCATCTCGGTGCCGATGCCGTGGCCGACGTAGTCCTCGACGATCCCGTACTCCCGACCCCGTCGCGCCCCCGCGGCGGCAAGGCTGTCCTGGACGGCCGCGCCCACGGCATACAGGGGCTGCCCGACGGCGAGTGCGCCGATCCCGGCCCACAGGGAGTCCTCGGTGTCGTCCACGAGCCCGAGGTCCTGCGGCCGAGCGGTGCCGCGCCCCCCGACGACGACGGAGATCGCCGCGTCACCGTGCCAGCCGTCCAGCACGGCGCCGCAGTCGATGGACAACAGGTCCCCGTCACGCAGCACCCGGCCGCCCGGGATGCCGTGGACGATCTCCTCGTTGACGCTGGTGCACAGCGTGTGGTGGTAGCCGGGCACGAGTGGGAAGCTGGGCACCGCGCCGGCATCGCTGATGGCGCGCTCGGCGACGACGTCGAGCTCACCGGTGGTCATTCCGTCGCGGACGTGCTCACGGAGCAGCTCGAGGGTCCGCCCGACGACAAGCCCGGCGGCCCGCATGGCGAGGATCTGCTGCGGGGACCTGCCCTGGATCCGCTCTCTGGAGAACAGCCCCATCACCCGAGCGCGGCGACGACGCGGTCGGTGACCTCGTCGACCTCGCCCAGCCCGTCGACCTGGACCAGGAGGCCGCGTCCGGCGTAGGTCTCGGCCAGCGGCGCCGTCTCGCGGTGGTAGATCGCCATCCGGTCGCGGATGACCTCCTCGGTGTCGTCGGAGCGACCCTCGACCTGGGCGCGCGCCAGCAACCGGTCCACGACGATGTCGTCGTCGACGACGAGCTCGAGGACGCGCTCCAGGGCCTGGCCGTGGGCCGCGAGCATGTCGTCGAGCGCCGCCACCTGGGGCAGCGTCCGCGGGTAGCCGTCGAGGAGGAACCCCGGCCGACAGTCGTCCTGGGCGATGCGGTCCTCGACGACCGCGTTGGTCACCTCGTCGGTGACGTAGCCGCCGGAGGCGAGGATGTCCTTGACCTGCCGGCCGAGGGGGGTCTCGTTCGCGATGTTGGCCCGGAAGATGTCGCCGGTCGAGATCGCCGGGATGGCGTAGTGCGCCGCAATGCGTTGGGACTGGGTGCCTTTGCCCGCGCCGGGCGGGCCCAGGATGATGACGCGCATCTGCGAACTGCCTTCCTGTTACCGGAGGAACCCTTCGTAGTGGCGCTGCTGGAGCTGGGCCTCGATCTGCTTGACGGTCTCGAGGCCGACGCCCACGACGATGAGGATCGACGTGCCACCGAAGGGGAAGTTCTGTTGGGCGTTCACCACTACCAGGGCGATGAGCGGGATGAGCGCGATGATCGCCAGGTAGATCGCTCCCGGCACGGTGATCCGGTTGAGGACGTACGCGAGGTACTCGGCCGTGGGTCGCCCGGCACGGATACCCGGGATGAAGCCGCCATACCGCTTCATGTCGTCGGCGACTTCGATGGGGTTGAACGTGATCGACACGTAGAAGAACGTGAAGAAGAGGATGAGCGCGGTGTACAC
>CAYPYK010000258.1:0-4471 GCA_964414665.1 uncultured Intrasporangiaceae bacterium | reverse complement strand
GGCAGTCGGAGGTCGTCGGCGCCTCGCTCGGGCGGATCGCCGAGCAGTCCCGACACGCCTCCGGCCTTCGCGCCGTGGCGCTGCTGCGCGCCCGGGGGATCGCCCAGCCCGCCGACGAGGACTGGCTCACCGATCGCTTCGCGAGCGACCACGCCGAGGGGTACGGCGGCGTGGCCTGACGGCACCGGAAGAGTCCGGCGCCTGCTCCGACCTGGCCCACGCCCTCAGGCCGGCGCGGTGGCCGCGTCGTGCACCGAGGCGGTGGCTGCGGCGGTGGGGTGCGGCGGTGACGAGGTAGCCGCCGGAGGCGAGCCGTGCCCGGGTGCGGTGGGGCCGCCCTGCTCGGGACCGCTCATGCCGGGACGCCCCCCTGGTCGAGGGTCGCGGTGAGGTCAGCGAGGTCCCGTTGGCGGCTGAGCAGCATCCGTCGCTGAGCGCCGACCTCCGTCAGAGTGCGGGTGGTCGCGGTGTCGGCGGCGTCGAGGGCCTTGGTCAGCCCGGTGCCGAGGTCAAGGTAGGCGGTGGCGATGGCGGAGGTGAGTGCTCGGCCGGCGTCGGTGAGGCGCTGGTCGAGGTCGTGGCGGGCCCGGCCGACGTGCTTGTCGGGCAGGTCCACCACTCGGCGACGCAGGTCCTTCGCGGCGCGCCGGCGGGCGAGTGGGGCGGGGGCGTGGCGGCGGAGGGCTTCGGCGAAGGGGGCCTGCCAGCCGACCGGGTCGGCGAAGTCGAAGCGGAACCGGCTCTGATCGGGGAGGGCGATGGTCAGCGGCGGCAGGCGCAGCCGGATGCCGAGGTCTCGTTCAGCGGAGTCCTGCACGACGTGGGAGGCGTCGTCGAGGTGTCGCTGCTCGTCTGCGGCAATCTCGCCGAGCCGGCTGGTCACCAGGGCGGCCCATTCCTGCCGGCGAGAGCTCACGCCGTCGCGGACCACGTCCTGGAGTCGCTGCTCGCCCTGCTCACGAAGGCGACCGGCCTCGCCGTCAGTGTCGTAGGGGAGTGCCAGTACGTCGTCGACGACGGCGCCGGTCTGCTGGGTGAGCCGGGCGACGGACTCGGCGGCGGCGTCGGTCAGCTCGCCGAGCAGATCGTCCAGCATCCACCGCACGCGTGAGGTGGCTCCCCTCGCCACGCCGGGGAGGGCGTCGAGGGTGGCCCGGAAGGCCGCCACCTGGTCGCGGCGGGCGACGGTTCGGGCCTCCAGGGCTGCCAGGGTCACGTCGGTCTCGTCAGCGAGGGAGTCGACGACGCGCCGGGCGGCCGCCGCGATGCTGGCGTCGAGGTCCTCTCGTCCGCGATGGGTGAGCCGCTGAGCGACGGCGTCGGCGACGGCACCCATCCCGCTCGCGGTGTACGCCGTGTCGTCGCCGGCCAGCCGGGCGTCGAGGCCGTCTCGGGCGGAGCAGGGGAGCACGTCGATCCCGGGCAGCTCTGAGCGGAGGAAGCCCAGGGTCTCGACGAGCTCGGCCGGAGCGAGCCGGTCGGCCTTGTTGAGGACGACGAACGTCGCCACCGCCTGGGTGCGGACCTCGGTGAGCAGGGCAGCCTCGGAGGCCGAGAGCGGCGGGTCTGCGGTGAGTACGAAGAGCGCGAGGTCCATCCGGTCCCGGGCCGCCGTGGCCTCGTCGGTGCTGTGGGTGAAGACCGACCCGACGCCGGGGGTGTCGACGATCTGCATCCCCGGCGACGGCAGGCCAGTCTCCAGGACCACCTCGACTCCGTCGACGCCCTTGGTGTTGGCGGGGTTCTCGCGTTCGGTGACATAGGCGCCGAGGTCGGCGACCGGGACCTGCTCACGGCGCCCGTCGACGAAGCCGACGTCGACCCGCTCCGGGGTCCCCGCCGAGACGGTCGTCGGCAGGGCCGTCACCGGGGTGACTCCGGACGGGAGGACCTCGCGTCCGAGGAGGGCGTTGCCGAGCGTCGACTTTCCGCGCTTGGCCTCGCCGACGAGGAGGAGCCGCACCACGCCGGCTTCCAACCGCCGGCTCAGGTCGTCGACCCCGGTCGCCCGGGAGGGGTCGCACAAGGCCCGCAGGATGGCCAGGGCCTGGTCGAGAGGGGCGTGGGTCACGACGCTCTCCTACCGCTCGTGGGTAGGGGCCATCGGCGTCGTCCGCGGTTGTCGGCGGGCCCCACCGCCGTCCAGCAGCTCCAGGATACGCGGCGTGGCATACGCCGTCGCGCCGGTGGGGCAGCGCTGGACGGAGCACACAACCCCTGAGGCGGCGGTAGGCCCCGGCCGTATCGCGGTGTGACGCGAGTGCCCACAGCGGGCTCGTGCACCGATGACAGACCGCTGTTGAGCTCTTCCCCGGGCCGAATCGGGCGTGCACAATCGACCAGTGAGCGCCGAACCGAACGTCACCGCCATCGACGTGAACCACAGCGGGAGGGTTCAGTGCTGGTGCTGTGACACCACCGACGCGCCCGACCGGATGGTCCAGCTCGAAAACCACCCCGAGGTGCATCTCTGTCTTCAGTGCGCCCACTACGTGCACCAGCAGGCATGGGAGATCGAGGACGAAGGGAAACGAGGACCAGCCGCGTTCGCCCGGGGTCGGATCCGTACGCTGCGTGCCGAGGTGATACGCCGAGGGTGGTACCGGAACAGGCACATCGGCGGCACGCTGCGCTGGTTCGACAAGCTCGTCCCCTAGCCGCGAGGACTGCCCGCACGAGACCCGCGGCTGCTGAGCTGACCTCAACTGTTGTGGCGGTCCGGCGCTGGGTCGGGGTTGGTGGTGGCGGGCGGGCTTTGCGCAGGCCGACGGGCAGGGACTGCTGGCGGATTCGACACCATGGACAGATCCAACGGGAGCGACAATCATTGACACGGTCCACTAGAGCGATGAGAGGTCGTCATGAGCGTGTACCGCGTGATCGATGTGATCGGGACGAGCTCCTCCTCCTGGGAGGAGGCGGCGGCCGAGGCCATCGCGACAGCGCAGGGATCGGTGCGTGATATCCGGGTGGCCGAGGTGACCAAGCACGACGTCGTCGTTGGTGACGGCGGGGAACTGGTCTACCGGACCAAGCTCCAACTGTCGTTCAAGTACGAATCGGAGTAGCCGGAACGGCTGGTTGACCTGGGCCGAACAGCGCCACAACGTCGGCCCCGACGCTCTCACCCGCACCCGCGCGGCCCTCGCCCCCAGCTGAGCTCAGGAGGTCGCCCGGCCCGCCACCCCCGGCGAGCCCACCGCCTGAACAAACCAGCAGCGAGGGTCACCCTCGTACGCCACCCGCGAGGGCTTGGCCGACCAGCGGCTGACACCATACGGCGCAGGACCCGCCCTGACTCTCGGACGCTCAGAGGAGCCCGAGTGCGGCGAACGCTGCGACAAGGCCCTCACCCTCGGGGCCTGCCGCCGTCCGGTCGGCGACCGCCAGCACCTGCTCGTCCGCGCCCTCGATCGCCACGCCGACACCGGCATACTCGATCATCTCGATGTCGTTGGGCCCGTCGCCGATGCCGATGACATCCGTCCGGGCCAGGCCCAGGCGCTCGACGACGACCTGGATGCCGAGCGCCTTGTTCACCCCGGCCATGAACAGCTCACCGGAGGAGTCGCCCATGCCGGGGATGGAGCTCGGCAGGGCCGCCACGGAGTCGCCCATCTCGGCGGCCAGCTCTCCCACCGGCACAGGCGTGTCGAAGCACGTCACCTTGCCGAACGAGGCACCGCTGAGGTCGGTCGACGTCTGCAGCACGTCGAGGATGTCCCGGGGCCCCTCCTGGCTTCCCCCAGCGCCACCGAGGAGGCCAGCCAGCAGAGAGGTGAGCCGAGCCCCCACACCGGGCGGTCCGTACAGCGCGTCGGGAGCCTCGAGGAGGTAGGCGACGCCATGATGGTCGAGGCTGGCCACCACCCGCGCGGCAAGGTCCGCCGGAAACCGACGGTCGGCGAGCACCTCGTTGCCGACCAGAACGTAGCCGCCCGCACCAGCCACCAACCCGTCGAAGCCGGCCTCGAGAATCCGTTCGGGCACCATCGACCTCGGCCGGCCGGTGCACAGGAAGACGAGATGGCCGGCGGATCGCGCCGCCCGCACCGCCCCCACGTGACCCGGTGGGACAACGCCGTGGGAGGCGTACGTGCCGTCGACGTCCAAGAAGACCGCTCGCCGTCGGCTCATCTGACCCATGCCCCGGACCTCACGACCAGCGACTCTATCCAACGGCTGTGGGACCTCTGGCATCCCCCGACGCGCCAGGCCTGAAGCCCAGTTCGTCCAGTGTTCGGGCAGCCACAGCCGGGGCTCGCGACGGGCCGGCCCAGGCGGACCGGGGCGTAGTCGGCGTCGAGGAGCTGCCGCCCCACGCGACGCCGTCCCGGCCCACGGCCGCGCCGAACGGGCTCCCAGGCTCCGGAGTCGGCGTCAGGCGGGGGAAAGGCCGGTCGTGACGAGCACGACCTCGCCGGCCTCGTCGGTCGCGGGGAGGTCCAGCTCCGCGGTGATCCGCCAGTCG
>CAYPYK010000257.1:1223-4488 GCA_964414665.1 uncultured Intrasporangiaceae bacterium | reverse complement strand
CCGCGACGCTGACCGAACTCGGCCAAAAACTGGTCGCCGGCTCGCTCAGCGACGGCGCACCCTGCCCGGTGTGTGGGTCTCCCGAGCACCCCAGGCCCGCCACGTCCACCGACCCGGTCACCGCCGTGGCCGTGGCCGCGGCCCAGGACGAGGCCGCCGGTCGACACGCCGCGCACCACGAGCTCGAGGTCCAGATCTCCGCCCGGCTGGCGTTGGTGGCGGATCTGCATGCCCGGCTGGGCGAGGATGTCGATGCCGCCGCCCTCGAGAGGGACCTGGCGGCCGCCCGGTCGGCCTTGGCTGCCGCCCGGGCGGCGGCAGACGCCCTGGCGGAGGCCCGGACCGGGCTGGCCGAAGCCGCGGCCACGCGGCAGTCCGGCGCCGAGCGCTCCGCGGCGATCGGGACCGAGCGGGCCCGGCTCGACGGCGTGGTGACCGAGCTCGCCACGGAGGTGGCGACGATCACGACGACCCTCGCCCAGGCGTTCGACGACCACGCCGATCGCTGCCCCTGCCCGGCGGCGCCAACCGGTGGACGGCGGTCGGTCTCCGGAACCACCACCGTCGACGACGCTGCCCTTCGCCGGCTTGCCCGGAGCCACGCGGCGGCCGGCTCGGGTCTGACCGACCACGTCGCCGCGGTCGAGGCGCTGACGAATGCGAGAACGCTGGTCGCCCGGGCCGGTCGCGACCTTGACGGGGCGCTGCGGGAGGCCGGTTTCGCCGACCTCGACGAGGTCATCGGCGCGGCGCTCTCCCGAGAGGAGACGGCCGCGCTCGGCCAGGCCACCCAGGCACATATCCGCGACCTCACCACCGTCCGGGCCGGCCTCGCCGACCCGGAACTGGACGAGGCCGAGCAGGCGCACCCCGCCGACCTCACCGCCCTCGCCGCGGCCGAGCGGGAGGCCAAGGGGGCGCTCCTCGCCGCCCAGGACGCCCACACCCGGACGACGGCCTGCCTACGCGGCATCCAACGACTCCGGCCCGGGATCGAGCGGCGCTGCGCCGAGCTCGGCCCCGCGCTCGACCGCCGCGCCCGGCTCAAGGAGCTGGCCGACACCGTCGGCGGGCTCGGGCCCGACAACATCATGCGGATGCGGCTCACCTCCTTCGTCCTCGCCGCTCGTCTCGAGAAGGTCGTCGAGCTCGCCAACGAGCGCCTCGCCGTCATGGGCTCCGGCCGGTACCGACTGGAGCACTCCGACGACCTCGCGGCGCGGGGGGCCCGCAGCGGCCTGGGGCTGCGGGTGCTCGACCAGTGGACGGGTGTCAACCGGGAGACCTCGACGCTGTCCGGCGGCGAGGCGTTCATGGCCTCCCTCGCCCTCGCCCTGGGCCTGGCCGAGGCGGTGCGTGAGGAGGCGGGGGGCTTCGACCTGCGAACCCTGTTCGTGGACGAGGGGTTCGGCGCCCTCGACGACGAGAGCCTGGATCAGGTCCTCGGCGTTCTCGACGGCCTTCGTGAGGGCGGCCGGGCGGTCGGCGTCGTGTCCCATGTCGCCGAGCTCCGCTCGCGGATCCCGAGCCAGGTCATCGTCCACAAGGGGATGGCCGGCAGCACCATCACGGTCCGCACCGACCAGGGCGTGACGGCCGCCTGAGCGGCCGCCTCGACCCGACGCTGCACACGGCCCGGACGCCGGCCTTCGCCTGCCGCTGCGGTCGGGGGCCGGGCGATGCTCCCCGGCGGCTACTCCTCGACCGACCCCTCGAAGGCCTCCGGCGGCGGGCAGGCGCAGACGAGATGGCGGTCGCCGTATGCCTGGTCGATCCGCCGCACCGGTGACCAGTACTTCCCGTCCGCGCTCACCCCGGGAGGGAACGCAGCGCGGCTCCGGTCGTACGGGTGGTTCCACTCCCCCGCGAGGGACGCGGCGGTATGCGGCGCGTGCCGCAGCACGCTCTCCTCGGGGGACACCGAGCCCGCGCCCACCTCGTCGACCTCGCCCTTGATGGCGATCATCGCCTCGCAGAACCGGTCCAGCTCGTAGCGGTCCTCGCTCTCGGTGGGCTCGACCATGAGGGTTCCCGCCACGGGGAAGGACATGGTGGGCGCGTGGAACCCGTAGTCGATGAGCCGCTTGGCCACATCGTCGACGGTGACGCCGGTGTCATGGGTGATGCCGCGGACGTCGAGGATGCACTCGTGGGCGACCAGGCCGGCGACCCCGGCATAGAGGACCGGGAAGTGGTCCCGCAGCCGGGCCGCGATGTAGTTCGCGTTGAGGACCGCCACCTGCGACGCCCGGGCCAGCCCGGCGCCACCCATCAGCCGGAGGTACGCCCACGAGATGGGCAGGATGGATGCCGAGCCGTACGGCGCCGACGCGACCGGGCCCACCCCGGTCGCCGGCCCCGCGGCCGGGTCGAGGGGGTGGTTGGGCAGGAACGGCGCAAGATGCGCACGGCAGGCGACCGGACCGACGCCCGGGCCACCGCCGCCGTGCGGAATGGCGAAGGTCTTGTGCAGGTTCAGATGCGACACATCGGCACCGAACCGACCGGGCCGGGCGGCGCCGACGAGCGCGTTGAGGTTCGCACCGTCGACGTAGACCTGTCCGCCGGCGTCATGGACGAGAGCACACAGCTCGGTGATCGTGTCCTCGAAGACGCCGTGCGTCGAGGGGTAGGTCACCATGATCGCCGCCAGCCGGTCACGATGCTGGTCGACCTTGGCACGCAGGTCGGCCAGGTCGATCGAGCCGCTCTCGGGGTCGGTGCCGACGACGACGACCTGCATGCCCGCCATGACGGCGCTGGCCGCGTTCGTGCCGTGAGCGCTGGCGGGGATGAGGCAGATCCGGCGGTCCGTGTCACCGCTGGCGCGATGGTATGCCGCGATCGCAAGCAGGCCGGACAGCTCGCCCTGCGAGCCGGCGTTGGGCTGCAGCGAGACGGCGTCATAGCCGGTGATCTCGCAGAGCCACCCGGAGAGCTGGTCGATGACGGCCCGGATGCCCTGCGTCTGCGTGGCCGGGGCGAAGGGGTGCAGGTCGGCGAACTCGGGCCAGGACAGCGCCAGCATCTCGGTGGTGGCGTTGAGCTTCATCGTGCACGACCCCAGCGGGATCATCCCGCGGTCGAGGGCGAAGTCCTTGTCGGCGAGCCGACGCAGGTAGCGCAGCATCGACGTCTCGCTGTGGTGGCTGCTGAAGACCGGATGGGTGAGGTAGTCCGACGTGCGGAGCAGGTGCCCGGGCCAGTCCGGGCGCTCCGCCTGCGGAGCCTCACCGAGCGTCGCGCCGAAGGCCGCGCACACCCG
>CAYPYK010000257.1:0-1213 GCA_964414665.1 uncultured Intrasporangiaceae bacterium | reverse complement strand
CGGGACAGGTCGTCGGTGCCGGTCGTCTCGTCGACACTGAGGGTGACCGTGTCGGCATCGACGAGACGAATGTTGACGCCCCGCTCGACGGCGGCCGCCACGAGCTCGTCGGCCCGACCGGGCGCAGACACCGAGATGGTGTCGAAGAACGGCCGCGAGCCGACCTCGTAGCCCGCCGACCGCAGAGACTCGGCCAGCTCGATGGCCTTGGCGTGGACCTCGGCCCCGATCGCGCACAGGCCTCGCGGCCCGTGGTAAACGGCATACATGGCCGACATGACCGCCAGGAGGACCTGGGCGGTGCAGATGTTGGAGGTGGCCTTCTCGCGGCGGATGTGCTGCTCGCGGGTCTGCAGGGTCAGGCGGTAGGCAGGGTTGCCTTCCACGTCCTTGGACACGCCGATCAGGCGCCCGGGCATGTTGCGCTTGTAGGCGTCGCGGCAGGCCAGCCAGCCGGCATGCGGGCCGCCGAAGCCCAGCGGCACGCCGAAGCGCTGGCTGTTGCCGATGACGATGTCCGCGCCCCAGCTGCCCGGCGAGGCGATCAGGGTCAGCGCCAGCAGGTCCGTGGCCACCACCGCCAGCGCGCCGCGCTCGTGCACGGCCTCGACCAGGGCGGCGTGGTCCTCGATGCGGCCCAGGGTGTCCGGGTACTGCAGCAGCACGCCGAAGCACTCGACCTCGGCGGCGCCGGCGGCGGGGCCGAAGCGCAGCTCGATCTCCAGGCTCTCGGCGCGGGTGGTGAGCACCTCGACGGTCTGCGGGTGCGCGCCGTCGGCGACGTAGAACACGTTGGACTTGGCCTTGGCCTTGCGCTGCGCCAGGGCCATGCCCTCGGCCGCGGCGGTGGCCTCGTCCAGCAGCGAGGCGTTGGCGATCTCCATGCCGGTCAGGTCCGCGACCATGGTCTGGAAATTGATCAGCGCCTCCATGCGGCCCTGCGAGATCTCCGCCTGGTAGGGCGTGTAGGCGGTGTACCAGGCCGGGTTCTCGAAGATGTTGCGCGCGATCACCGCTGGCACGTGCGTGCCGTAGTAGCCCTGGCCGTTGAAGCTGCGCGCGACGGTGTTCTTTTTCGCGATGGCGCGGATGCGCGCCAGCGCTTCCTCCTCGGTGATGGCGTCGGGCAGGTCCAGCGGCGCGCCGGACTTGATCGAGCCGGGCACGATGGCGTCGGTCATGGCCTGGAGCGAATCCAGTCCGAGGGCGTCCA
>CAYPYK010000256.1:0-4493 GCA_964414665.1 uncultured Intrasporangiaceae bacterium | reverse complement strand
ACGCCGGCGACCTCAGCATCGCCGGCCTGGCCAAGGCCATCGCCGACCTCGCCGACCGCACCCGCACCAACAGGATCACGCCGGACGAGCTCACCGGCGGGACGTTCACCATCACCAACACCGGCAGCCGCGGGGCGCTGTTCGACACCCCGATCATCAACCAGCCGCAGGTCGCGATCCTCGGCACGGGTGCGGTCGTCAAGCGACCGGTCGTCGTCGGGGCGCAGGACGGCGGCGAGACGATCGCGATCCGCTCGATGGTCTACCTGGCCCTGTCCTACGACCACCGCATCGTCGACGGCGCCGAGGCCGCGCGGTTCCTCACGACGATGAAGCACCGTCTCGAGGAGGGGGCCTTCGAGGCCTCGCTCGGCCTGTGACCCGGCGCGGGTCGGCCCGATGACCCGGCGGATCGCCGTCACGGGCAGTTCCGGGCTGATCGGCTCCGCGCTGGTCGAGCGCCTGCGCGGGCGCGGTGACGAGGTCGTCCGGCTGGTCCGTCGCCCGCCGCGGGAGGCGGACGAGCGGCGATGGGACCCGGCCACGCGCCGGCTGGACCCGGCCGCCCTCGACGGGGTGAGCGCCGTGGTCCACCTGGCAGGCGCCGGGCTCGGGGACCACCGGTGGACCCCGTCGTACCGGAGCGCGATCCTGACGTCGCGGACCGACTCCACCCACGCCGTGGCCGCGGCCGTCGCCGACGCCGACCACCCGGTCCGGCTGGTGAGCGGCTCGGCCGTGGGCTTCTACGGCGACCGCGCCGACGAGGAGCTCACCGAGGACAGCGCCGCCGGCGCGGGCTTCCTCACCGAGGTCGTCCTCGCGTGGGAAGCCTGCGCCGCCCCTGCCGTCGAGGCCGGAGCCAGCGTGGCGTTCTCCCGGACAGGCATCGTCCTCAGTCCCAACGGTGGCGCCGCGGCGCCGCTGCTGCGGCTGGCCCGGCTCGGGCTGGGTGGGCCGCTCGGAACCGGCCGCCAGTTCTGGCCGTGGATCACCCTCGAGGACGCGGTGCGGGGACTGGTCCACCTCGCCGACTCCCCCGACCTCACCGGGCCGGTCAACCTCGTCGGCCCGCAGCCCGCTCGCCAGCGGGACATCGCCCGCGCCTTCGGCGCCGCCCTGCACCGGCCCGCCGTCCTGCCCGCTCCCGGGTTCGCCCTGCACGCGGTGGTCGGCGAGTTCGCCGGCAGCATCCTCGCGAGCCAGCGGGTCGTGGGGCGACGGCTGCCCGAGAGCGGCTTCGAGTACGCCCACCAGGACCTGGACGGGGCAGTGGCGTGGCTCCTGCGCCGGGACGCCTGACCGGACCCGGTCGCCTCCCGCCCTCAGGGGGAGGCCGAGCGCACGTCGCCGACCCGCCAGCCCTGCCCGGTCCACACGAGGTCGACCAGGACCTCCGTGCCCGGGCTCGCCGGCCGCGCCGTCCGGTGCCCGTTGGGCCACACCACGTCGTATGCCGCGGTGTCCACCCTGGTGCGCACCGTGGCCGCCGCCCGCGAGGCCGTCACCGCCACCGTGTCACCCACCGAGAACGACAGCCCCCGGTAGTGCAGCCCCTCGCGTTGCGCCTGCGCCAGCGCCGAGGTGTCGCGCCGCATCGCGGCCGAGCCCCGGGCGTCGACCTCCCCGAGCCGGGCCGCGACCCCGGCCATCCACACCACGGCCCGGCGGTCCGCGAGCGCGGACATCAGGCCGCGCGGGTCGGTGCCCGCGGCGGTCCGGTCGGTCAGCAGGTCCGGGCCGGTCGACCCGGTCGCACCGGTCGTCGCCACGGCCGGAGCCCGCGTCCCGGGCTCAGCCGCTGCCCGGCTGGAGCGGGAAGCCACCACCGAGGCGACGAGCACACCCGCCAGGAGCAGGGCGAGGGAGCCGGCCAGCGTCCACGCGCCCCCGAGGGGACGGCGTACCCGGGGACGGCGCACCCGGGGACGGCCGTGCCGGGCACGGGACCGGGCGTCGCCGGTCACGGTCTGCGGCGATGCGACGGCCCGGATCCGGTGGGTCAGGGCGCTCACCTCGTCGTCGCCGCGCACGAGGAGCAGGGGCTGGGGCACCGCGCAGCCGAAGATCTCGTGCGCGAGGTCGACGGCCTCCGGGCGCAGCGCGGGGTCGGTCGCCAGGCACCGCTCGACGACGCCGATCAGCGACTCGTAGGCCGGCCCCAGCGGCGCCTGCTCGTCGGCGCCCCCTTGCCGCCGAAGCGCGGTGACCATGCCGGCCAGTGGGCCGCGCAGGGCCGCCACCCCCGGGGCCTCGCCGGTCAGGCAGAGCCAGCCGAGCGCGCCCACGGCATACACGTCGGCGGCCGGGGACGGATCCGATCCCGCCAGCACCTCCGGCGCGACGAACCCGTCGGTGCCGTGCACGTCGTCGACGGGCAGGCCGGTGACCCGGGCCGTGCCGAGGTCGGCGAGGACCGGGCGCCCGGAGCGGTCGAGCAGCACGTTGCCCGGGGAGACGTCGCCATGGACGACACCCCCGGTGTGCAGCCGGCCGAGGGCCGACGCCACCGGGGAGAGGACCGTCACCGCCTCCTCGGGGCTGAGATGGCCACGGGCGAGGACCACCTGCCGCAGCGACCCCCCGGCGAGATGGTCCACCACCAGAACGAGGTCCCCGGAGCCCACCGCCAGGGCGTCGTGGACGGCCAGCAGGTGCTGGGAGGCCAGCCGCCGCAGGACCGCGAGCTCGCGGACGGCGGCGTCGACATCGGCCGGAGCACCCCCCGGCACGACCTTGAGGGCAACGAGCACGCCGTCGGCGCGCCGGACCGCCGACCACACGGCCGCGCTCGCCCCGACCCCGATGAGCTCGCCCACCTCGTACCCCGGCACCTCGGGCGGCTCGGGGTCCCGGTGCGCTTCCCACGGCTGCTGCCACGACATCCCCCCACTGTCGCCGATCACGGACCTCCGGCCGCCGGGTTATCCACAGCCGCGGACCTAGGGTGGTGCCCATGCCTGCCGACCAGCCGACGATCCTCGCCACCTCCGGTGGCTACCGCTTCGGTACCCGGACCCGGATCGAGTTCGACGCCCTGGTCCACCACGCCGTCGCACTGTCGGGAGTGTCCGGCCGACGGCCCCGGCTCACGTTCGTCGGAACCGCGTCGGGCGACCAGCGGCACGGCAACGACGACATCCACCAGGCCGGGCGGGTGGCCGGCTTCGACATCACGACCCTCGACCTGTTCCCCATGCCGAACCTCGACGACATCGAGGGCCACCTGCACACCCAGGACGTCGTGTGGGTCCAGGGCGGCTCGGTCGCCAACCTCCTCGCCGTGTGGCGCGTGCACGGGCTCGGTCGGGTGTTCCGTCGCGCCTGGGAGTCGGGCGTCGTGCTCAGCGGAGTCTCGGCCGGGTCGATCTGCTGGTATGTCGGAGGCACCACCGACTCCTTCGGCCCTGAGCTGCGCCCGGTCACCAACGCCCTCGCCCTGCTGCCCTACGGCAACGGGGTCCACTACGACAGCGAGGCCCGGCGCCGCCCCCTCGTCCAGTCCCTCGTCGCGGACGGCACCCTGCCCGAGACGCACTGCACCGACGACGGCGTGGGCCTGGTCTACCACGGGACGAGCCTGGTCGAGGCGGTCGCCGAGACCGACGGCAAGGGCGCCTACATCGTGCGCCGCGAGGACGACCGGGCCGTCGAGGAGCGCCTCGAGCCGCGCCGCCTGCCCTCCCCCTGAGCCGTCCGGCCGGGCCCGCTCAGAGGCGGACGACCCGCTCCTCGGCGGCGCTCGAGCGAGCGGCGTCGATGACGGCGAGGGTGTGCACGGCATCGCGGGGGTCGACCGGCATCGCCGCCTGCGGGTCCGGGGCGACGAGAGCCAGCGCGACCTGTCGGTAGAAGTCGGCCTGGTCGGCCGGCACGCGGTCCACGGGTTCGCGCTCGGTCCCGCGGTACAGCCAGCCGCACTGCCCGGGGCCGGCGTCGGCGAGGTCGGCGTAGCTGCTCGGCTCGGGGTGCAGCGACGCGATGAGGAGGGCGCCGGCGTCGCCGAGCAGCCGGACCCAGGGCCCGGGGGCCGCGCAGAGCGAGGTCGCGCCGAGGTATGACACGAGCCCTCTGCCATGACGGCAGACGAGCACGGCGTCGTCCTCGGCGACGCTGTGGTGCGCGGCGACGGTGGCGAACACCGACTCGACCGGCCCGAACACCCGGACGGCGATGTCGACGAGGTGGGCGTGCAGGTCGAGCATGATCCCGCCCCCCTCGCTCGCCGGAGCCTTCTCGCGCCAACGGTCGGGCGGCACCGGCCGCCATCGCTCCCAGCGCATCTCGAGGCGGAACGGCGTCCCCACGGCGCCGGACCGCGCGACCTGGGCGAGGGGGGCGACCTCGGGGGCGTAGCGGCGGTTCTGGACCACGGGGAGCGGCCTCGATGAAGGCGCTGCGGCTCGCCGTAGTTTTAGTAGTGGCTATCTTCCTCGTAGTGGCGGCCAGCAAAAACGCGATTATAAAGCTTGCCGTAGAAAGGGGCGTCGAGC
>CAYPYK010000255.1:0-4494 GCA_964414665.1 uncultured Intrasporangiaceae bacterium | reverse complement strand
AGGCGATCGCCGAGTCGTTCGATCGGGCCGTGCGCTTGCAGCTGAGGAGCGACGTTCCCCTCGGCACGTTGCTCTCCGGCGGTGTGGACTCGACCCTCATCGCGGCCACGATGGCCGCCCTCGGTGGGGGCGGCCCACAGGGCCCTGAGGAACCCCGCGGCCGCGTGGGCGAACTCGACCATGTCCGCGACCCGCTCCGGGCTCGCCGGCTCGCCGTCGATCCAGCGGCGCAGCGACCACGGGAGCGGGTATGCCGCGCTCGGGCGCCCCAACGCCAACGGCTCGGGGACCGGGAGCGGGAGGTGGGGCGCGAGGACCGGAAGCCAGCGGTGCTCCTTCTCCACGGCGGCGGCGTAGCGCGGATGGCTCGGCAGCCGGACGGCCAGCGTGTCGCCGACCCGGTACGTCCGGTTGTCCCACCCATCGACGGGCACCGGTCGGATCGGGAGGTCGGCGTAGTCGGGAAGCTGCTCGACGAGTTGGCCTCGCACGAGCTCGGCGTCGATCCCACCCCGGCCGTCGGGTCCCGCCTCGGCGCTCATGCCGCCCCCGCGCCGCCCACGTAGGCCGTGATCTCCCGCCGGACCCGTGCCTTGACGTCGTCGGGCGCGAACGACACGTCGACAGCGGTCCTCGCGAGGTCGGCGACCCCTGCCTCGTCCAGTCCGAGAAGCGTTGCGGCGACGGCATACTCGCGGCTCAGTGTGGTCCCGAACATCGGCGGGTCGTCGCTGCCCACCGTCACGACGACCCCGGCGTCGCGCATGGCCACGACGGGGTGGTCCTCGATCCGCTCGACGGCGCGGGTCGCGACGTTGGACGTCGGGCAGACCTCCAGCGGGACCCGGTTCTCGGCGAGGTGCTCGAGCAGTCGCGGGTCCTGGACCGAGGACGTGCCGTGCCCGATGCGCTCGGCACCGAGATACGTCAGCGCGTCCCAGACGGTCTGCGGCCCGGTCGTCTCGCCCGAGTGCGGCACCGAGTGCAGCCCCGCGGCCCGGGCGCGAGCGAAGTGCGGTGCGAACGGCGGCCTCGGCACACCGACCTCCGGCCCGCCGAGGCCGAACCCCACGAGCGAGGAGGGGCCGTGCTCCACGGCATACGCCACCGTGGCGTCGGCCGACGCGAGCCCCGCCTCGCCGGGGATGTCGTAGATCCACCGCAGCACGATCCCGTGGTCCCGCTCGGCGGCGACCCGGGCGTCCTCGATGGCCTCGGTGTAGGCCTCGATGGGGATGCCGCGCACGACCGAGGTGTACGGCGTCATCGTCAGCTCGGCGTAGCGCACCCGCTGGGCCGCCATCTCCTGGGCCACCTCGTAGGTCAGCAGCCGCACGTCCTCGGCCGTGCGCACGAGGTCGACGACGGCGAGGTAGACGTCGATGAAATGCACGAAGTCGGTGAAGCTGAAGAACCGCGCCAGCTCGGCTGGGTCGGTCGGCACCGTGCTCGAGGGGTGCCGGGCCGCCAGCTCGGCGACGATGCGGGGGGAGGCGGACCCGACGTGGTGGACGTGCAGCTCGGCCTTGGGCAGCCCGGCGATGTAGGCGGCCAGGGGGTGCCCGTCGTGGTCCGTGGAGGACCCTTGGTCCCTGGTGGAGGTCATGGCGTCGAGTCTGCCGTGGGTGCCGTTCCTCCCACGGCTGGGTCGGCGACGAGCTCGCGCAGCGCGCGCAGGCCCACCTCCCCGAGGGCGTGGCCGACCGGCAGGTAGTGGCGGGTGGCGAGGGCGGCCTGCGCGAGCGCCCAGCCGGCGGCCCGTTGCCAGGCGTCGTCGTCGTCGTCGCCGAGCGCGGCCCGGAAGTGCGCCCGGGACACCCCGTCGAGCACCCACCAGGCTGGGGTGAGGTCGCAGGAGGGGTCGCCCGAGCTGATCGTGCCCCAGTCGATGACGCCGGCCAGCCGCCCGCCCTCGATGACGAGGTTGCCGGGGATGAGGTCGGCGTGCAGGAGCACCGGCGGACCGGGGTGTGGGGCGGCGGCCAGGGCCCGCCGCCAGATCCGCAGTGCCACGGTCGCGTCGACGAGGTGGCCCACGTCGGCGATGGCCTCGCTGATCCGCTCCTCGCGCGGCGCGAGCGGGCCGCCGCGGGCGCCCACCGGCGGGTCGAGGCCGTCCGCGCGGACGTCGGCCGAGCGGAGGGCCGCGACGACCGCGGCGAGGTCCTCGGCGAGACCCGCCCCGTCGACCTCGGCCGAGGTCCACGCGTCGTCGCCGTCGATCCAGTCCAGGACGGCCCAGCCCGAGCTGAGGCCTGCGCTGGGAGCACCGGCGTAGCGCACCCGCGGGACCCGTACCCGGAGCCGGCGGGCCACGACGGGGAGCCAGCCGAGCTCGGCGGCGAAGCGCTCGGCGGCGTGTGGCGTCTGCGGCAGCCGGAGCACGAGGTCCGGGCCCAGCCGGTATATCGCGTTGTCCATGCCGGAGGAGACGATGCGGGTCAGGGGAAGGTCGGCCCACTGGGGACAGTGCTCCCGGAGCAGCCGTCGCGCGGCCGTCGGCGAGGTGTCGGAGGCGGTCATCACGGCCATCCCACCGCGACGGGGGCGGCCCCGTCCACCGCATTCCCGATGCGGCCTCTGCACGCCGTGCGACGTGGGCGGGTGAACGCGGGCGCACGACGTGGACGGTGCGTGGCAGGCTGTGGCCGCGTGCGGCATACGGTATGCCGTGGCGCGCCGCCACTGCTCCCGGCACCGTCCCCGGGCGTCGACCGAAGGAGAGCCAGAACGTGACCGACATCCTCGACGAGCTGCAGTGGCGCGGCCTGGTGGCACAGACCACCGACGAGGCCACGCTGCGCGAGGCACTCGACGGCGGGCCGATCACCGTCTACTGCGGCTTCGACCCGACGGCCCCGTCGCTGCACATGGGCAACCTGGTCCAGCTCATCGTCCTGCGCCACCTCCAGCGGGCCGGGCACCACGTCCTGTGTCTCGTCGGCGGTTCGACGGGCCTCATCGGTGACCCCAGGCCGAGCGCCGAGCGGGTGCTGAAGACCAAGGAGCAGACGGCCGAGTGGGTCGCGCGCATCCAGGAGCAGGTGCGGCCGTTCCTCGAGTTCGAGGGCGCGAACGCCGCGACGATGGTCAACAACCTCGACTGGACCGCGCCGATGTCGGCCCTGGACTTCCTGCGCGACATCGGCAAGCACTTCCGGGTCAACCAGATGGTCAGGAAGGAGGCCGTGGCGGCGCGGCTGAACAGCGAGGAGGGCATCTCCTACACCGAGTTCAGCTACCAGCTGCTCCAGGGGCTGGACTACCTCGAGCTGTACCGCGCCTACGGCTGCACCCTGCAGACCGGCGGCCAGGACCAGTGGGGCAACCTCACGGCCGGGTCCGACCTCATCCACCGGGTCGAGGGCGCGTCCGTGCATCTGCTGACGACGCCGATCATCACCGACGCCTCGGGCCAGAAGTTCGGCAAGAGCGAGGGCAACGCCCTGTGGCTGTCGGCCGACATGATGAGCCCGTATGCGTTCTACCAGTGGTGGGTCAACGTCGAGGACGCCTCGGTGGTCGGCCTCCTTCGGGTCTTCACCGACCGCACCCTTGAGGAGGTCGCCGAGCTCGAGCGTCAGGTCGACGAGGAGCCGTTCCGGCGAGCCGCGCAGAAGGTGCTCGCGGCCGACGTGACGACACTGGTGCACGGGGCGGCGGCGACTGCGGCCGTCCAGGCGGCCTCCGAGGCGCTGTTCGGCAAGGGAGACCTTCACGCGCTCGACGCCGCGACACTTCGCGACGCCACGGCCGAGCTGCCCGGGGGAGAGGTCCCGGCCGGCACCAGCGTCGTGGACGCCCTGGTGGCGGTGGGGTTGGTCGACTCGCGCAACGCCGCCCGGCGGGCGATCGGCGACGGGGGTGCCTCCGTCAACGGCGCCAGGGTGAGCGACCCGGACCAGGTGCTCGGGGAGCAGGAGTTCCTCCATGGAGAGGTGGCGGTGCTGCGGCGCGGGCGCAAGGCACTGGCCGCGGCCCGGCGTGGCTGAGCGTCCTGCGCCCCGCTGGGCCGGCGAGTCCGGGGTCGCCGCCGAGCCCCCGGCCGCAGGCCGGCGACGGCAGGTCGTTGACCTGCAGGCATGCCGGTCCGTGCGGACCCCCGCGGCGACCCGCGAAGCGGTGGCGACACGCCCGGGTTCCGCCGACTTGTGTCGCTGCGCAACCGTCCTCTAGTGTTCTGCGACGTCAGCCCGACAGGGAGGAACGGACGCCACCGCGGCGGAGTGATCCGCACGAAGTAGGCCGGTCCCGACGGTTGACCCCCACCACCAGCCATCGAGTTGGAACGGTAGCCGCGAGGTTGCTACAGTGGGTGCCCCGCAGAGATCCAAGCGCGATCCAGATCCCGCTCCGAGTCAGGAGCCCGGATTTGACGCCCAAGCATGGACGCGGGTAAGTTCATCTAGTTGCCCCGGAGTGTGGTCTGAGGACCCCGCGATGGTGTGCGTCCGAACCTTGAGAACTCAACAGCGTGTCAAAAATCGATGCCAA
>CAYPYK010000254.1:0-4527 GCA_964414665.1 uncultured Intrasporangiaceae bacterium | reverse complement strand
AGCAGATGTCGAACCTCAACTACACCCACGCCCTGGGCCAGGCCCTGTGGAGCGGGAAGCTGTTCCACATCGACCTCAACGGCCAGCACGGGCCGAAGTTCGACCAGGACCTCGTCTTCGGGCACGGTGACCTGATGTCGGCGTTCTTCACCGTCGACCTCATCGAGAACGGCTTCCCGGGATACCCGGACGGCCCGCGCTACACCGGCCCGCGGCACTTCGACTACAAGCCGTCGCGCACCGACAACATGGACGGGGTCTGGGCCTCCGCGGCCGCGAACATGTCGACCTACCTGCTGCTCGCCGAGAAGGCCAAGGCCTTCCGTGCCGACCCACGGGTCGGCGAGGCGATGGCGTATGCCGGCGTCCTCGACCTGGCGACCCCGACCCTGGACGAGGGGGAGACCATCGACGCGTTCCTCAAGGACGACGACGGGTTCGACCCCGAGGTGGCTGGGCAGCGCGACTACGGCTTCGTGCGGCTCAACCAGCTCGCCGTCGAGCACCTCATCTCCTGAGGTCCACGATGACGCTGGTGGCGGGCGTCGACTCGTCGACGCAGTCCTGCAAGGTCGTCGTCCACGAGGCGGAGACCGGCCGGCTGGTCCGGTCGGGCTCGGCCAAGCATCCATCGGGCACCGAGGTCGACCCCGAGGCCTGGTGGTCCGCGCTGCTGGAGGCGGTCGACGCCGCCGGTGGCCTCGACGACGTGTCGGCGCTCTCGGTGGGCGGCCAGCAGCACGGCATGGTGTGCCTCGACGCCGATGGCCGCGTCATCCGACCGGCGTTGCTGTGGAACGACACCCGCTCGGCGCCCGACGCCGCCGACCTCGTCCGTGAGCTCGGCGACGGCGACCCCGAGGTGGGAGCCCTGCGGTGGGCGCAGGCCGTGGGCAGCGTCCCCGTCGCCTCCATCACGGTGAGCAAGCTCCGCTGGCTCGCCGGCAACGAGCCCGAGAACGCCGCCGAGGTGGCGGCCGTCGCGCTCCCGCACGACTGGCTCACCTGGCGACTCTCCGGGGCGACGTCGCTGGAGACCCTGGCGACCGACCGGTCCGATGCCTCCGGCACGGGGTACTTCGACGCCGTCACGAACGCCTACCGGCGCGACCTGCTCGCCCTCGGCCTGCGGCGCGCCGAGGCGGAGGTCGCGTCCATCGTCCTGCCCCGGGTTGCCGGGCCGGCGGAGCGGGTGGGCCACGGTGACCCGCAGCGGGGCTGGGGTGACATCGTCCTGGGTCCGGGGTGCGGCGACAACGCCGGGGCCGCGCTGGGCCTCGGGCTCGGGGTCGACGGCGCCTGCCTGTCCATCGGGACCTCCGGCGTGATCTCGTCGGTCTCGCAGACCCCGACCGCCGACGCCTCCGGGCTCGTCACCGGGTTCGCCGACGCCACCGGCCGGTTCCTTCCGCTCGCCTGCACGCTCAACGGCTCCCGGGTCCTCGACGCCGTCGGGGCCGTTCTCGGCGTCGACCACGACGAGCTGAGTGCGCTGGCCCTGTCGGCGGAGCCGGGATCCGGCGGTCTGACGCTCGTCCCCTACCTCGAGGGCGAGCGCACCCCCAACCTCCCCTCGGCCACCGGCTCGCTCCTGGGTCTGACGCTGGACGACATGTCCCGGCCCAACCTGGCCCGCGCCGCGGTCGAGGGGGTCCTCGGCCTGATGGCCGGCTGTCTGGACGCCATGGCGGCCCAGGGCGTGCGCATCGACCGGGTGGCCCTCGTCGGCGGCGGCGCGCGCTCCGAGGCCGTCCGCGTCCTGGCTCCCTCGCTGCTCGGCGTACCGGTCGACGTCCCGGACCCCGGCGAGTGGGTGGCCGTCGGCGCGGCACGCCAGGCGGCCTGGGTCCTCTCCTCGCTCGCGGAGCCGCCGGTCTGGGAACACCGGTCGGCGACCTTCGAGCCCCAGCCGGACGGGCAGGCGCGGGCGCGCTACCGCGAGGCGGCGGCGGCGGTGGCCGAGGTGCTGGCCCTGGGCTCCTCGTGACCCGACCCGTCCGCCAGGGCGGGCGCCGAGATGGCCTCCCCTGCCACCATCAGGGCAGGCACGGCTCCGCCCCCGCCGCGACGTAGAGTCGGGCGGGTGAGCGACGACGCATCTCGCTGCTCCGCCGCGGCGCGCGAGCGCGGGGAGCCGATGGCCGGCAGCGCGCCCGTCGCCACCCGATGGCTGCTCGTCGAGCACCCCGGCCCGTGGGGCCGGGACCCGGTGGCCACCACCCCGCTCGCGGGCCCGGTCGGCGACCGGCTCGCGGCCGCGGCGGCGCAGGCCCGAGGTCGCATCCTCCTGCTCCGGCGCGGCGAGCGCCGACCTGTGGCGCGCCGGGCCTGGTATGCCGTGGACGTCGCCTCCCGCACCTGGGTCACCGGAACGTGGGCCGAGCCCGCGGACCTGCTCGAGGCCGCCGACGCCCTGGGCGGCCCCCTCGACGCCGGCACCGAGCCGGCGCGGCCGCTCGTCCTCGTGTGCACGCACGGGTCCCGGGACGCGTGCTGCGCGCTGCGCGGACGTCCGATCTTCGCCGAGCTCGCCCAGGAGTGGCCGGACGAGGTGTGGGAGTGCACCCACCTCGGCGGCCACCGGTTCTCCGGGACGGTGTTGTCCCTCCCCGACGGCGCCTGTCTCGGTGGGCTCGACGCCGGTGCGGCGGTCGAGGCGGTCCGCGCGCACCGCGGCGGACGCACCCCGACCGCGCACCTGCGCGGGTCGACCGACCTGCCCCCGGCGGCCCAGGCCGCCCAGGCCTGGCTGCTGCGCGAGCACGGCCCGGGGCCGCTGAACGCCGTCGAGGTCCGCTCCGCCGTGGACCTCGGCGACGGGGTGACCCGGATCGAGCTCACCTGGGCCGGGACGCCGGCCGAGCGAACCCTCGTGACGGTGGTCCGCGAGGAGCTGCCGCCCGCCCCGCTGAGCTGTGGCGCGTCTCCGGGCGAGCACGCGGCATACACCGTGCGTCCTGGTGAGCCGGCATCCGCTCGGTGTCCGCCGGCGTGCCGGACCACCGGCGCTCGGTGAACGGGCGGTCCCACCACGCACGGCCGCTCGACCCGACGCTTCCGCACCGGCGGCCCGCAGGGTCCGGGCTCGCGACGAGCACGTCTGGTGGGGCTGGGCCGCCGGTGCCAGAGTGGGGGGATGACCGCGACCGAGCGCTACCGGGAGGCCCGCGACCACCTCCTCGCCCTGCGGGAGAACCACGAGGTCGCCACCCGCGAGTTCTCCTGGCCGGACGTCGGCGAGACGTTCAACTGGGCCGTCGACTGGTTCGACGAGATCGCCCGGGGCAACCACGAGCCGGCGCTGATCATCGTCGAGGAGGACGGCGAGAGCACCGAGATCCACTTCGACGCGATGGCCGCTCGCTCCGACCGGGTCGCGCACTGGCTCGCCGAGCGCGGCGTCGGCAAGGGGGACCCCGTCATCCTCATGCTCGGCAACCAGCTCGAGCTGTGGGACACCATGCTCGCCGTCATGAAGCTCGGCGCGGTCATCATGCCGACGACCACCGCCGTCGGCCCGGCCGACCTCGTCGACCGGATCCAGCGAGGGGGCGCCCGGCACGTCGTCGCCAACGCCGCCGACACCGGCAGGTTCGTCGACGTGCCGGGCGACTACACCCGCATCTCGGTGGGCCGCGCCGAGGGGTGGAGCGACCTGCGGGCGGCATACACCCTCGACGTCGGGCCCGCGCCGCACCCGGGGACGCTGGCCACCGACCCCTTGCTCCTCTACTTCACCTCGGGCACCACGAGCCGGCCCAAGCTCGTCGAGCACACCCAGGTGTCCTACCCGGTCGGCCATCTGTCGACGGTGTACTGGCTCGGCCTGCGGCCCGGCGACGTCCACCTCAACATCTCCAGCCCCGGCTGGGCCAAGCACGCCTGGTCGTGCTTCTTCGCGCCGTGGATCGCCGAGTCGGCGGTGTTCGTCTACAACTACGCGCGCTTCGACCCCGCCCGGCTGCTCGAGGTGCTGCGCGACTGGGAGGTCACGTCGTTCTGCGCTCCGCCGACCGTGTGGCGGATGCTCATCAACGCCGACCTCTCGGGTGGGTCGGGGGCGCTGCGAGAGGTCGTCGGCGCCGGGGAGCCGCTCAACCCGGAGGTCATCGCGCGGGTCGACCGGGCCTGGGGGCTGACGCTGCGCGACGGGTACGGCCAGACCGAGACCACGGCGTCGGTGGGCAACACGCCGGGGTCGGTGGTCAAGCCCGGCTCGATGGGCCGCCCGCTCCCCGGGATGCCGGTGGTGCTCGTCGACACCGTCACCGGCCGGCCGGTGACGGCTGAGGGCGAGGGCGAGATCTGCCTGGACCTGTCCGAGCGCCCGCTCGCGCTGATGACCGGCTACCAGGGCGACGACGCCCGCAACGCCGAGGCGATGAGCGGCGGCTTCTACCACACCGGGGACGTCGCGACCCTCGACACCGACGGCTACATCACCTATGTCGGCCGCACCGACGACGTGTTCAAGGCGAGCGACTACAAGATCAGCCCGTTCGAGGTCGAGTCGGTGCTCATCGAGCA
>CAYPYK010000253.1:0-4545 GCA_964414665.1 uncultured Intrasporangiaceae bacterium | reverse complement strand
GAGTCAGCTGCTCTGCCAATTGAGCTAATGGCGCGCGACCGGAGACGTTAGCAGGTCGGCCCGGTCGGGGTGAAATCAGGCTCCGCTCGACCGGCGGCGGCGGAGCAGGGTCACCAGACCGCCGCCGAGCAGGGCCAGGACGACCACAATGCCGACGACCCAGAGCATGGCCGAGCCCCCGGTGTCCGGGGACGCCGTGGCGGCGCGGTCGTCGGTCGCGAGCGGGGCCGAGGACGCGACATCGGACCCCAGCGGGCTGGCGCTCGGGGCGGCCGAGGCCGTGGTGCTCGGCGATGGCGCGGACGAGGTGGTGGGCGCCGTCGAGCCCGCAACCGTGAACGTCGTTGTGCCCGAGACGGGGTGGCCGTCGGTGCTGACGACCTTGTAGCGCACGGTGTACGTGCCGTTGGCCAGCCTCGGCCTCAGGGCCAGCGAGACCACGCCGCCGACGACCTGCGTCGAACCGCTCGCCACGGAGGCCCCCGATCCGTCGACGACCTTGATGATGGAGAACTCCACGTTGACATCCTCGTTGAAGGTCAGCACGACCCGGGTCGGCGGCGTCGAGACGATCGCCTTGTCCTTCGGAGACATCGACACGAGCACCGAGTGGGCGGAGGCCGCCGAGGCGGTCCAGGTCAGCGCGGCCACGACGAGCAGCGCCGTGAGGACGGTGGTGAGAAGGTTTGCAGCGGTATGCCGGGTGGCGCGGGTCACGCGGCCAGTCTCGCCGATGGATGGCGCCGAGGTCACATCCGGCCCCGGTCCCCGTGGCCCGGGTCCCCGGTCCCCGTGGCCCGGGGTCGCGACAGCCACCCGGGCCACGACGTGCCAGGCCCCCGACCCGGTGCGGATCGGGGGCCCTGGACTGGGGTGAGTGACGGGACTTGAACCCGCGACCACCTGGACCACAACCAGGTGCTCTACCAGCTGAGCTACACCCACCATGGTGAGCGGACGGCATACCGGGACTTGTCCGGGCCCAGCCTCACGGTGGGCGCCCGGGCATCCCGCCCGCGCACAGCGGCGCCTATCGTACCTGCTCCGCAGGTGTGCCTCAGACCGCGTTCACGGCGCCCCGCCGCCGTGGCGGGCGTCCTCCGCGGTCGCCTCGTCAGCGGCGTGCAGCGCATCGTGGTCCACGACGTGCCGGGCGGCGATCGTCCGCAGCTCATCCTTGTCGGGGCCGGGGGGCGCGACGAAGACAGCCTCGCGGTAGTAGCGCAGCTCGGCGATCGACTCGCGGATGTCCGCGAGTGCCCGGTGCCCGCCGGACTTGGCCGGGGAGCTGAAGTAGGCCCGCGGGTACCACCGCCGGGACAGCTCCTTGACCGAGGACACGTCGATGACCCGGTAGTGCAGGTGCGACTCGAGCGCGGGCATGTCGCGGGCCAGGAACCCTCGGTCGGTGCCGATCGTGTTGCCCCCGAGCGGCGCCCGGCCCGGCTCGGGCACCCACTCGCGGACGTAGTCGAGGACCTTCTCCTCGGCCGCCGCCATCGTCAGGCCGTCCTCGAGCTCGGCCAGCAGTCCGGAGGTCGTATGCATGCCCCGGACGAAGTCGCCCATCTGCGCCAGCGCGTCCGCCGATGGCTTGATGATGACGTCGACGCCGTCGCCCAACTGGTTGAGGTCGAAGTCGGTGACGAGGGCCGCGACCTCGATGAGGGCGTCCTCGGCGAGCGACAGGCCGGTCATCTCGCAGTCGATCCAGACGATGCGGTCGGTGTGGGCCCGGTCGGTGGGAGCCCGGTCGGGCTGGGTCGGCTCGGGCGGGTGCGACGACATGCGCCTACTGTAGGGCGTCGCGGCATAGACCCTTCGATCGACCACTCACCGCAGCGGATCCGGCGGCCCGGCCCCCCGGGCGGGAACCCGCCGGGCTGCACTAGGGTCACCTGCCATGAGCGGGCACCAGCCGGGGACCGGGTCTGGCGGCCCGCCGTCCGGGCAGCTCCCTGTAGGGGCGAGCGATGCCACGCCGCCCGGCCAGCACCGTGAGCGCCCGACATCGCGTCCCGCGCTGCGCACCTGGATCGTCCTCGGCATCGCCGTGGTGGGCTTCTCGCTCGCTGCCCTCGTCGTCGCGGTATACCTCGGGGCGGCGCTCGGCGTCCAGACGGCGCTGCTCGCGCTGCTGCTGGCGGCCCTGCCGCTCGGCATCGTCATCCCGACGTTCCTCTGGCTCGACCGCTTCGAGTCCGAGCCGACCCGCTACCTCGTCATCTCGTTCCTGTGGGGCGCACTGGTCGCCTCCGCGCTGGCGGCCATCTTCAACACTAGTGCGGTCGCGGTGTTCCGTAGCTCCACCGACCCGGGCGCTGCACTCGCGGCGGCGGCGGTGTTCGTCGCGCCCGTCGTCGAGGAGGCACTCAAGGCGGTGCCGATCCTGCTCGTGTGGCTGCTGCTGCGCCGAGAGTTCGACGGGGTGACCGACGGGATGGTGTATGCCGGGATGTCGGCCGCCGGGTTCGCGTTCACCGAGAACATCCAGTACCTCGGGATGGCCTACGCAAACGGGGGCGGCGACGCCCTGGGGGCCACGTTCGTCTCGCGGTGCCTCATGTCGCCGTTCGCGCACCCGATGTTCACGGTCCTGACGGGCATCGGCATCGGCATCGCCGCGACCTCGCGCTCGTGGCTCACCAAGCTCGGGGCGCCCCTGGCCGGGTACCTGCTCGCCGTCCTCGCGCACTCGCTGTGGAACCTCGCGGCGATGACCGGCGGCTCCGGGCTGCTGGCCGTCTACCTGCTCGTCGAGGTCCCGATCTTCCTCGGCTTCCTCGCCCTCATCGGCTGGGCGCGCCGGCACGAGGGGATGCTCATCGGTAGGTTCCTGCGCCCCTACGCCGACGCGGGATGGCTCTCGCCCGGAGAGGTGAGCATGCTCTCGTCGATGCCGCGCCGCCGGGAGGCCCGGATGTGGGCCCGCGCCAACACCGGCCGGAGGGGCCTGACCGCGATGCGGGAGTTCCAGGACACCGCGAGCGAGCTGGCGCTGCTCCGTCGCCGGATGTCGCACTCGGCGGCCGACGCCCAGGCACTGGCGGGGGAGCGCGAGCTCCTCGACGCGCTCGTCGTGCGTCGGCGCACCTTCCTCGGGCTGCAGGTCGCATGATCGGCACCCGTGAGGAGGCCGCCCGGATCGCGGCTGACCTGGTCGTCCTGCGGCGCCACCTGCACCGGCACCCCGAGATCGGGCTGAGCCTGCCGGACACCCAGCGGGCGGTCCTCGACGCCATCGACGGCATCGACCTCGAGATCAGCCTCGGAACGGCGCTCAGCTCGGTCGTCGCGGTGCTGCGTGGCCGCGCCGGGAAGCCCGGGCCCGAGCGGCCCGTCGTCCTGCTGCGCGGCGACATGGACGCTCTGCCCGTCACCGAGGAGGTCGACACGGCATACGCGTCGACGCGGCGCGGCGCGATGCACGCCTGCGGCCACGACCTGCACGTGGCGGGGCTCGTGGGCGCGGCGCGGATCCTCGACGCCCTGCGGGATGAGCTGGCCGGCGACGTCGTCCTGATGTTCCAGCCCGGCGAGGAGGGCCCCGGCGGCGCCGAGCCGATGCTCGCCGAAGGGCTGCTGGACGTGGCCGGGCGGCGGGTCGACGCGGCATACGCCGTCCATGTCTTCTCCTCGGAGGAGCCGTTCGGTATGTGGTTCGGGCGGCCAGGCCCGCAGATGGCCGCGGCCGACGAGGTCAACGTCACCGTGCGGGGGCGGGGCGGCCACGGGTCGGCGCCGCACCGGACCCTCGACCCGGTCCCGGTGGCCTGCGAGATCGTGCTGGCGTTCCAGACGTTGGTGACCCGGCGGTTCGACATCTTCGACCCGGTCGTACTCACCGTCGGCAGGGTCGCCGGGGGCACGAAGGACAACATCATCCCCGACGAGGCCGTGCTCGAGGCGACGCTGCGGACCTTCTCAGCGGCCAACCGGTCGCGTGCCCACGACGAGATCGCCCGGCTCGTCTCCGGGATCGCGTCGGCGCACGGGATGACCGCCGAGGTCGAGATCGTCCACGGCTACCCGGTGACCGTCAACGACCCGGTCGAGATGGCGTTCGCGCAGGCGACGGTGGTCGACCTGTTCGGGGCCGAGCGGTGGACCGACATGGCGGAGCCGGAGGCCGGGGCCGAGGACTTCGCGTTCGTCCTCGAGCAGGTTCCGGGCGCCTACCTCAACGTCAGCGCCTGCCCGGCCGCCGACCCGATGTCCGCCCCGGACAACCACTCGCCGAGAGCCGAGTTCGACGACGCCGTCGTGCCCGACGTCGCGGCGTTGCTGGCCGAGCTGGCCCTGCGTCGCTGCCGCGGCTGACCCCGGTCGCCCGCAGGGCGGGGCAGCCGCTGGAGGGGGTTCTTGCGGGAGGGCGTCCTCGTGCGAGGGGGTCCCTGTGCGCGGGGCGGCGCATTCGCGCACCCACTCGGGTTCGTGCCGCTCACTACACTGTCCCCGGCGCCGCACCGGTCCGGCGGTGTCGATGCACCGGCCCCCGTAGCTCAGCTGGATAGAGCAAGAGCCTTCTAATCTCTAGGTCGCAGG
>CAYPYK010000252.1:0-4584 GCA_964414665.1 uncultured Intrasporangiaceae bacterium | reverse complement strand
GAAGCCGATCGGAGGGCTCGTCGTGCACCGCGCGACGGTCGTGGTCGGCGAGGTCCGGACCGGCGAGCGGGTCCAGGCCGAGGTCGACATCGAGCGGCGCCGGTCCATCTCGCGCGCCCACACCGCCACCCACATGGTGCACAAGGCGATCCGCGAGGCGTTGGGCGAGACCGCCACCCAGGCGGGGTCCGAGAACGGGCCGGGCCGGTTCCGGTTCGACTTCAACGCCTCGGCGGCCGTGCCGCCGTCGGTGCTGCGCGACGTCGAGGCGCGGGTCAACGCCGTGCTCCTGGACGACCTCGCCGTCCGGGCCGACGTGATGACCCAGCAGGAGGCGCGCGACGCGGGCGCGATGGCCCTGTTCGGCGAGAAGTACGGTGACGCCGTCCGGGTCATCTCGGTCGGGCACTGGGCCCGCGAGCTGTGCGGCGGAACCCACGCCGAGCGGACGACCCAGCTCGGCACCATCACCCTGCTCGGTGAGGCCTCGATCGGGTCCGGCGTGCGGCGCGTCGAGGCCCTCGTCGGTGCCGACGCCCATTCCTTCCTCGCCCGTGAGCACGCGATCGTCGGCCGGCTCACCGAGCTGGTCAAGAGTCGACCCGAGGAGCTGCCCGAGCGGATCTCCGGGATGCTCGGCCGGCTACGCGACGCGGAGCGCGAGATCGAGCGGATGCGGGCCGAGAAGGTCCTGGCCGCGACGGGGGCCCTCACCTCGAAGGCCAGGGACGTCGGCGGAGTGACCTTCCTCGGCCACGACGCGGGCCCGGAGGCAGGCGCCGACGACGTGCGCACGATGGTCCTCGACCTCCGCGGCCGGCTCGGTGCCGAGCGTCCCGCGGTCGTCGCGGTCACCGGCTCCGCCGGTGGGCGCCCCGTGGTCGTCGTCGCGACCAACGACCCGGCACGCGCCCACGGGATCACGGCGGGCGACCTCGTGCGCATCGCGGCCCGGGTGCTCGGCGGCGGGGGCGGCGGCAAGGACGACCTCGCCCAGGGCGGGGGCACCGACGCGAGCACGGTCGGCGAGGCCCTCGCGGCCGTCGAGTGGCGGGTCGGCGAGCTGGCCGGCTGAGATGCGACCCGGAGTGCGCGTCGGGATCGACGTCGGCTCGGTCCGGGTCGGGGTGGCGACGTGCGACCCCGACGGGCTCATCGCGACGCCGGTGGCGACCGTGCAGGAGGTCCTCGAGGTCGCCGCCATCGTGGCCGAGCTCGGCGCGATGGAGGTCGTCGTGGGTCTGCCCCGCTCGTTGTCGGGGGAGGAGGGCCCCGCTGCCGAGGCGGCCCGCACGTATGCTGATGTGCTGGCGGCGCGCGTCGCCCCGGTCGGCGTCCGTCTGTTCGACGAGCGGCTGACCACGGTCGACGCGCACCGGACGCTGCGGGAGAGCGGCGTCGCCGGTCGGCGGCAACGGGTGGTCGTCGACCAGGTGGCGGCAGTCCTGATCCTGCAGGCCGCGCTCGACACCGAGCGGGGCACGGGTCACCCACCGGGTGAGCCGGTCAGGCACGGGCGGCGCAAGCCGCGGACCAGGGACGGGATGCGGTGACCCACAGACCTCTCGGGCACGACCTCTTCGGTGGCGCGCTGGAGCAGCCTCCCGACGAGCCCCCCCGCGAGCTCCGTCGGCGCGACCTGCACGCCAAGCCACCGGCGCGCCGTGGCCGCCGCTGGCTCGTCCTGCTCCTGACGGCGGCCGTCGTCCTCGTCGTCGGCACCCTGGCGTGGTCGAGCATCTCCCCGCTCATCTCCACGATCACCTCGTTGGGGCACAGCGACCCCACCGACTACCCGGGGCCGGGCACCGGGCAGGTCACGGTGGTCGTCAAGCAGGGTGACACCGGAGGGGACATCGCCACCACCCTCAAGGCGGCCGGGGTGGTGCTCACCCGCACCGCATACCTCGACGCCGCCCGCGCGAACCCCGAGACCTCCGCCGCGATCCAGCCGGGCACCTACCTGCTGCGCTCGCAGATGACCGGCGCCGAGGCCTTCGCGATGCTCAGCGACCCGGCCAACCGCCAGGGCGGCGGTGTCACGGTGCGCGAGGGGCTGTGGAAGTCCGAGATCTTCGACCTGCTCGCGAAGCAGACCGGCACCCCGCTGGCCGACTACGTGGCGGCCGCCAAGGACACCAAGGCCCTGGGCCTGCCGGCGGCGGCCAAGGGGAACCTCGAGGGCTACCTCTTCCCGGCGACCTACGACTTCCCGGAGGGCCTGTCGGCCGCCGCACAGCTCAAGGCGATGGTCGCCAAGGCGGTCGAGCAGTTCACCGCGGCCGGGCTCACGCCGGCGACGATGGAGCGCACCGTCATCGTCGCCTCCATCGTCGAAGCGGAGGCGAGGGGCGAGGCCGACCGCGCCAAGGTGGCCCGGGTCATCGAGAACCGGGTCAAGAACACCGGGGCCCCCAACTACGGGCTGCTGCAGCTCGACTCCACCGTCTCCTACGGGGCCAAGCACCGGTCGGTGACGACGACCGACGCCGAGCGGGCCGACCCCAACCCGTGGAACACCTACGTCCGCAAAGGGCTACCCGTCGGCCCGATCGGCAACCCGGGCCTGAAGGCCATCGATGCCGCCCTGCACCCCACGCCCGGTCCGTGGCTGTTCTTCGTCGCCGTCAACCCGGTCACGGGGGAGACGAAGTTCGCCACGACGCAGGCGGAGCACGACAAGGACGTCGCTCAGTTCCAGGCGTTCTGCCGGGCGCACCCGGGGACATGCTGAGGGCGGCGGTCCTCGGCTCCCCGGTCGGCCACTCGCTCTCGCCAACCCTGCACGGCGCCGGGTATGCCGCGCTCGGGCTCACCGAGTGGTCCTACGGGATGCACGAGGTCGACGCCACCGGGCTGGCGGCGTTCGTCCGCTCGCTCGACGGGCGGTGGCGCGGGCTGAGCCTGACGATGCCGCTCAAGGAGGCCGCTCTCGAGGTGGCTGACGAGGTCACCGGCCTGGCCCGGGCTGCCGGCGCCGCGAACACCCTGCTCCACCGGCCGGACGGGACCTGGCTGGCCGACAACACCGACGTCGAGGGCATCGTCCGGGCCCTGCGTCCGCATCTGCCCCGCCCCGGCGACCCGATGGGTGACGGCCTCGTGCTCGGGTCCGGGGCGACCGCCCGCTCCGCGGTCCTCGCCCTCGCCCGGATCGGCATCACCGGGCTCAACGTGGCCGCCCGTGACGCGGCCAAGGCCGACGCCCTCCTGCGCTGGGCGCGCACGGTGACCGAGCCCGCGGTGCCCGTCCCGACGCTCGCTGCGGGACGGCTCGACGCCTGGGGAGCGCTGCCCGGAGCGGTCGTCGTCTCGGCGCTGGCGCCCGCCGCCGGCGAGGCGGTCGCCGCCGGCCTGGGCAGGCGGCATACCGGAGTCCTCCTCGACGTCGTCTATGCCGGCTGGCCGACCCCGCTGGCGCGAGCGGCGGCCGCGGCCGGCCTCGTCGTCGTCCCAGGGTTCGACATGCTCGTTCACCAGGCCGCCGTGCAGTTCGCGATGTTCACCGGACGACCCGCCCCGCTGGCGCAGATGCGCGAGGCGGGGCTCGCCGCCCTGCGAGGATGAGCCCGTGTCCACCCCGACCGCTCAGCCGCTGCCCTGGTGGGCGCTGGTGGCGCTCGCGGTCGCCGGCGCCGTCCTCGGCCACCTGACCGGGCGGGCCCTCGCCACCGGTGGGTACCGCGTCGAGGACGACGAGCGCGCCGACACCGACCCGGCCGGGGCGATGTGGTGGCCCGCGCCGACACTGGCCGTGCTGTTCCTCCTCGTCGGCTGGTACGTCGGCGACCTCGCCCACTGGGCCGCCGCGCCGGCATACCTGCTGTTCGCCTGGCTCTCCGTCGGGCTGATCTGGGTCGACCTCGACGTCCACCGGCTCCCGGTGGGGCTGGTCTGGCCCGGGTTCGCGGGCGTCGTGGCGCTGCTGGTCGTCGCCACCGTCGCCGACGGGACCCGCCGCTGGCCCGGCGCCCTGGTCGGGATGGTCCTGCTGTGGCTGGTCTTCTACGCCCTGTCCTGGCTGCCCGGTGGCGGGATGGGCTGGGGAGACGTCCGGCTCTCGCCGACGGCCGGGCTCCTGCTCGGCTGGCTCGGGTGGCCCACGTTCGAGGCGGGGCTGTTCGCCGTCGTCCTGCTCGGGGGGCTGAGCTCGGTCATCGTGCTGCTGCGGGGCCGAAGCCGCAAGGCGGACGTGGCGTACGGGCCGGCGCTGTGTCTCGGCGTGTTCGCCGGGATCCTCTGGGCGTCCCAGATCATGGCCTGAGCGGCCGACGGCCGAGACGAGCGGAGGACAATGAGCCCATGTTGCGCTGGCTGACCGCGGGGGAGTCGCACGGTCCCGCGCTGGTGGCGACCATCGAGGGCCTGCCGGCCGGGATCGCCGTCACGACCGACGACCTCGCTGGTGCCCTGGCGCGCCGGCGGCTCGGGTTCGGCCGCGGCGCCCGGATGGCCTTCGAGCGCGACGACGTCGAGCTGCTCGCCGGGGTGCGGCACGGGCTGACCCTCGGTTCGCCGGTCGCCATCCGGATCGGGAACACCGAGTGGGACAGGTGGCGGACCGTCATGAGCCCCGACCCGGTG
>CAYPYK010000251.1:0-4691 GCA_964414665.1 uncultured Intrasporangiaceae bacterium | reverse complement strand
GTCCTTGAGGACGTGCAGGTCGCCGAAGTGCTTGTTGACCTTCCGCATCGCCACGAGAGGGGTTCCCATCTCAAGAACGTGCCAGGGGGGGAGGGACACGTCAACTGCGGTCCCAGGGAACTCCCAGGTATCGAGACCCAATCGAGACCCAATCGAGACCTTCTCCACGGGGTGTGGTCGGATGTCGTGCACCGGCTCGGATTTTCGTGCCGATATGCGTAAAATCGTCGCGAGACCCCCATGACCCCCATGACCCCCTCGCCCTCGGCTCGTGTCGCCCTGGCGGACGCCCGGCCCGACGTCTTCTGGACCGACCGGCCCGACCTGCGCCCCACCCCCCGGGCCGCCCTCACCGGCGCCGGCCACCGCGCCGACCTCGCCATCGTGGGTGGCGGGTTCACCGGGCTCTGGGCGGCGGTCCAGGCCAAGGAGGCCGATCCGTCCCGCGACGTCGTCCTGCTCGAGGCGGGCCGGCTTGGCGTTGGCGCCTCGGGGCGCAACGGCGGGTTCGTCTCGCCGTCGCTGACCCACGGCCTCGCGCAGGGTCTCGCCCGGTGGCCCGACGAGATCGACACCCTGCTGCGCCTCGGCGACGAGAGCTTCGCCGGGCTGCAGGCCTCGCTCACGGCATACGGCATCGACGCCGACTTCCACCTGCCCGGCGAGCTGACCCTCTCGCTCAGCCCGCACCAGGACGCCCCGGTGCGCGAGGCCTACGAGCTGCACCGGGCCCACGGCATCGAGGCGGTGTACCTCGACGCCGACGGGGCGCGGGCGCGGGTCGCCTCACCGGCCTACCGAGCGGGCTGGTACGCCGCTGACGTCGGTCTCGTCGACCCCGCCCGGCTGGTGTGGGGACTGGCCGCCGCGGCCGAGTCGCTCGGTGTCAGGGTCCACGAGGACACCGCGGTGCGCGGGTTCGAGCGCGACGGCTCGGGTTTGCGGGTGCGCACCGAGTGGGGGGCACTGCGCACCGGCCAGGTGGTTCTCGGCACGAACGCCCACCGCGGCACCCTGCGTCGGGTCGCGGCCTACGTCCTGCCCGTCTACGACCACGTCCTCATGTCCGAGCCCCTGACCTCGGCCCAGCTCGGCGAGATCGGCTGGCAGGGGCGTGAGGGGCTGGCCGACGCCGGCAACCAGTTCCACTACTACCGGCGCACTCTCGACGACCGGGTGCTCTTCGGTGGCTACGACGCCAACTACCACTTCCCGGGTCGCATCGACCCCGACCTCGAGCAGTCCGAGGCCTCGCACATCCTGCTGGCGGAACACTTCTTCGAGATCTTCCCCCAGCTCGAGGGGTTGGCCTTCACCCACCGCTGGGGCGGGGTCATCGCGACGACGTCACGGTTCACGCCGGTGTTCGGGACGGCCCTCGACGGCCGGCTCGCCTACGCCGCCGGCTACACCGGCCTCGGGGTCGGCTCCAGCCGGTTCGGGGCACAGGTGGCGCTCGACCTGCTCTCCGGGCGCCCGACGGAACGGACCACGCTGACGATGGTCCGGCGCAAGCCGGTGCCGTTCCCGCCGGAGCCGATCCGCTATGCCGCGGTGCGCGCCACCCGCTCGGCGCTCGCCGCCGAGGACCGCACCGGCCGGCGCGGGACGTGGCTCAAGGCACTGGACGCGTTCGGCGTCGGTTTCGACACCTGAGCGTGCTCGGCCGCGCCGATCGGAACTCACGAGCGCCTCGGCGGATGCTTCGGCAGACTTCTCTGCCGTGACCACTCCTCAGCTGCCCGACGGCCTGACCACCCGGCCGCTCACCCAGGCCGACGCCGCGTCGGTCACTGCCCTCATCGCGGCCCAGGAGCTCGCCGACATCGGCGAGGTCGCTATCGAGGAGGCCGACATCGTGGCGGACTGGCAGCGGCCGGCAACCGACCTCGCAGCCGGGGCCCTCGGGGTCTTCGACGGTGCCCAGATGGTCGGCTATGTGGAGGTGCGCCACGGTGAGAGGGGTTTCGCCGCCGTGCATCCGGCATACCGGGGTCGGGGGATCGGCACGGAGCTGGCGCGATGGATGCAGTTACGCGCCGCGTCCCTCGGTCGTCGGGTCATCGGCATGCCGGTTCCGCAGGGGTCACCGGGAGACCGGTTGCTCGCCTCCTTGGGGTACCACGTCCGGTGGGAGAGCTGGGTCCTCGAGGTGCCCGAGGGGGCGAGCATCCCGGAGCGGGGGCTGCCCCAGGGGTATGCCGTGCGCGCCGCGGCCGAGGCGGAGTATCCGGCCTGCTTCACCGTCGTCGAGGATGCGTTCCTGGAGTGGACGGAGCGGGCGCGCGAGACGTTCGACGACTGGGCGGCTCTTACGGTCCGGCGGCCGGGGTTCGAGCCGTGGATGCTGCGCGTGGTGACCGACCCCGAGGACGCGGTGGTGGGCGCCGCGCTCGTGCTGCTCGCCGACAACGGCAGCGAGGGCTATGTCGACCAGCTCGCCGTGCGGGCCGACCAGCGCGGGCGCGGGCTGGCGCAGGCGCTGCTCGTCGACGCGTTCGGTGAGGCCAGGGCGAGGGGGGCGCGCCGCTCGACGCTGAGCACCGACTCGCGGACCGGCGCGCTGAGCCTCTATGAGAAGGTCGGGATGGTCGTCACCTCGACCTGGGTCAATCGGGCCGTCGCCCTGTGAGGAGCGGTGGCGGGCCGGCCGGTCGACGAACCCGAGCGCGGGCTCTCAGGCGCGGGACGCAGTGGCGAGGAAGAGCGGGAACTGCTGCTCCTGCCCTTCGACGTCCTTGGTGACCGTGTAGGCCGTCCGGAACCCCACGTCGCCGAACCCTGCGGCGGCGAGCCAGCCACCGAGGTCGGCGCGGTCGAAGCCCTGGTGGCCGTCGAAGTCCCCGTCGTGGAAGGTGCCGTCCTCCGCGTCGAGGTCGACCAGCGCGACCAGGCCGCCCGGCCGGAGCAACGTGTGCAGCGCCCCGAGCAGGGCCGGCACGTCCTCGACGTGGTGCAGGGCCAGCATCGACAGCACGAGGTCGTAGCGCTCGTCGGGGACGGCGTCGGTCATCAGGTCGAGGCGGACGGCCCGCATCCGGTCCTCGGCGCCGAGCTCGACGATCTTGGCACGGGCGACCTCGGTCATCCCGGCCGAGGCGTCGGCGAAGGTCAGGGAGCCGAGCTCGTCGGCCAGCTGGCGGCCCAGGAGCCCGGTGCCGGCGCCGTACTCGAACGCCGCCATGTCGAGGCGCAGCGGAACGGCCTCGCGGATCGACTGCGCGACGGCCTTCGCCCGGTCCTCCCGCCCCGGTTGGTCGTCCCAGGTGCTGGCAGCCTCGTCGAAGTCGGTCACCTGAGGATCATGGCACTAGCCGGCGGCCAGGCCGGACGCGGGCTGGCCGCGCCGCGCCCATCCGCGCGCACCGGCATACCCGACGGACCGGCTGGCTACCCGGACGCCGTACTCCAGCAGCGCGACCGGGTCTGTCCAGCCGTGCTCCGCCAGGCCGGTCGCGATCGCGCCGTGCAGGACGTCACCGGCCCCGAGGGTGTCGACGACGGCGACCTTGGGTGGGTCGATGCTGCCTGAGGAACCGTCCCGGGCACGCCAGCTCACGGCTCCGGCCCCGTTGCTGCGGGCCGCGAACGACGGCCCGTAGCGGAGGATCGCGTCGAGACCGTCGCCTGACGGGGTGTGGAAGCCGGCCGAGACGACGGCCATGTCGACTCCCGGGAGGAGGTTCTCCAGGCCGGGCTTCCACGAGCCCCCGTCGAGGACGACGGGAACGCCACGGCGCCGCGCCCGGTCGGCGACCTCGTGGCACAGGGGCAGGTGGTGGCCGTCGACGAGGGCTGCTCCGACACCGTCGAGGACGTTGTCGTGCAACGGCAGGTAGGCAGTGGCGGCGAGGGCGTTGTGCGACACGACCGCGCGGTCCCCGGTCGACTCCGAGACCAGGACGGTTGACAGGGGCGGGTCGTAGCCGGGTGCCGCGCAGTCGGCGAGCTCGACGGCATACCGGTCCAGGTCGGAGCGGACGATGCCCGCGAGGGGTCCGTCGCCGACGGCGGAGACCAGGACCGACGACGCGCCCAGCAGAGCCGCGGTGACCGCCGCGTTGAGGGCCGGCCCGCCACCCTCGACGGTCGCCGCGGAGGCGGCGATCTTCTGGTTGTTGCCGGGCGGGGCTAACACGGTCTGCACCACGTCGACCGTCGCGAGACCGCATGTCAGAACCCGTGTCACCTCGCCCATTCTGCCCCGGGCGTGCTCGCCTGCGGGGCTGAGGAGGTCGCGGATCCGAGCCGGCTCACGAGCGTCGGGTCGCCTCCGGACGTGGTGCGTCGCCTCCGGCGGGCTGGAGGTCACGGTGGGCGGGGCCGGCGGCGTCCGCGGGCGCGGGGGCGGACCGGACGGCCTAGGAGTCGGGGAGCCGGCAGGCGTCGGAGTTCGTGACGAAGTGGAGGTTCTCCCCGGCCGCCAGGGAGAACCCCTCCGGCGGGCCCTCGGAGACGTCGAGCACGAACACGTCCTGGTGCCAGGCCTCGTCCAGGCGCTTGTCGATGTAGAAGGGGGAGCCGTCGATGTCGCCCAGGAGGGCGTCGACATCGCCGACGATGAACTCCCCCAAGGGGAAGCACATGGGGGTACTGCCGGCGCAGCACCCCCCGGACTGGATGAACATCACCGGCGCCCCGCGGGCGGCGCGGAGGCGACGGATCGCCTCGCGCGCCGCCGGGGTGGCCGT
>CAYPYK010000250.1:0-4697 GCA_964414665.1 uncultured Intrasporangiaceae bacterium | reverse complement strand
GTGACGTCCTGCGGGTCCGTGACCGCGACGGAGCCCAGGTATGCCGCGTAGCGCGCCAGGTCGCGCCGGTAGGCCCGCAGGGTGTGGGCCGAGGCGCCCCGCTCGACGTCGAGGTGGGTCAGCCACGCCGCGACGGCCGCCTCCACCGCAGTGGTGGGGCGGGCCGGCGTGGGCTGCTCCGGGCCGGTCAGGCGTTCCTCCCGGGCAGGCTCAGGCGAGGACCGACGTGGTGTCCTGGCAGGGCAGGGCGAAGGCGTCGGCGACGCCCTGGTAGGTCACCGCGCCGGCGCACGTGTTGAGGCCCAGCGCGAGAGCAGGGTCGACGCGCATGGCGTCCCTCCAGCCCTTGTCGGCCAGCTTGACGGCATACGCGAGGGTGGCGTTGGTCAGCGCCCACGTCGAGGTGTTGGCGACCGCGCCCGGCATGTTGGCGACGCAGTAGTAGACCGAGTCGTGCACCGGGAACGTGGGGTCGGCATGCGTCGTCGGGCGACTGCCCTCGAAGCATCCGCCCTGGTCGATCGCGACGTCGACGAGGACCGAGCCCGGCTTCATCTGGGCGACCATCGCGTCGGTGACGAGCTTGGGGGCCTTGGCGCCGGGGATGAGTACGGTGCCGATGACCAGGTCGGCGCCGAGCACCTGCTCGCGGACCGACAGCGAGGACGACACGATCTGGTGCACCCGGTTGTCGTAGCGCCAGAAGCTCATCCGCAGCTTCTCGAGGTCGGTGTCGAGCAGGGTGACGTCGGCCCCCATGCCGAGTGCGATGTTCGCGGCGTTCTGCCCCGCGACGCCGGCGCCGAGGATGACGACCTTGGCGTTGGGGACGCCGCCGACCCCGCCCATGAGGACGCCGCGTCCGCCCTGGGTCTTCATCATGGCGTGCGCGCCCACCTGCGGCGCGAGGCAGCCGGCGACCTCGGACATCGGGTAGAGCAGGGGCAACAGGCCCGAGGGGAGCTGGACCGTCTCGTAGGCGATGCCGATCGTCTTCGTCGACATGAGCTCCTCGGTGAGGGGCTGGTCGGCGGCCAGGTGGAGGTAGGTGAACAGGATGAGGTCCTCGCGCAGCCGGTGGTACTCCTCGGCGACGGGCTCCTTGACCTTCAGGACCATGTCGGCGTCGCCCCAGACGTCGTCGGCGGAGGCGAGGATCGTGGCCCCCTGGGCGACGTAGTCCTCGTCAGAGATCCAGGAGCCGACACCGGCGCCCTTCTCGACGAGGACCTGGTGGCCGTGCGCGACCAGCTCGTGGACCCCTACCGGGGTGATGCCGACTCGGAACTCGTTGTTCTTGACCTCGCGAGGAACGCCGACCTTCACGGATATCAACCCTTCGGCTAGGACCGTCGCGGTGACGACGCTGTCACCGAGGCGCCCACCCGGGCGCGCTGCGAGTCTAGTCCCGGCCCGACCACCGTCTCCGACCCGCGCGCGCCCTCGTGAGGCGCCACGCCGGCCTCCCTCGGCGCCGCCTTCCCCGGCCCGGGTCAGCGGATGACGAGTCCCGGGCGCAGGTCCTCGGTCGGCGGATCCCACCCGGCCGGGTCTGCGTCGACCTGCTGCCCGGAACGGATGTCCTTGACCTGGTCGCCGTCGGCGCCCGGGAACCACACATAGGGGATGCCGCGCCGGTCGGCGTAGCGGATCTGCTTGCCGAACTTGGCGGCCGAGGGCGCAACCTCGCACGGTATGCCGCGGGCCCGCAGCTCCCCCGCGACGCGCACCGAGGCGCTGCGGGACGCCTCGTCGGTTACCGCGACCAGGACGCACGACGGCGTCGCTCGGTCGGCGGTGAGCCCTCGCTTGCTCACCAGGAGGTGGACGAGCCGGGTGAAACCGATCGAGATGCCGACGCCCGGGTAGGTCGTGCGCCCGTCGGCGGCCAGCGAGTCGTAGCGCCCGCCCGAGCACACCGAGCCCCAGTCCTCGTCGCCGACGAGCTGGGTCTCGTAGACCGTCCCCGTGTAGTAGTCCAGGCCGCGGGCGATCCGCAGGTCGGCGACGAGGATGCCCGGCGCCTGCGCCATGCCCGCCGAGATGACGGCAGCCAGCGCAGCAAGGCCCTCGTCGAGGGTGGGGTGGCTCACCCCGAGCGCCCGCACCTGCTCGACGAAGCCGAGGCCGTCGCTGCGGATCTCGGCGAGCGCCAGGCACCGTCGCGCCTGGTCCTCGCTCGCCCCCGCCTCCAGGAGCATCTCGGCGACGGCACCGGGTCCGACCTTGTCGAGCTTGTCGACGATCCGCAGCGTGCCGGCCACGTCCAACAGGCCGATGCCGCGATAGAACCCCTCGGGGATCTTTCGGTTGTTGACCTGGATCCGGAACGGGCCGACCGGCATCCTGGCGAAGGCCTCGGCGATGACGAGCGGCATCTCGGCCTCGAAGTGCGGCGCGAGCTCGCCGACGTCGACGACATCGATGTCCGCCTGGGTGAACTCGCGGAACCGGCCCTCCTGGGGCCGCTCGCCGCGCCATACCTTCTGGATCTGGTACCGGCGGAACGGGAAGGTGAGCCGGCCGGCGTTCTCCAGCACGTAGCGCGCGAACGGCACGGTGAGGTCGAAGTGCAGGCCGAGCCTGGACTCACCGGAGGTCGACCCGTCCTCGCAGCCGGCCAGACGGGAGACGGCATAGATCTCCTTGTCGGCGTCACCGCCCTTGCCGACGAGCCGCTCGACCGGCTCGACCGCTCGCGTCTCCAGTGGGGCGAAACCGTGCAGCTCGAAGGTCTCGCGGACGATGTCGAGCAGCTGGGTCTCGAGGATTCGCTCGGCCGGCAACAGCTCGGGGAAGCCGGAGATGGGACGGACCTTGGCCGCCTTGGGCCGGCTCTGCGCCGGGCTGGTGTCGCTCACGTGACCAATCCTTGCAAATAGGGATTGGTGGCCCGTTCCCGACGCACCGTGGTGGCCGGGCCGTGGCCGGGGAGGACGAGGGTCGAGTCGGCGAGCGGCAGGACGACGTCGCGCAGCGAGCGCAGCATGGCTGGATGGCTCCCGCCGGGCAGGTCGGTGCGGCCGATCGACCCGGCGAACAGCACGTCACCGCTGACGACGGTGCGGTCCAGGTGCTCTCCTGCGTCCACAACGTCGGGCAGCCCGGGCAGGGCGAACATGACCGAGCCCTCGGTGTGGCCGGGCGCGTGCAGCACCTCGAGGTCCAGCCCGGCCAGGGTCAGCCGCTCCCGGTCGACCAGCTCGACGACCCGTTCGGGCTCGGTCCAGGTCGCCCGGGTGCCGAACTGGCCCTCCAGCATGGCCACCAGCCCCGGGTCGAGGGTGGCGATGGGGTCCGCCAGGCGGTACCGGTCGTCCCGGTGGATGTATGCCGCGAGCCCGCCCCGGCAGACCGGGGTGACGGCATACACATGGTCGAGGTGGCCATGGCTGAGCAGCACGGCCGCGGGGCGCAGCCGGTACTCCGCGAGCACCTGGCTCAACGGCTCCTCGACCCCGATGCCCGGGTCGACGACGAGGCACTCCTCGCCCGCCTGCGGGGCCAGGACGTAGCAGTTGGTGTCGAAGGCGGCGGCGGGAAAGCCGATAGTCAGCACGGGGCCTCAGCGTAGCCTCCGCGGCGGTGCCTAGACTCGTGCGCGGTCCGCACCGACGACGACCCGGGAGAGAGACCCACCGTGGCAACGAAGAAGCAGGAACGCGCCCGCGCCCGCCGCCGCTACGAGAAGCGGCGTGCCGTCCTCGACCGGCGCGCCGACCTCGACGACCGCACGGGTCGCCTGCTGGCCATCGTGGGCACCGTCGTCGTCGTGGTGGCCCTGCTGGCCCTGCTCGGCTCGAAGTTCTCCCAGACCGAGGCCGGCCCGACCCTGACCGCGGCGGGCTGCGAGCAGCCGCCCGCGACGCTGGGCACCGCCGCGAAGCTCTCCCTCCCGGACAAGAAGGCGGCGCAGGGCAAGACGTTCACCGCCGACATCGTGACGAACTGCGGCACCATCACGGTCGACCTCTACGGCGACAAGGCGCCGCAGGCCGTCGCGTCGTTCATCCAGCTCGCCCGGGCGGACTACTGGAAGGACTCGCCATGCCACCGGCTGACCACGACCGACAGCCTCAAGGTGCTCCAGTGCGGCGACCCGACCGGGACGGGCCAGGGCGCTCCGGGCTACGGGTTCGGGGTCGAGAACGCTCCCAAGGACGGGATCTACCCCCGCGGGACCCTGGCCATGGCGCGGACGCCCGACGCCGCCAAGGGCAACGGCGGGCAGTTCTTCGTGGTCTACGGCGACTCCACGCTGCCGGACAAGAACGGGTACACGATTTTCGGCACGGTGACCGCGGGGTTGGATATTGTCGACAAGATCGCGAAGGCGGGCGTCGCTGCAGGTGGCGGCTCGACAACCGACGGTGCCCCCGCGGCACCCATCAGCATCCTGCGGGTTGCTGTCACTGAGAAGAAGGCGTGAGCCGTGACCGACGAGAGCACCACCCCCGAGCCCGACGCCTCCGGCACCGGTGCACCGGCGGAGGAGCCGGACGCCACGGCGATGACACCGCCCCCGGCAGAGGCTGCGGCCGAACCGGCGGCCGAGCCACCGGCCGAACCGGCGGCCGAACCGGCGGCCGAGCCACCGGCCGAACCGGCGGCCGAACCGGCGGCCGAGCCACCGGCCGAACCGGCGGCCGAACCGGCGGCCGAGCCACCGGCCGAACCGGCGGCCGAACCGGCGGCCG
>CAYPYK010000249.1:2250-4730 GCA_964414665.1 uncultured Intrasporangiaceae bacterium | reverse complement strand
GAACCACTTGGCGAAGGGCGCGTCGCTCCAGTCGAGGGCCTGGTCGAAGTCCTTGCTCCAGGTGAGTCGCTGCCGGGCCTGCTTGGCCCAGAACTCCGGCCCGTCGGCAGCGGCCTCGTCATACAACGCCGCCGTGCCGTTGGCCTGCGCCGCGAAGCCCTCGGGAGGTGGGAAATCATGGCCCTGCGGCTGGCTGGACACGTTCTCGTCGGTCACGGCTTCCTCCTCGTTGAGCGAACCGATGGGGCGCACCGGAAAGTACGGCGCGCCGCGTGATAGCAACACAAGCGGCATAGCCTGTGAGGAGCAACACACTTCCCTGAGTCTCTCGACAGGCGGGCCCTCCCTGCGACGAGCGGCGGGTGTGGGCCGCTTACCTGAACAGAGTGACCAGCGGAGCGCGCCCGGGGTGGGCGGACGGTGGCCGGGTTGCGCACGGGGCTGGACAAGGGTTCCGTATCGGTATCCCACCATGGTTGCCTGATGTGGCCCAGGTCACGACTCAGGCCACGCGGAGGTGTCATCGATGTTCGAGGAAGGCCAGCTCTACTCGCCCGTCACCCAGGGTGAGGACGGCTCGGTCCAGGTCCACCTGGGAGAGAGCCACCCCGGGTTCACCGACCCGGCATACCGCGAGCGTCGCGGTGAGATCGCGGCGGCGGCGCTCGCCTGGGCTCCCGGCCGGCCGTCGCCCCGGATCGACTACACCGAGGCCGAGCACGACATCTGGCGGCTCGCCTCGCGCGAGCTCGCCCCCAAGCACGACAAGCGGGCGCACAGCGAGTACCTCCGGGCCAAGGCCGCGCTGGACCTGCCGGCCGACCACGTGCCGCAGCTCGACGAGGTGACCGCACGGCTGCGCCCGCTCACCGGCTGGTCCTACGTCACGGCCCCGGGCCTGGTCGAGCTGCGCGAGTTCTACTCCTCGCTGGGGGAGCGGACCTTCCACTCGACGCAGTACCTCCGGCACCCGAGCGAGCCGCTCTACACCCCCGAGCCGGACATCATCCACGAGGTCATCGGCCACGCGAACCAGCTCGCCAGCCCGCGGTTCGCCGCCATCACCGAGGCCGCGGGCCTGGCGGCCCGGCGGGTCGAGACCGCGCAGGCGCTGCAGTTCGTCGCCGACGTCTTCTGGTTCTCGATGGAGTTCGGCGTGGCGACCGAGGACGGTGAGCCCAAGGCCTACGGGGCCGGGATCCTCTCGAGCTTCGGCGAGATGGACGAGTTCGTCGAGGTGGAGCACCGGCCGCTCGACCTGCTCGCCATGGGCACCCTCGACTACGACATCACGAGGTACCAACCGGTGCTGTTCTGCGCCGACTCCCTCGACCAGCTGGAGGATGTCGTCGGCGGGTTCTTCGACACCGTCGGTGACGATACGGTCGCCCGGATGCTCGGCGCTCCCGTCTGACGGCAGGGGCGCCTCAGGCGACGTTGCTGCGGGGGCTGCGCACGACGGGGCGGCCGGTCCGCTCCCAGCCGCTGGTGCCGCCGTTCACCGACCAGGCGTTGTACCCGGCGGCGACGAGCTGTGCGGTGACCCGCAGGCTGCGGTTGCCGCTGTCGCAGATGACGTAGACGCGGGCCGCCCGAGGGAGCTCGTGGAGGCGACGGGGGACGTCGTCCACGGGGACGAGACGTGCACCGGGGACGTGGCCCCCGACGTACTCGTGCGGCTCGCGGACATCGATGATGCCGGCGCCGTCGGCGCGGGCGGCGGCGAAGGCGTCGGTCGTGACTTCACGCATGGGGACGGCTGCTCCTGGGTGATGATGGGTGAGGGACGGTCCGGGCAACGGCGACCCCAAGGGGAAATACCCCCTGGGGTATGCTGCACAGCATAGCAAGGGCGTCGCCGGGTCACTCGGCTCGGGCGTTCGCGACCGACCGGCCATGCCTCGTGGCGTGGCGGGAACCGCAGAGGAAGGCCTTGATGATGCTCGGGAGCTTCGCCACCTGGACCCGACGGCGCTGGGTCGTCGCGGCCACCCTCCTGCCGGTGCTCGCGGTCGCCTTCACGCTCTCGGCTCCGGCGCTGCCGCCGTGGACCGCCCTGGGGTGGTGGGCCGGTCTGGTCCTGGCGGCCGGGGTAGGCTCCCTCGTCCTCGCGAGCTACGTTCCGCTTGTCGGGCGGGGCCTCGACCTGGGGTGCACCCCGTGCGCCGCCGTATCCGGAGTGACCCTGCTCGGCGCCGTGCTTGCGTTCGGAACCTACGGCGCGAGCGCCAGCGCCCCGATGCTCGCCGTCGTCGCCACCGGCTTCGGCCTCATGCAGCGGGTCACCCAGGCGGCCAGCTGTGCCACTCCCGTTCGGCCCGGCGCGGTTGCCCGCAGTGCCGAGGCGGAGCCGTCGGTCCCGTCGGTCCCGTCGGCTCAGACGGACGCGCGCGGCGAGACCCCGATGGGCCCGCGGCGCCCCTGACGCCCCGGGGATGAGTCAGCGGCGGGGGCCGCGGCCCGGGCGACCCCCCCCCCCC
>CAYPYK010000249.1:0-2240 GCA_964414665.1 uncultured Intrasporangiaceae bacterium | reverse complement strand
TTCTCCCCGGGTTTTTTTTTAGGGGGGGTTGGGGTGCCTTGTTGTCCCGCTCCCGCCGCTGGTCTGGGTCGGTGTGCCGCTCAGGTCAGCGCGGGAACACCGGGAACACGACCTTCTTGGCCGTGTTGTTCATGACTCCTGCCGCGGCGCCGTACCACGCAAGCGCGGCCGTGACGAGTCCGAGGTAGCCGCCCAGCTTGGTCACGCCCGAGGAGCCGCCGAGCTCGCCGATGGTCAGGGCGAGGAAGGTGAGCGTCAGGACGCTGAAGACGAGGATCAGCACGCCGTTGGTGCGGAACGCGGCGAGCAGCATGATCCCGGTGAAGATCGTCCAGCTGAGGAGGTACCAGCCGACTCCCTTGGATGCGTCCGCCCCGGCCCCGCTGAGGTCGGTGTGTGCGACGAGGTACCAGAAGGAGAGCCAGAACGCTCCGTAGGAGGTGAAGGCGACGGCACCGAAGGTGTTGCCCTTCGCGAACTCCCACATGCCGGCCAGGAGCTGGGCGATGCCGCCATAGAAGAGGGCCAGCCCGAGGACGACGACCTCAACGCTCTTGGGGATCCAGCCCGCGTTGACGCTGGACAGGAAGAACGTCGTCATCGCGAAGGCCGCCAGTCCGAGTGGGCCCGGGTCCGCGAAGCCTGCCCCGACGGTGGGGGCCGGCGCCTCTGAGGTCTGTGCTGCCACGGTGGAGTCCTCTCACTATCGCCCGATCCGTCGACGGTGACGGGCGGGTCCGTGGCCGAATCTGACAGTCACCGGGGGCGGCAACAACCGTCGCGGCGGGTGGAAGCGGCGACCGCTCGCGAAACGTTGACGGGCGGCGGGACCGCCCACGACGAGCGGTCGGTTCCCTGCGCTCAGCGGCGTGGCCGGGGGGTGGGGACGGCGTACCCCTGTGGTTCAGGTCACACGGCTGGGGGCGAGCGACCCCGGGGCCGCCGCCGCGGGGTTTCGGGGACATGATGGGGGCATGCGAGCACTCGTGAAGACGCAGCCCGGCCCCGGACTCGAGCTGCTGGACGTTCCCGAGCCGGCCTGCGGCGACAAGGACGTCAAGATCCGGGTGCAGCGGGCGGGGCTGTGCGGGACCGACCTGCATCTGCTCCGGTGGGACGACTGGGCGGCCGCGACGGTCAGTCCGCCGATGACCATCGGCCACGAGTTCTTCGGGGAGGTCGTCGAGGTCGGCGTCGACGTCACGCACGTCGCGGTCGGTGACAAGGTCTCCGGCGAGGGGCACATCGTCTGCGGGACCTGCCGGAACTGCCGGGCCGGCCGACGGCACCTGTGCATCCACACCGTGGGCGTCGGGGTCAACCGGGACGGCGCGTTCGCCGACTACGTCGTGATCCCCGCGACGAACGCCTGGGTCCAGCCCGCGGACCTCGACCCGGACCTCGGCGCGGTCTTCGACCCCCTCGGCAACGCGACCCATACCGCGCTGCAGTGGCCCGTCGTCGGCGAGGACGTCGTCATCACCGGTGCCGGCCCGATCGGGGTGATGGCCACGGCGATCGTCCGGCACGCCGGGGCCCGCCGGATCGTCGTCACCGACATCAGCGACGAACGCCTCGCCCTGGCCAAGGCGGCCGGGGCCGACCTCACCGTCAACGTGGGAGCCGGCGCCACCCTGGGCGACGCGCAGCACGAGCTCGGCATGCTCGAGGGCTTCGACATCGGGCTCGAGATGTCCGGCGTCCCGTCGGCGCTCACCGAGATGCTCGACAACCTCAACCACGGGGCTCGGGTCGCGATGCTCGGACTTCCCAAGGACCCGTATGCGGTCGACTGGAGCCGGGTCATCACGCACATGGTCACCCTCAAGGGGATCTACGGCCGGGAGATGTTCGAGACGTGGTACCTCATGGGCTCGATGCTCGCGACATCGAGCGAGCTTCGTGCGGCGGTCCGGTCGGTCATCACCGACCGTTTCCCCGCGCAGGAGTGGGAGAAGGCGTTCGAGGCGACGGCCTCAGGACGCGGCGGCAAGGCCGTCCTCGACTGGAGCTGACCTGGGTGGCCTCGCCTGGCCCGGTTTGCCTGACCTGGGTGGCCTCGCCTGACCCGGCTTGCCCGACCAGCCGGGCCCGGCGCGGTCGCTCAGCAGAGGTTGGTTGACTCAGCACAGGTTCCGCCTTCTGCTACGTCCTCCAACCTCTGCTAGCAGAGGTGGGAGGAACGGGGCGGGGCGGGTAGGCCGCGGGGGGCGGCGGGGCGAGGGGCGGCATACGCTGGC
>CAYPYK010000248.1:0-4762 GCA_964414665.1 uncultured Intrasporangiaceae bacterium | reverse complement strand
AGCAACGCCATCTCGCGGGCGTTCTTGACCGCGTTGGCGATGAGCCGCTGCTCCTGGACCGACACGCCGGTCACCCGACGCGCGCGGATCTTGCCGCGGTCGGAGATGAACTTGCGCAGCAGCGCCGCGTCCTTGTAGTCGATGTTCTCGACCTTCGCCGCCTTGAGCGGGTTGGCCTTCTTCTTGGGCTTGCGCACTACGGGCTTGGCCATCGTGGTGCTCTCCTTCTCGGACGAGCCCTGGGCGAACCAGGGATGGGGTGGGGTCTGACGTCGGTATGCCGTGCGGCTCAGTGCCGCCGCGGCCCACGGGTGCTGGTGGGTGGGATCAGAAGGGGGGCTCGTCGTACGACGGGGCGTTGCCCCAGCCGCCCTGGCCGCCCTGTGGCGCGGACTGCTGTGGCGCGGACTGCTGTGGCGCGGACTGCGGCTGGCCGCCGCCCTGGCCGCCGCCGGGAGCGCTGGCGCCGGTGGCCCAAGGGTCCTCCTGAGCGCCACCTCCACCGAAGCCGCCGCCGGACTGCTGGCCGCCGAAGCCACCACCACCACCGCGCTGGGTCTTGTTGACCTTCGCGGTGGCGTAGCGCAGCGACGGGCCGACCTCGTCGACGTCCATCTCGACGACGGTGCGCTTCTCGCCCTCCTTGGTCTCGTACGAGCGAGACTTCAGGCGGCCGGTGACGACGACCCGGGTGCCGCGCTGGAGCGACTCGGCGACGTTCTCCGCCGCGTCGCGCCAGATCGCGCAGCGCATGAAGAGGGTCTCGCCGTCCTTCCACTCGTTGTTCTGCCGGTCGAACGTGCGCGGCGTCGAGGCCACGGTGAAGTTCGCGACGGCAGCCCCTGAGGGCGTGAAACGGAGCTCGGGGTCCCCCGTGAGGTTCCCCACGAGGGTGATGACGGTCTCGCCTGCCATGAGTTCAGGTCCCTTCGGCCGTGGCTGGGTCGGGTTGGTGTCGGAGGCCGCTCAGGCGCCGGGGCGCAGGAGCTTGGTCCGCATGACCGACTCGTTGAGGCCGAGCTGGCGGTCCAGCTCCTTGGCCGTCGCGGGCTCGGAGGTGAAGTTCACGACGGCATAGATGCCCTCGGACCTCTTCTTGATCTCGTAGGCGAGGCGACGGCGGCCCCAGATGTCGACGTTGTCGACGCTTCCGCCGTCCTTGGTCACGACTCCGAGGAACTTCTCCAGCGAGGGCTGGACGGTCCGGTCGTCGAGCTCGGGGTCGAGAATGACCATGAGTTCGTACTGACGCATGTGTTAACCCGCCTCCTTCGGTCTGTGTCGGTCACGGTCTCTCCGTGACAGGAGGGTATGCAACGCGGCGCGGGTGCCCGTGGAGCTGTCCACAGGCGACTGGCGGCCTGGCAAGGGTACCTGCCCGACGGCATACCCCCGAAATCGGGCTCGAAGGTGCGGCCGGAGCCCGGTCGCCCCCTCCTGCAGGGTCCGCGTGAATGGTCGTCATGGCGACCACCTACTCGGACGCAAGCAGCTCCGGGGTGGCGGCCGCGGGTGGGGCCGGACCGGGTCGGGGCGCCGGCTCCGTGGCGTCCTGCCAGGTCCGCCAGACGAGGTAGCCCACCCCCAGCAGCCGCAGCATGAGGAACAGCGAGTACCACCCGCCCGGCAGCGCCCGGCTCGGCACCCCGAGCCCGCCGACATACAGCCAGATCGCGACGAAGTGCAGCGCCTCGGCGCCCGCCCACAGGAGGTGGTCGCGCCAGCGCACGCCGGCGAGCGCGACCAGGGGGACCAGCCAGATCGAGGACTGGACCGGGAAGGACTTGCCGGTGAGCAGGACGACGCCGACGCCGACGAGCGCCAGCTGGCCGATGGTGGGGCGTCGCGGGCTCCCGAGAGCGAGCAGCCCGACGAGCACGACGGCGAGGACCCAGCCGAGCACGGCGATGCCCGCCCCCGCCGTCGCCCCGAGGGGGGCCCCGGCGAGGGTGAAGACGTACCAGGGCGAGCCCATCCCGACCCCGGAGGTCCACCACGTCAGGTAGGCCCGGCCGAGCGCGGTCGGGTCGGTGGCCGCGAACAGCGCCGTGACGGCCACGACCGCGGCGCCCGCTCCCCGGCCGAGCGCCGCGAGGTCGCCCGTGCGCCGCTCCCGCATGGCGATCAGGGCCACCGCTGCGAGCACGACGAGCGGGTAGGTACGGGCCATCACGGCCAGGCCGAGCAGCGCGCCGGCGAGGGCGGGCCGCCGCCGGCTCCACGCCCAGATCCCGGCGGTGGCCAGGGCGACCCCGACCAGGTCGGGGGCGAGCAGGACGGTGAGGACGACCACCGGTGCGAGGGCGACCTGGCTGGGGTCGCTGCGCACGCGGCCGGTCGTGGCGACGAGCCAGACCGTGGCCGCGAGCAGGAGCACGGCGAGCATCGCCCAGAGCGCGACGAACCAGCGCTGCTGGGTCGGTCCCTCACCGGGCGCGAGCCCGGCCAGCAGGGTCATCACCGCGCCGGAGAGGACGGGCTGGTCCAGGTGCACGCCCCCGTCCGGGGCGAGGTATGCCGCCAGGCCGTTGCCCACCCCGCTCGTCTCGACCGAGGTCGCCAGGTCGGAGTAGCACATCCGCCACAGGGGGGCGGCGCCGTCCCAGCCGTGTTGGAGGCAGTAGCCCTGCCGGAGCACCGCCCCGACCACGGGTACGGCGGCGAGGAGCGCGAGCGGCGCCAGGGCATACCCGCCGCGCCGGGCCGCACGCAGCCGTCGCCCAGGACCGCCGAGGATGGCCAACAGCCCCGAGGGCAGCAGCCGGTCGAGGCTGGGACCGGGCCGCTCGCTCACGGCGGTGATGCTACGGGACCGGCCTACGCCGGGCCGATCAGGTGGGCGACGGGCCCGGTTTCCCGTGCCCTATCGTGCTCGGCGTCCCGGAGGGCGTGAGGGTCGGCGTCGCGGTGTCCGTCGGGCTCGGCGACGCCGTGGTCGTCGGGGCCGAGGAGGTCGGCGGGGCGGACGAGGTCGACGTCGTCGGTCTCGGCGCGAAGGTGGGAGTGGAGGCGTACTGGGCGTTGGGGTTGATGTGCGCCGGCTTCGGGAGGTCGAGGACCTTGGCGCCGTTCAGCGCCGCCTTCATGTAGGCGGTCCAGACCCAGATCGGGACGGTCGGGCCGGTCAGCTCGCCCACCCCCGGCTCGTTGCTCATCTGGTTCTCGGGCTTGAGCGACCCGTCGCCCTTGTAGATGCCGACCGCGGTGGCCAGCTGGGGGGTGAAGCCGTCGAACCACGCCGCATAGTTGCCGGTCGTCGTGCCGGTCTTCCCGGCGGCCGGGCGGCCGAGGCTGTTGCCGACGTAGGTCGCGGTGCCGTGGGTCGTCACCTGGTGCATGCAGTCGACGACGTCGGCCATCAGGTCGGGGTCGAAGACCTGGGTCGTCTTCGGCTTGGCCTTGATCTGCAGGGTCCCATCGGCGCTCGTCACCGACTTCACGACGTAGGGGGTGGCCTTCTTGCCCTGGGCCGCGATCGTCGCGTAGGCGTTGGCCATGTCGAGCACCTTGACGTTGTTGGTGCCGAAGACGTTGGCGTAGTTGGCGTCGTAGCTCGTCGTGATGCCCGCGGTCTTGGCTGCCTCCGCCGCGCGCTGCGGGGTCCCGATGACGCTGAGCCGGGCGAAGATCGTGTTGGTCGACAACGCCGTGGCGCCACAGACGTTCTGGGTGCCCTCGTTGGCGTTGCCGAAGTTGACGACGCCGCCCTGCCGGCCGAGCGAGGTCGCGGCACCGGGGTCGGCGAACTCCTTGAAGTAGATGGGGCTGTTGCCGGGGAAGGTGCTCTTGGTGTTGATCTTCCCACTCTGCAGGGCCGCGATGAGGGTGAAGATCTTGGCCGTGGACCCGCCCTGCATCGTCGCGTCCGTCGCGGTGCTGAACTGCACCTTCGAGTAGTCCGGGCCGCCGTACAGCGCGAGCACGGCCCCGTCACCGGGCTTCACCGACGCGAGCCCGACGTGGAGCTTCTTGTCGCCGGTCGGCATCTTGTCCTTGACCGCCTGGATCGCCGCCCGCTGCTTGGGCTTCTCGATCGTCGACACGATCTTGAGCCCGCCGCGGTCGATGTCGTCGTCGGTGAGCTTGTACTTGTTGCGCAGCTCGTTCTTGATGACGGGGATGAGGTAGCCGTTGGGGCCCGAGACGCTCGGCGGCTTGTAGGCGTAGGTCTTGGGGAACTTGGCGGCCGCCCGCTCCTGCGGAGTCATCCAGCCGTTCTTGACCATGGCGTCGAGGATGTAGCCCCAGCGCTCCTTGGCGTTGGCGGCCTCCTGGTCCCCGAGGCTCGGGTCGTAGTAGGACGGCCCGCGGATGATGGCGCTCAGCAGCGCTCCCTGGGACGCGGTGAGATCGGCCGCGTTCTTGTGGAAGTACGCCTGGGACGCGGTCTGGACGCCGTAGGCGCCGCGCCCGAAGTAGATGGTGTTGAGGTAGTTCTCCAAGATCTGGTCCTTGGACTGCTGCTGGTCGATCTTGACCGAGATGAGCAGCTCCTTGACCTTGCGGCTGATGGTGCGGTCCTGGCTGAGGAAGTAGTTCTTGACGTACTGCTGGGTGATCGTCGAGCCGCCCTGGGTCGCCTGGCCGCCCTTGATCGCCACCCACACCGCGCGGGTGATGCCCGAGGGCGAGATCGCGCTCTCGTGGTAGAAGCTGTGGTCCTCGGCGGCGAGGATCGCGTGCTGCATCGGCACGGAGACCTTGGCGAGCGGGACCGACTGGCGGTTGATCTTCGAGATGCGGTACATCTCGGTCTTGCCGT
>CAYPYK010000247.1:0-4780 GCA_964414665.1 uncultured Intrasporangiaceae bacterium | reverse complement strand
AGCAGCTCCGGCTCGTGCATGAACGCCTGGATGACCCCCACCTTCTGCCGGTTGCCCTTCGAGAGTGCGCGGATCCTGCGGTCGAGGTCGAGGTCGAGCCGCTCGCCGAGCTCGCTGACCCGCGTGGCCGGTATGCGGCCACGCAGGTTGCCGAGGTAGGTGAGCAGCTCGCGGGAGGTCTGCCGCCCGTCGACGAGGAAGTCGCCGGCGAGATAGCCGACCCTGCGCCGCAGGGCGACGCCGTCGCGACGCGGCTGCATCCCGAGGACGGTCGCCGACCCGGACGTGGGCCGGATGAGGTCGAGGAGCAAGCGGATCGTCGTCGTCTTGCCCGCGCCGTTCGGCCCCAGCAGGCCGTAGACCTGACCGCCCTTCACGCAGAGGTCGAGCCCGTCCAGGCCGCGGCTGTCTCCGTAGGTCTTGGTCAGACCGACCGCCCGGATGGCGACATCACCGGCTTCCACCATGATCTCGACGCTAGCCGGGAAGCCTCGGTCCGGGCGTGCAGATGTGGCACATCCCTCTCACGCAGACGTGCCCGCTGGATGAACCCGCATCGCCGTGGTGGCGAGGTATGCCGCCTGCTCGCCGTCGGCTGCTCCACCCTCCGGGTCACGAGGTGACGAGGTCGAGCTGCAGCCACCGGGCCAGGCCGCGGATCTCTGCCTCGACCGCGCGCCGCATGGCGGCGGTCCACTCCCCGTCCTCGTGGAGGGCGTCGACCCGCAGCACGCCCGCGTCCCGGTCGTGGCGTCGAGCTTGCCGACCAGCCGGTCGCCGACCAGGACGGGCAGGGCGAAGTAGCCCCAGCGCCGCTGGGCGGCCGGCTTGTACATCTCGAGCTGGTAGTCGAACTCGAAGATCTCTGCGGTCCGCTTGCGGTCGACGACGAGCCGGTCCAGGGGTGACAGCAGCGCGGCGCGGCCCCGGAACGGCTGCCCGAGCTGCGCCGGGTCGACCCGCCAGGTCCCCTTGACGCCGTCGACCACCGCGGCCTCCCCCTGCTCTGCGACGTCGAGCGGCTCGACCGGGCACTGCGGCCCCGTGCCTCGGGCGATGCCGAGCGACGCCAGCCGCCGTCGGTCGCGTCGGACCAGCGCCTCCTCGGCCGGCACGACGTCGCCGTCCGGGAACACCCGGTCGGCGAGATCCCACAGCCGCTCGCGGCCCTCCCGCGAGGACACCGCCACCTCACCGCGCCGCTCCATGACCGACAGCATCTGCAGGACGTTCTTGCGGTGGTTCCAGCCGCTCGAGCGCCACGGGACGGCGCACGTGTCGGGCAGCTCGCGGGCCGGCAGCGGCCCCTCGGAGCGCAGCATCTGCACGATCTCGTCGTGGCAGGCATGGTTCGTCTCGAACCACTCGCGCACCCCGATCTGCCACTCGCGCAACGGGCTGTGCCCCGGCCAGTCGGCCATCTCGGCCCGGTGCAACGCGATGTCCTCGGCCGGCCGCAGCACCCCGCGCAGCTCCACGAGCGAGGCGTCCTCGAGCAGGGCGTCGAGGTCGGACGTCCGGTATGCCGGGCCCAGCCGGCTCCAGCACACCAGGTCGGCGCTCGGCGCCACGGCCGCGGTGAGGTCGACCTGGACCAGGGTGAGCCGACGCACGATGTCGAGGAGCTGCGCGGGCAGTGGCGAGGACAGCAGCTGGGCGCGCACCGCGATGCGCCGCGATGCGCCGCGCGTCGCGACGGGAGAGCTGGTGGACCGGGCCCATACCGGCAGGCTACGTCGCCCGTCCGACGCTGTCGGGGCGGCACGCACCGGGGCCCGGTGGCGGCGACGGGCGCTCCGGTACGGGCTCGGGCAGCGACACCCCCGGGGCGCCTGACGCTGCGAGCCTCGTCGCGATGGCCCGCGCAGCCGGGCCGTGGCGCCGCCCCGCCGGGGGGCATAGCCTCGGATCGACCCGGTTGCACCGTCGCACCCTGTAGGAGGCACACATGAGCCTGGACCGTCCACCTGCCCCCAACCCCTACGACCTGCTCCCCGCCGTGGCGTCGTTCACGGTCACCAGCGCCGACGTCACGGATGCGGCACCGCTGAAGGACGACCAGGTCGCCGCGATGGGCAACACCTCTCCGCAGCTGAGCTGGAGCGGCGCTCCCGATGGAACCCGGAGCTTCGTCGTCACGTGCTTCGACCCCGACGCCCCGACCCCCTCGGGGTTCTGGCACTGGGTCCTCGTCGACGTCCCGGCCGAGGTCACCTCTCTGGCCACCGGCGCGGCGGCGGGAACGTTGCCCGGCAACGCCTTCCACTGCCGCAACGACGGCGGGGCGCATGGCTTCATGGGAGCCGCGCCCCCTGAGGGCGACATGCCGCACCGGTACTTCTTCGTCGTCCATGCGGTCAGCGAGCCGAGCCTGGGGGTCGACGAGAGCGCGTCGCCGGCGGTGGTGTCGTTCAACCTCGCGTTCAAGACCCTCGGTCGCGCGATCATCCACGGGACCTACCAGCACTGACCGACCCGGTCACCTGGCCGTCGTCGGGTGACCCATCCCACATGTCCCCCCGCTGTGCCGTCCGTCTCCCCGACGGGCGCTGCCGATGCAGCGGTGCCCAATATCATTGTGGCACAGCATATCTCATCAATGCTGCACGCCTGCCTGGTGCCATCGGAGTGGCCCGGAGCACCACTGGGTGGGACTAGACTGGAACCGGGCCAACAGCCACTGACGTGGCACGACGAAGTGCCCCATCATCGCCAAACCACCCGCTGAGTCCGCGCTCGCGCACGCCCGTGGGCGATGGCGCTTCGCGGCCGTCCGGCCCGTGTCGGTCGCCGCCCGGATGGCCGAACCACCCGAAGGGAAGATCCCGGTGAACCTCACGGCCCGCGTCCAGGCACATGCCGACCAGCTTGTCGACGAGGTGGCCGACAGTCTCCACCAGGCCCGGCTCCACCACTACACGGCCTCCAGCATCGAGGTCACCCGCGAGCACGTGAGCAGCCTGCTCGGCGCGGTCCTGGACAGCCTGCGGCAGAAGTCGCCCGTCCGCATCGTCCAGCACGCCGACGCCGTGGCGCGCGACCGGTTCCACGCCGGCTTCGGCATCGACGAGATCCAGGTCGCCTTCAACACCGTGGAGGAGGCGCTGTGGCGCCTCCTCGTCCGCGAGACCCCGCCGGCGGACCTCGCCGACCACCTCGGCCGGGTCGGCGCCGTGCTCGGCGCAGCCAAGGACCAGATGGCCCGTACCTACGTCCAGCTCGCCTGCCGCGAGCACCACCCGTGCGTCGACATCGACGCCCTCTTCGAGGCCGTCTGACCCACCGGACCCGCGCCCCGCGGCGTCAGGTGAGGTATGCCGCGGGGCCGGCGGTCAGTCCCGAAGCGCGGCGAGTGCGTCGCGGTAGGTGAGCCAGCCGACCGGCTCGCCGCTCTCGGTGCCGAAGACCGGGATGCCGCCACAGCCACTGAGGTTGAGGGCCTGGACGGCCTTCTCGATGGTGTCACCCTCGTGGACCTTGGCCGGAAGCTCGGTGATGATCGCCGCCCGGTCGGTGTCGTGGTGCCCGCCCGCCAGTGCCTCGGCCACGGCCCGGGCGGTCAGGATGCCGAGAAAGCTGCCGTCCACGTTGGCGACGGGTAGCACGCCGTAAGGGGTTCGCGACAGCCGCGCGGCCACAGCGACCAGGGGCGTGCGAGCGTCGATGCCGGTCGGCAGGGGCTTCATGACGGCGCTGAGCGAGCCGAGACTCGGCCGGGGCGCCGGGGTCGGGGCGTGGATGTCGATCCCACGGCGCCGCAGCTTGAGCGTGTAGATCGTGTCCGGTGAGAGACGGTGGCTCACCCCGGCGGCGAGGACGATCGCAGCCATGAGGGGGAGAATGATCGAGTACTCGCCGGTCAGCTCGAACATGATGACGACCGCGGTGATCGGCGCCCGGGCGGCGCCGGCGAAGACGGCGCCCATCCCGATGAGGCCATAGGCGCCGACCGGCCCGGCGACCGACGGGAACAGGTGCTGGGCCGCGATGCCGAACGCGCTGCCGAGGGCGGCCCCGATGAACAGGCTCGGGGCGAAGACACCGCCGGAACCGCCGATGCCGATCGTCAGGGACGTCGCGACCATCTTTCCGACGACCAGAAGGAGGAGGAAGCCGATGAGGTACTTACCAGCCACGGCGTTGCCGATGACGGGGTAGCCGACTCCGTACATCTCCGGCAGCAGCAGGAGGACCAGCCCGAGGACGATGCCGCCGACGGCTGGGCGCAGCCACTCCGGGCCTCGCCACAACGCGTCGCACGCGTCCTCGATCGCGTAGAGCACCTTGGAGAACAGGACGCCCGCCGCACCGGCAATGAGCCCGAGTACCGCGAAAAGGGCGTACTCGGCCGGGTGACGCACCGAGAACGAGGGGAGGGCGAGGAAGGGCACGTCGCCGAAGGCCGCCCGCCCGATGGTGGAGGCGACGACGGCGGAGATGACGACCATCCCGAAGGCCTGCGAGGTGAAGTCCATGAGGATGAGCTCAAGAGCGAAGAACACCCCGGCCAGCGGGGCGTTGAAGGTCGCGGCGATGCCGGCCGCGGCGCCGCAGGCGACGAACACCTTCATCCGGCCCTCGGAGGCGTGGATGATCCGCCCGACCGTCGAGCCGAGTGCGGAGCCGATCTGCACGATGGGCCCCTCGCGCCCGACCGAGCCACCCCCGCCGATGCACAGCGCCGAGGCGAGCGCCTTGACGCCGGCGACCTGCGGCCGGATCCGACCGCCCTGGCGGGCCACGGCATACATCACCTCGGGCACCCCGTGCCCGCGGGCCT
>CAYPYK010000246.1:0-4840 GCA_964414665.1 uncultured Intrasporangiaceae bacterium | reverse complement strand
ATCGAGGCGCTCAAGGGGCACCCCCTGTTCGCCCACGTCACCTTGAACCGCAGCGAGCGTAGCCCCATCGCCGCCCTGGTCACCGACCTGCTCGAGGGACTCGATATCTGAGCACTCCGTGTGGTCCGGCGCGCCGTCGGCCCGGTGTCGACCTAAGATCAAGGGGTGGCTGAGGCAGCAACGAAGAACCGGCGCGGGCGGCCCCCGCGATACCGTCGTGACGACATCCTGTCGGGCGCGTCGACCGCACTCATCGAACGAGGCTACGGGAGGTTGCGCTACAGCGACGTCTCGACGGCCTCGGGGGTCCCGACCGCCAGCCTGCAGCACTACTTCCCCACGGTCGGCGAGCTGCGGCAGGCCGCCCTGTGCTTCACCGTCCGCGACGAGCTGACCCAGCTCTCGGCCGCGCTCGAGGGACTCGACAGTCCCTGGGAGCGGCTCGCGGTGATCATCCGTCGCTCGATCTCACCCGGCCCCGACCTGCGCCGGCGCAACTGGACCCTGTGGCTCGAGTACTGGCGGGCGGCGGCCCACGAGCCAGAGGTCGCCGCGGACAGCATCGAGGTCGGTGAACTGTGGCACCGGCTGGCGCAGGAGTGCATCGAGGAGGGGCTCGCCGACGGGTCGTTCCGGCTCGACGGGACCTCCGGCGAGGCGGCCCAGCAGCTGCACGCCCTGCTCGACGGGTTCGGGGTCAACCTCGCGGTCGAGCACACCGAGGACGACGCCGAGCGCGCCATCGCCATCACCGAGCGGGCGATGAGCGCCCTGCTGCACGTCCGCTGACGCCGGCCCGATCACGGCACACCGCGCGCCCCTGGTCGAGGTCCGGCCGAGCGCCCGGGGGATCGGCCGGGGGATCGGCCGACCACCCGATGGGGGATCGGCCAGTTGGCCCACTATGTGGCCGGACATTTCACTCCCGGAGGGGATGTCGGCTACGTTAGGTCTCGATTCGATAACGCCGGCCGAGCGTCCTGCCCCTGGGACCAGTGGTCGGTGCCCCTGCCAGATCGACGTCAGTCGGCCCCCTACCGACTCGGAGGACCACGGCGATGAGCCGTCATACCGCACGCCATGCCCCCCGGCATGCCCCCCCGCAGCAACGCAAGCTGGGGGTCTTCGGGGCCGTCATGCGGCGGCCGGCGATGTCCTCCAGCCTGGCCCTCGCCATCGTGGCGACCGGCGCCGCCGGGGTGCACGCCGCCGAGGCGGGCCAGGTCGGGGCACTGGCCTTCGCCGTCAGCCCCGAGGCGCTCACCCAAGCCACCGAGCAGGCCGACGTCAGTGCCGCGGACGAGGCGCACCTCGCAGCGGCCCGGGCCGGCCTGACCGCTGCGCGCAACGTCGTCGAGGCCAAGGCCGTGGCAGCGGAGCGCGCCAGGGCCGCCGCGCTGGCCAAGGCTCGCGCCGCCGCCAAGGCTCGCGCGGCTCGGGAGGCCCAGCGCAAGGCGATCATCGCCAACGCCCGTCAGGACCCTCGGGCCGTCGCCCGCCTCATGCTCGCCGACTTCGGCTTCGCCGACAGCCAGTTCGGGTGCCTCGACAGCCTGTGGACCAAGGAGTCCAACTGGAACTACCGGGCGAGCAACGCCTCGTCGGGCGCCTACGGCATACCGCAGTCCCTCCCCGGCTCCAAGATGGGCACCGTCGCCGGCGACTGGCAGACCAACCCGGTCACCCAGATCACCTGGGGCCTGAGATACATCCAGAGCGTCTACGGCACGCCCTGCTCGGCGTGGGCCCACTCGCAGGCCACCAACTGGTACTGACCAGTCCGGCGCCCACCCCGGTGTCCGCGCCGTCCTCGCGTCCCCAGCCGGTCGGCCGTCCCCGCATCAGCGGTGGCTGAGACGTCACCAACCGGCTGAGTAGGTTCTCAGCCGACCGGTGACTTCTCAGCCGGATGCCGGCCGAGGGCCTCACCGCGGCGCCCTCACCGCGGCGGGCGCGCCATCGCGTCGACGTCGAGCGCCGCGTCGAGCTGTTCCTCGGTGATGTCGCCCGCCTCGACGTGCCCGGCCGCCAGCACCGCCTCGCGGATCGTCGACCCGGCGGCCAGCGCCCGCTTGACGACGGCCGCCACCGTCTCGTAGCCGAGGAAGGGGTTCAGGGCCGTCGCGATGGCGGGCGAGGCCTCGGCATACGCCCTCATCCGGTCCCGGTCGGGCACGATCCCGTCGACGCAGCGGTCGGCGAGCAGCCGCGCCGATGAGGCGAGCAGGGCGGACGACTCGAGGACGTTGCGCGCCATGACCGGCATCATCACGGTGATCTCGAAGCTCCCGGACGCCCCTGCGACGGTCACCGTCGTGTCGTTGCCGATGACCTGGGCGCAGGCCATGAGCACCGCCTCGCAGACGACCGGGTTGACCTTGCCGGGCATGATGCTCGACCCCGGCTGGAGGTCGGGCAGGTGGATCTCGGCCAGTCCAGCCCGCGGGCCGGACGACATCCACCGCAGGTCGTTGCAGATCTTGGTGAGCGAGACGGCGACGACCTTGAGGGCCCCGCTCAGCTCGACGACGGCGTCCTGCACCGACTGGGCCTCCGCATGGTTGGCCGCCTCGCGGAACTGCACGCCGGTCCGTTCGCTCAGCAGCGCGATGACCCGGGCGGCCATCCCTGGCGTCGCGTTGAGGCCGGTGCCCACCGCCGTGCCGCCGAGGGGGAGCCCGGCGGTCGCGCGCGCAGCATGGCGGACCCGGGCCGCCCCGTGCTCGACCTGGGCGCGGTAGCCGCCCATCTCCTGGCCGAGCGTGATCGGCACGGCGTCCATGAGGTGGGTCCGGCCGGACTTCACCGCGTCGGCCTGGGCGCTCTCCTGCCGGGCGAGCGAGGCGGCGAGGTGGTCCAGGGCCGGGGCGAGGTCGTGCACGACCGCGAGCGTCGCGGCGACCCGCAGCGCCGTGGGGAACGTGTCGTTGCTCGACTGGCCGGCGTTGACGTGGTCGTTGGGGTGGACGGGTATGCCGCTCGCCAGGGTCGCGAGGCGAGCCACCACCTCGTTGACGTTCATGTTCGTCGAGGTGCCGGAGCCGGTCTGGAACACGTCGACCGGGAACTGCTCGTCGTGCCGCCCCGCGGCGACCTCGTCGGCCGCGGCGGCGGTCGCCCGCGCGCGTTCCTCGTCGAGGACCCCGAGGTCGGCGTTGACGCTCGCCGCGGCGCTCTTGACCATCGCCAGGGCATGCACGACCCCGAGCGGCACCGGCTGCCCCGAGACCGGCAGGTTGGCGACGGCCCGGGCGGTCTGGGCGCCCCACAGCGCCTCGGCGGGGACCTCGACCTCACCCATCGTGTCGTGCTCGGTGCGGGTCGGACCCGACGGGGCGGATCCGACGGAGGGCTGCGGCGGCGTGCTCTGCGACATACCCCATCATGACCCGGCGCGCCCGACGCCCGGCGGGCGCGCCGGTCAGAGCTTGCGCAGCCGGATCCTCGTCACGCTGTGGTCGGCGCCCTTGGTGAGCACCAGGGTCGCGCGGTCGCGGGTGGGGAGGACGTTCTCGACGAGGTTGACCTCGTTGATGGCCCGCCAGATGGCCCCCGCCTGGTCCACGGCCTCGGCGTCCGAGAGCCAGGCGTAGCGGTGGAAGTAGGACGCCGGGTCGGCGAACGACGTCTCGCGCAGTCGGAGGAAGCGCTCGACGTACCACTCGCGGATGAGGTCGGTCGGGGCGTCGACGAACACGGAGAAGTCGAAGTAGTCCGACAGGGCGATGGTCGTCCGCCCGTCGATGCCCACGCCCGGCGCCTGCAGGACGTTGAGGCCCTCGACGATGAGCACATCGGGGCGGCGGACGGCGATGCGCGCGCCGGCAACGATGTCGTAGACGAGGTGGGAGTAGACCGGTGCGGTGACCTCGGGCATGCCCGACTTGATGTCGGCGACGAAGGTGAGCAGCGCCTTGCGGTCGTAGGACTCGGGGAACCCCTTGCGCTGCAACAGCCCCCGGGCCTCGAGCTCGGCGTTGGGGTAGAGGAACCCGTCGGTCGTCACCAGCTCGACCCGCGGGGTGTGCGGCCAGCGCCGCAGCAGCTCGCGCAGGATGCGGGCGGTCGTCGACTTGCCGACGGCCACCGACCCGGCCACCCCGATGACGAACGGGGTCTTGGCCGGGCGCTCCCCGAGGAACTCGCCGGTCACCCGGTGCAGCCCCGCGGTGGCACGCACGTAGAAGCTGAGCAGCCGCGAGAGGGGGAGGTAGACCGCCTCCACCTCGGTCGGGTCCACCCGGTCGCCGAGGCCGCGGACCCGGGCGATCTCCTCGTCGGTGAGACTCATCGGGTGGCTGTCGCCCAGCCGGGCCCAGGACTCGCGGTCGAGCTCGACATAGGGGGACCGGCCGGCGGTGGTGCTCGGGGAAGGGGGAGCCACGCCGCACATTCTCGCTCACGGCCCGCCTCGGCCCCCGCACCCCCGCCCCCCCGGTATGCCGCGGAGCGGGCGTGCCTACCGCTCCCGACCGGCCGGGTCGGGCAGACTCACAGACATGGCGGACGACGCGAGCAGAGGACAGCGGCCCTACGGCGGTCCGGCCGACCCGGACTCCGACCGACGGCGCTCGGGCTGGGTCGCGGCGGGTATCGCGCTCGTCGTCGTCCTCATCGTCCTCGTCGTCTGGCTCCTCCTGCGGCAGGGCGGCACCGCGGGCGCGGGTCCGAGCGCGTCCCCGACCGTGACGCCGAGCCACACCCCGACGGTGACCGTGTCGGTCACCCCCAGCGAGACGACGGCCACCGCGACGACACCGGGGCCGTGCACGGCTGCGCAGCTCGACCCGTCGGTCGCGAGCGACGGGGGAGCAGCCGGGACCGTCTACTACGCCATCCT
>CAYPYK010000245.1:0-4915 GCA_964414665.1 uncultured Intrasporangiaceae bacterium | reverse complement strand
ACGGCCGACGTCATCGGCTGGCTCACCGCGCACGCGTCGGCCTGAGGCTCAGCCGCCGGCCGTCTCGAGCACCGCGCGGGCGGCGGCCCGGCCACCGGCGATGCAGTCGGGCAGGCCGACGCCGCGCAGCGCCGCCCCGGCGACGCGCCACGTCGGGTACGCCGCAAGCCCGGCCTCGAGCGCGGCGACGCGGTCGAGATGGCCGACGGTGTACTGGGGCATCATCGCGCTCCACCGGGTGATCCGGTGCACGGTGGGGGGCTCGGTGGCGCCGAGCACCTCCGCGAGGTATGCCGTGACGGCCGCCAGCAGCGCGTCGTCGGGCAGGTCCGCGGCCGGGCCGATCTTGTCGGGGACGAGGACCCGGAGCAGGACGGTCCCCTCGGGTGCGCGGCCGGGCCACTTCGCCGAGGTCACCGTCACGGCGCTCGCCGGGGCCTCGCCGGCGGACTCCAGCCACCCCTGGAAGGTGGGCGGGGTGGCGAAGGCGGAGGCGGCATACGCGAGGTTGACCACCGTCGTGGACGCCAGCGGTATGCGGCGCAGTGCGGCTGCCGACTCCGGCGCGTGCGGCGCCACCAGGTCGGCGGCGGCGGCCGGCCCGGTGGCGAGCACCACACCGGCATACGTCCCGGTGGTGCCGTCGGAGAGCTCGGCGGTGGTCCCGTCATCCCCGGGGCGCAGCGCCAGGACCCCGGTGCCGAGGCGGAGGTCGGCGCCGGCCCCGGTCAGGGCCGCGACGAGCCCGTCGACGAGCGAGCCCAGCCCGCCGGCCAGGCTGCGGAACGGCGACCCGACCCCTCGGGTGACCCCGCCCCGGCGGGCCGCCCGGCCCTGGGCGAGGCTGGCGATGATCAAGCTGCGCTGCTTGGCCTCGCTCTCTCGGAGCATGGGCAGCGCCGCGTCGAGGCTCAGCTCGTCGACCTTGGAGCCGTAGACGCCGCCGACCATCGGGTCGGCGAACCGGTCGACGACGCCGTCGCCGAGTCGGGCGCGCAGGAACGCCCCGACCGCGACGTCCTCGTCGCCGAGCCGGCGCGGGATCGCCAGGTCGAGGGCGGCCCGCAGCTTGTGCCCCCAGGTGAGGGTGCGGGTCGTCAGGAACGGCCCGATGCGCGTCGGCAGCACCATCCCCATCCCCGACGGGATGGGCCGGAGCCGTCCGCCGGCCCGGAGCTGGACGTCGCGGGCCCCGGTCATCTCGACGAGCTCGCCGCTGAGCCCGAGCTCGTCGACGAGCTCGAGTGCCGCCATCTTGTAGGTGATGAACGCATCCGGGCCGTGGTCGATGACCAGGCCGTCGACCGTCTCGGTGCGGATCTTCCCCCCGAACCGGTCGGCCGTGTCGAGCACCGTGACGTGGGCGCCGCGCTGCACGCCCTCCCAGGCGGCCGCCAGCCCGGTGATGCCGCCACCCACGACGAGCAGGTGGCGACCGGTGGTCGTTGACACGGCGTCCACCCTAGGTCCGACCGGCTCCGGCGCCGTTCCCCGGCCGGGAATGGGACAGTGCGGGCGATTGTTGAGGGATCAACCAGTCAGCCATATGCCGCGAAGGAGCACCCCATGCCAGCGGTCACCGCCCCCGACATCCTCGCCCTGCCGCGAATCGGCCCGCCCTCACCGCTGGCGACCGAGCGCCCCGTGGCGTCGGTCACCACCGCCCCGGCCGGGTACGAGGGCGAGGGCTTCCCGGTGCGCCGGGCCTTCGCGGGGGTCGATCTCGCCGCCCTCGACCCCTTCGTCCACATGGACCAGATGGGCGAGGTCGAGTACGCCCCGGGCGAGCCCAAGGGGACCGCGTGGCACCCGCACCGAGGGTTCGAGACAGTCACCTACATCATGGACGGCACGTTCGTTCACCAGGACTCCCACGGCGGCGGCGGCGTCATCACCGACGGCGACACGCAATGGATGACCGCCGGGTCGGGCCTGCTCCACATCGAGACCCCTCCCGAGTCGCTCGTCGTGTCCGGCGGGCTGTTCCACGGCATCCAGCTCTGGGTGAACCTGCCGCGCCGGCTCAAGATGACCGACCCGCGCTACCAGGACATCCGCGGTGGCCAGGTCTCGCTGCTCACCTCCGCCGACGGAGGCGCGCTGTTGCGCGTCATCGCCGGCGACCTTGACGGCCACCCCGGCCCAGGGGTCACCCACACCCCCATCTCGCTCGTCCACACCACGCTGGCTCCGGGTGCCCGGCTGAGGCTGCCGTGGCGGGCCGACTTCAACGCGCTCGTCTACGTCCTCGCCGGGTCCGGCACCGTCGGTGCCGACCGCCGGCCGGTCCGGATGGGCCAGCTCGCGGTGTTCGGTCCCGGTGACGTCCTCAGCGTCTCGGCCGACGAGAGTCAGGAGAGCCGCAGCCCCAACCTCGACCTGCTGGTCCTCGGCGGGCAGCCGATCCGCGAGCCGGTGGCGGCATACGGGCCGTTCGTCATGAACACCCGCGCCGAGCTGGTACAGGCGTTCGAGGACTTCCAGGCCGGACGGCTGGGCACCATCCCCGCCGACGCCCACCCTGGACACGACGTCCTCACCTGACCCTCCCCTGCCAGCGTCCGAGTGACTGGTCGCCATGGCGACCAGTCACTCGGACGCAAGGGTGGAGCGCAGCGGGATCTCGCACCAGAACGTGCTGCCCTGTCCCGGCGTCGACGAGACGCCGTAGCGCCCGGCATGAGCGGTGACGATGGCCGCGACCACGGCCAGCCCCAGCCCGTTGCCGCCCTGGGAGCGGGCCCGTCCCTGGTCGGCCCGGTAGAACCGGTCGAACAGGTGCGGCAGGTGCTGCGGGTCGATCCCGGGGCCGCCGTCGGCGACCTCGATCCGGGCCGCCGGGCCCACGGCGTACGCCCGGACGACGATCGGGGCGGACTCCGGGGTATGCCGCATCGCGTTGGACGTCAGCGCGACGACGGCCTGGAACAGGCGGTCCCGGTCGCCGGTGACGACCAGCCCCGAGGGCGCCTCGAGGGACACGGGCCGCTCGGGCTGGACCACCCGCAGGTCCGACACGACGTCGGCGAGCATCGGCACGAGGTCGACCGGCTCGTGCACCGCGACGCCGTGTGCGTCGAGGTCGGTGAGCTGGAGCAGGCCCTGGACGATGCGGGCCATCCGGGTGGCCTCGGCGTTGATCCGGCGCATGGCGTCGTCGACGACCTCCGGCGAGGCTCCTCCACCGGGCGTGTGCAACGAGGAGTACCCCTGAAGCGTCGTCAACGGGGTGCGCAGCTCGTGTGAGGCGTCGGCGACGAACCGGCGCATCCGCTCCTGGGTGCCCTGGGTCGTGTCGACCATCGCGTTGAGGGCGTGGCCGAGGCGCTCGACCTCGCTGCCCTGCGGCCCGGGCGGCACCCGCCGGGACAGGTCGCCGGAGGCGATCGCGTCGGCCGTGTCCGTCATCGCGGCGATCGGGCGGAGCCCCAGCCGGAACACCCACCACACGACCAGGCCGACGACGACCAGGATGGCCAGGCCCGCGAGCCCGAGGGTGAGCGCGAGCCGCCGGGTGGCCGCCTCGGCCCGGGTGGTGGGGACCGCGACGACCGCCTGGGTGCCGTCGCGCAGCGGCGCGGTGATGACGCGGACCCGGCGCGCGACCCCCGAGGCGCTGCCGCGGCCGACGGCCTGAGGCAGGCTCTGCCCAGGGGTGAGCCGTGGGACGAGACTCGGGTCGTCGGCGGGGGCGAGGACGGTCGTCAGTGTCCCGTCGGCGGCCATCTGCCCGACGTACACCTCGCCGAGCGCCTCGGGGACGAGCCTGGAGACGTTGGGGCGGGCCGACAGGACGAGCAACGCCCGGGGGCTCCTGGCGAGCGCCGTGATCTGGGTGTCGAGCTGGCCGACGAGATAGCGCCGCTGCGCGAGGAGGACGGTGGTTCCGGCCAGGCCCAGGGTGAGCGCGAGCACGATGACGGAGAGGACGAGCCGGCGGCGCAGGGTCACTACGGCTCCCGGATGGAGTAGCCCACCCCGCGCACGGTGTGGATCAGCTTGGGGTCACCGGCGTCGACCTTCTTGCGCAGCGTCGAGACGAAGGACTCGATGATGGCCGACTCGCCCGCGAAGTCGTACTGCCACACGTGGTCGAGGATCTGGGCCCGGCTGACGACCCGGCCCGAGTTCGTCATGAGGCATCGCAGCAGGGTGAACTCCGTTGCCGTCAGGGCCACCTCGACCTCGCCGCGCCACACCCGGTGGGCATCCTCGTCGAGGACGAGGTCGTGGACCTGCCAGCGGCCCGGCGCCGCGCCGGCACCACCCTGGCGCCGCAGCGAGACCTGGACCCGGGCGACGAGCTCCTCTAGCGCGAACGGCTTGACGATGTAGTCGTCGCCACCCGACGTGAGCCCGCGGACCCGGTCGGCGGTGTCCGAGCGGGCGGTGAGGAACAGCACCGGGGCGGGGATGCCGCGCCCGCGCAGCTTGCGTAGCACCTCGAAGCCGTCGATGTCGGGAAGCATGACGTCCAGGACGATGGCGTCGGGACGGGCCGCCTCGGCCCGTTCGAGGGCCTCGGCACCCGTTGCGGCGGTGTCGACCTCACAGCCGGCCATCCGCAGCGCCGACCCCACGAGGTAGGAGATGTTCTCCTCGTCGTCGACGACGAGGACGCGCGGGACGGGGCCGGCGGCGCCGGACGTTCCCAGGGCCGCGTGGGCGCCGGGGCCCTGGGCGCCTGCACGGTGGGCGCTGGGGCCCGGGGCGCCTGGACCGTGGGCGCTGGGGCCCGGGGCGCCTGACGACGGGCCCGGCAACGGCATACCGCTCATGGCTCCCAACCTGCCAGAGGTGGGTCGATCCTGTCTGGAGGATTTCTCGCGACTTCCTGGAGATCCGCGGGGTCGAGGTATTCGGGTACCCCGTGACGGGACCGGATTACCTCGAATCGGGAGGGTGGGTGCGGGGT
>CAYPYK010000244.1:0-4949 GCA_964414665.1 uncultured Intrasporangiaceae bacterium | reverse complement strand
GGGAGCCGGCCCTGACGACGACGCTGCGCGGCCTGGTCCGGGCCGTCGTCACCGTGTCCACCCTGGAGCACTCGATCCACTCCGGCATGTTCGGAGGAGCGGTGCCCGACGCGGTGACCGCGCTCATCCGGGTGCTCGCCAGCCTTCACGACGACGAGGGCAGCTGCGTCGTGGCCGGGCTGAGGTCGGGCGAGGCCGCCGAGCTCGACTACCCCGAGGAGCGGCTACGCGAGGAGTCGAGCCTGCTCGACGGGGTCTCGACGATCGGCTCCGGGTCGCTGCTGTCGCGCATCTGGACCAAGCCGGCGATCACGACGATCGGCATCGACGTCCCGTCGGTGGCGACATCGTCGAACACGCTGCTGGCCACGGCCTCCGCGAAGGTGTCGATGCGGATCACCGCCGACGAGGACCCCCTCGAGGCCTACGCCCTGCTCGAGGAGCACCTGCGGGCCCACGTGCCCTGGGGGGCGAGGGTGGAGGTGACGCTCGATGACCAGGGGGCCGGCTTCGCCGCTCCCGCCCACGGGCCGGTGCAGGACCAGGCGCGGGCGGCCTTCCGAGACGCGTGGGGCGTCGAGCCCGTCGACATCGGGGTCGGCGGGTCGATCCCCTTCGTCGCGGCCTTCGCCGAGAAGTTCCCCGACGCGGCGATCCTCGTCACCGGCGTCGAGGACCCCGACACCCGGGCGCACGGGGCCAACGAGTCGCTGCACCTCGGGGAGTTCGAGAGGGTGAGCGTCGCTGAGGCGCTGCTCCTGGCCCGCATCGGCGCGATGCCGCGCGGCTGAGGTCCACGCCGCCTCCTGGCCGGCGGCGCCTTCGCAAGGGAAACTGCCGGTTCGCCGGGGTTGATAACCCATGCGAACCTCGGGTTTCCCCGATGGGGCGGAAAAGCTGTGGTCGGCGGGGGTCAGTCCTTGGCGGTCTCGCCGGGGAGGGCCAGCATCTGGTCCAGCGCCACCCTGGCCCAGTGGGCGACCTCGGGGTCGACGGAGATGACGTTCGGGACCCGGCCCTCGACGAGCGACTCCAGCACCCAGACCAGGTGCGGCAGGTCGATCCGGTTCATCGTCGAGCAGTAGCAGACGTGCTTCTCGAGGAAGACGATCAGCTGCCGGGGGAACCGGTCGGCGAGCCGGCGCACGAGGTTGAGCTCGGTCCCGACGGCCCAGGCCGTCCCGTCCGGCGCCGCCGAGATCGTCGCGATGATCTTCTCGGTGGACCCGACCTCGTCGGCCAGCTCGACCACCTCGTGCTGGCACTCGGGGTGGACGATGACCCGCACGTCGGGGATCTCCCGGCGGGCCGTCTCGACGGCCTCGGTCGAGAACCGCCCGTGCACCGAGCAGTGCCCACGCCACAGGATCATCGTCGCGTCACGGATCTGCTCCGGCGTGAGCCCGCCGCCCGGCCGGTGCGGGTCGAAGACGACGCAGTCCTCGAGGGCGCCGCCGAGGTCGCGGGCGTAGGTGTTGCGGCCGAGGTGCTGGTCGGGCAGGAAGAGCACCTTGCCGCCCTCGCCCGCCTGCTCCAACGCCCACCGCAGTGCGGTCTTGGCGTTGGACGACGTGCACACCGTGCCGCCGTGCCGCCCGGTGAACGCCTTGATGGCGGCCGAGGAGTTCATGTACGTCACCGGCACTGTCGACCCGGCCACCCCCGCGTCGGCCAGGACCTGCCAGGCCTCCTCGACCTGGCCGATGCCCGCCATGTCGGCCATCGAGCAACCGGCCGCGAGGTCGGGCAGGACGACCTGCTGGGTCTGCGAGGTGAGGATGTCGGCGGACTCGGCCATGAAGTGGACGCCGCAGAAGACGATGTAGGGGGCGTCCGGCCGGGCTGCCGCCTCCTTGGCGAGCTTGAACGAGTCACCCGTCGTGTCGGCGAAGGCGATGACCTCGTCCCGCTGGTAGTGGTGGCCGAGGACGAACACGCGCTCGCCGAGGGCCGCCCTGGCCCGGTGGGCCCGCTCGACCAGCGAGGGGTCCGACGGGGCGGGCAGGTCGCCCGGGCACTCCACCCCGCGCTCGGTGCGCAGGTCGGCATCGCGGCCGAGCAGCAGCAGAGGGAGGGGCGCTCCGGCCGATGTCGTCGTGCTCACGTGCTGATCGTATGCCGTGGCCCCCGCGCGCGCCGTCGTGGTTCAGACCAGGTGGCGTGGGTCCCCCTCGTCGAGCCCGGCCACGGTCGCCTCGACGCGGCGCAGCCGCTCCTCGTAGGCGCCGATGACCTGCATGCGGACCCGGATCTGCTCGTGCTCGCGGCGGATCTCGTCGATGAGGCGCCGCGCCTCGGCCTCGTCCTCGCTGTCCGCGACGAAGCGGCCGTCCGAGATCCGCTCTTCCAGGCCCCCGACCCGCTTCTCCATCGCCCCGATCTGGTAGCTGAACCGTCCGTGCTCGAGCGCCCGCAGGTCCGATGCCTTCTCGATCGGCCCGAGCAGCCGCTCGACGTCGCGCAGACGCGCCGTCATCTTGTCGAGCCTCTTCCCCTGTCGTTCGACCGCGCCGGCCAGCCGGCGTACCGTGCGCCGCTGCTCCGCGAGATCGGTCCGGGCCTGCCTCACCAGGGATCGGGTCGTCCGCAGCCGGCGCAGCCGCGCGACGGGGTTGCTCACTCGGGGCCCGGAGGCGCTGGTGTCGGTCATCGTCTCGTCCTCCTCGGACAGTCCTCAGGGCAGGTAGCGGGCGGTGCCGTCGTCGATCCAGGAGCGCAGCAGCCTCGCCTCGAGGTCCAGCCGATGCTGCCAGTTGACCTTGGTGGCCGTGCCCGCGTGGTGCGACCAGTGGGTCTGGTCGGGCTGGTCGAGGAACGAGAAGCCGGTGAGGACCAGGTCGGCGCCGGGGAACATCTCGTGCGCCATGAACACCGCCGTCGTCCCCGTGGTCGGGATGATCGAGCCGGGCGTGTGCTCGGGGTCGAGGGCCGCGACCGTCCGGGCCTTCACGACGGCGTTGGGCAGCGGCACGATCCCCAGGTCGTCGGGCCAGAACGCCGTCTCGAGCAGCAGGCCGACCTTGTCCTCGAGGTGGTACTGCACGAACCCGGCCTGCGGGACGAAGTAGGCGCGGCGACGATAGTCCTGGAGCGCCCACCGGCTGATCGGCGTCGCTCGGGACAGCAGGACGACATGGCACGCTCTGCCGGCGCACGGGGGGCCACCCGGCTCGTCGAGCCCGACCTCGTTCGCCCTGATGACCAGGTCGCAGGCGTCGACCGCGGCCGCGCGCGCCGGGTCGGGCTCGAGAGGGGCGTTGCCGACGACGGCCACCGAGCGGACCGGACGGTGCGCGGCATACGCCGCCATCTCGTCCCGGATGAGGTCCCACTGCGTCTGCTGCGACCGCGCCAGGTCCTCCCGTATCACGGCGACATCATGGCAGCCCGTCGCCACGGTGCCGAGGCCCCCGCGCCGGTAGCCTTCCCTCGTGCGCGTGCTGATCGCCCCCGACTGCTTCACCGGAACCCTGACGGCAACCCAGGCGGCCGAGGCGATGGCCGCGGGTTGGGCGGCGAGCGCGCCCGGGGACGAGCTGACGATCGTCCCGCTGTCCGACGGAGGGCCGGGGTTCCTCGACGTCCTCGAGCGATCGCTCACGGCCGAGGTCATCGCGGCCACGGTGAGCGACCCGCTCGGACGCGAGGTGCCCGCCGCGGTGCTCCTGACGTCCCGGGGGGGCGTGCGCACGGCATACGTCGAGTCCGCCCAGGCCGCAGGCCTGCACCTGCTGGGCGCCGACGAGCGCAACCCCGCCCTGACCAGTACCTGGGGGGTCGGCACGCTCCTCGACGTGGCCGTCGGCGCGGGCGCCCAGCGGGTCGTCGTCGGTCTCGGCGGCAGCGGCACGAACGACGCGGGAGCGGGCCTGCTGTCGGCGCTCGGGGCCGGCCCGGCCGACGCGCTCGCCCGGGGCGGGCTGGCGCTCGCGGCCGTGGACGAGGCCGCCGTCGCCGGCCTCGTCGAGGTGCGGCAGCGGCTCGCCCAGGTGGACATCGTCATCGCCACCGACGTGGACAACCCGCTGCTCGGCCTCGACGGGGCCAGCGCGGTCTACGGCCCGCAGAAGGGCGCCAGCCCCGAGCTCGCCCAGGCGCTCGAGGGCGCGCTCGGCCGGTTCGCGGACGTGGCCCAGCGGGTCCTGCCGCCTGGGCGGGACCTGCTGCGCGGTATGCCGCGCCGGGTCGACCGCGAGCCGGGCGCCGGGGCGGCCGGCGGGCTCGGCTTCGGGCTGCTCCTGCTCGGCGGGCGGCGGGTGAGCGGCGTCGAGGAGGTGCTCCGGGCCGTCGGGTTCGCGGACCGGGTCTCGGCCACTGATCTGGTGCTCACCGGCGAGGGCTCCTTCGACTGGCAGAGCCTGCATGGGAAGGCGGTCACCGGCGTCGCGGCCGCGGCGCTGGAGCGGGGAGTGCCGGCCATCGTCGTCGCGGGGCAGGTCCTGCTCGGGCGTCGCGAGACGATGAGCCTCGGCATCAGCGGCTGCTACGCCGTCGCCGACACCCCGGAGCAGGTCGAGGCGGCGATGGCGGACCCGGTCGGCACGCTCACCGAACGGGTGGGGCGGGTCGCCCGGACGTGGTCGCCCAGCCGCTGAGTGGACGCCTCGGCCGAGTGCCCCGGGCCGCGACGTAGGATGACCTCACTCCGGGAACACAACCGGCCGGTCGTGGGTTGGACACCACGACCGCCCTCCGGGCCACAGACGACACCACTCGAGGAGCCAGCACGATGAGCGAGCAGCTCGACACGCAGGTCAGCACCGCAGAGCCGGCCATTGCCACGCACGGCGTCGTCCTCACGGACGTCGCCGCCACCAAGGTCCGCTCGCTGCTCGAGCAGGAGGGTCGCGACGACCTCCGGCTGCGCATCGGCGTCCAGCCCGGCGGGTGCTCCGGCCTGATCTACCAGCTCTACTTCGACGAGCGCACCCTCGACGGTGACCTCGTCC
>CAYPYK010000243.1:0-4983 GCA_964414665.1 uncultured Intrasporangiaceae bacterium | reverse complement strand
ATTATCCCGGGAACGGCGGCACGGTATACGAGCAGGCCAACCCGGTGCGCTCGGACTGGAGGCCCGGGTCGACCGGGCCGTGGCCCTGGGGTGAGGGCGAGCGGTCCCCTCCACCCGAGGACGAAGCCGTCACAGCGAGCCCGAGAGGACGTCGATGACGACGATGATCGCGGCCAGGGCCAGCACGCCGGAGACCCATGGCAGCAGGGCCGAGCGAGGCAGTGTCCGCCCATGGCGCATCGCCGCCTCGTTGCCCGCCCACTGCCGGTATGCCGTGATCGCGATGGCCAGCCCGAGCCCGGTCATCATGACGCTGAGGCCGGTGCGCATGCCCGGGATCGCAAACGACGGCACGAGCTGCTTGAGGGCCACGGCGCCCGCGAGGAGGGCCAGCGCGGTGCGGATCCAGGCGAGGAACGTGCGCTCGTTGGCGAGCGAGAACCGATAGTCCGGGTCGGTCCCCTCGTCCCACCACCGAGCACGCTGTCCCGAGGTTGCCTGCTGCCAGAACGACACGCGTCTCACCCTCTCTACGCGGACAGCCGTGCGTTGCACTTCTGACGCACCTCGCCGACTCCGCCGCTCCCCACGAGGGTAACCGGCGTTCCGGCGGCGTCGAGCAGGCTGGCGGCGATCGCCGCGCGGTGGCCGTTCGAGCAGATGGTCCAGACCGGCTCGCCGGAGGGAACCTCGTCGAGGCGGCCCGGCAGGTCGGACGCGAAGATCGTCTGGCTCCCCGGCAGGGTGCCCCACTGCCACTCGAGGGGCTGGCGCACGTCGAGGATCCGCGGATCGCCGCCCGAGGTGATCGCCGCACACAGGTCGTCCGGCCCCACGTTGGCGTAGCTGCGGCTCTCGCCGCCGGCGGCCGCCCAGGCGGCCATGCCACCACCGAGCATGCCAGTCGGGGTCTGCCACCCGATGCGCAGCAGCTGGGTCGTTGCCTCGTCCGCGGCACCCTCGTCCTCGGGGAGGACGAGCAGGACGGGGGAGTCGAAGGGCAGGACCCAGCCGACGTAGCTGCCGAACCCCGAGTTGAGCTCGATGTTGACGGCGCCGGGGATGTGGGAGGTGGCGAAGTCGTCCCGCTCCCGGGCGTCGACGATGGCCAGCCCGGAGTCCATGGCGGCCCGGAACGCGGCGACGTCGAGGACCGGGACCGTCGGCGTCGAGCCGAGGACGGGGACGCCGACCCGGTTGATCGGAGCCATCTTCGGGTAGTAGGCGGGATAGGCCATGAGCTCGCCGGTCAGCTCCTCGCCGAACTCCTCGAGCGACCGGGCGAGGACGAGGTCGTTGGTGGTGAACTCGGCGCCGAGGGTGCTCGTGCGGGCCGTCGAGGGCATCGACGAGACGCAGAAGCTGCCCGCGCCGTGGGTCGGCAGGAGCTGGGTCTCGGCCGGTAGCTCCTTCAGACGCTGGACCGAGCGGTACTGGTGCCCGGTGAGCGCATCGGTGTGGTCGGGGCCGAGCAGGTCGGTGCGCCCGGCGCTGCCGACGAGCAGCGACCCGCCGCTGAAGACCGCGACGGGGACGGGGTTGTCGCCCTCGTAGACGAGCCACGCGATGTGCTCGAAGGTGTGACCGGGGGTCTCCATGGCGATGATGCGCAGGTCGCCGACCTGGACCTCCTCGCCCTCGCGAGCACCGCGGTGGTCGAACTCGTAGCCGCCGTCGGCCGGCAGGACGAGCTCGGCGCCGTGGGCCGCGCGGATCTCGTGGGCCCCGGAGACGTAGTCGTTGTGGACGTGGGTCTCGAGGACGGCCCGGATCCGGGCCCGGCGCCTGTCGGCGGCCTCGAGGAAGCGCCAGGCGTCTCGCTGCGGATCGACGATCACGGCCTCGTCGCCCGAGACGACGACGAAGCTGTTGTCCCCCAGGCCGGGGGTCACGAAAACCTCGATGTCCATGTGGTGCTCCTTCGCTCGTCCGGTGTCCCCGGCGGCGGCGTCGGCGGGCGGCCGACGGACCCACCGCCGTTGGCAGGTCAGGCAAGAAAGTTCAATCAATCAATTGAACGAGTGAATTTCATCACATATGGTGCCGTCATGGTAGGTGTACCTAAGTCAGCACTTGGCGACGTGGCCCGGCGCTTCAGCCTCCTGGGCGATCCCACGAGGCTGCGGATCCTCGGCGAGCTGCACAAGGCCGGAGAGGCCACGGTGGGTCAGCTCGCCGAGGCGGCCGAGGTCAGCATCGCCAACGCCTCCCAGCACCTCGGTCGGCTCGCCCTCGGTGGTGTCGTCGGCCGTCGGCCCGAGGGTCGCACGGTCGTCTACCGGATCATCGAGCCCGCCATCGAACAGCTGTGCGCCATCGTGTGCGCCAGCCTCGAGGTCGAGACCGAGGCGGCCTCGACCCGCACCGACTCCGACGCCAATGCCAGCTGAGGGAGGCACCCGCGTGACTGCAGTCAACCTGCCCACCCCGACCGTCCGACCCGAGGGGCAGGGCGGTCCGGGGCGGATGGTCAAGGTCATCGACCAGACCAAGTGCATCGGCTGCCACGCGTGCACCACGGCATGCAAGTCCGAGAACGACGTCCCCGTGGGGGTGACCCGGACCTACGTCAAGAGCGTCGACACCGGGACGTTCCCGCAGGCTCGCCGGGCCTTCCAGGTCACCCGGTGCAACCAGTGCGAGGACGCACCCTGCGTCGCCGCCTGCCCGACCGCGGCGATGCACATCCGCCCGGACGGCATCGTCGACTTCGACAAGTCCTCGTGCATCGGCTGCAAGGCATGCATGGCCGCCTGCCCCTACGACGCGATCTTCATCAACCCCGAGGACCACTGCGCCGAGAAGTGCAACTTCTGCGCCCACCGCCTCGATGTCGGCCTCGAGCCCGCGTGTGTCGTCGTCTGCCCGACCGGCGCGATCATGGTCGGCGACGCCGACGACCCGAACAGCGGGGTCGCCGAGATCATCAACCGGACCCCGGTGGCCGTCCGCCGCCCCGAGAAGGGGACCCGCCCCAAGCTCTTCTACCGGGGGGCCACCCAGGCGACCCTCGACCCGCTCGCCGCGTCGGCCCCCGAGGGCGATACCTACGCGTGGGCAGAGAAGCCCCGCGGCGTCCACCTCGTCGACCCGGGCAACCCCGACGGCCGCAACAGCAGCGCCGCCGCGATCCTCAGCTACGACGTCGCCCACACGGCTCCGTGGGACTGGCGGGTGAGCCTCTACACGTGGACCAAGGGGGTGGGCGCCGGGGCGTACCTCGTCGCGCTGCTCCTCCTCATGACCGGCCACCTCGCGGGCACCGACCCGCTGTGGGTCTGGACGGCGCCGATCCTCTCGGCCGTCTTCCTCGCCATCACCGCCGCGATCCTCATCTGGGACCTCGAGCACCCCGAGCGCTTCATCTACATCCTCACCAGGCCGCAGTGGCGGTCCTGGCTGGTCCGTGGTGGCATCATCCTCAGCGCGTATGCCGGGGTGCTGGGCCTGCACGTCCTGGCCGGGCTCGCCGGGTGGTCCGGCCTGCGGACGGTCCTGGCGTTCCCGGGACTGCCGCTCGCGGTCGGCACCGCCGTCTACACGGCATACCTCTTCGCCCAGGCCAAGGCCCGCGACCTGTGGCAGAGCCCCTTGCTGCCGCCGCATCTCGCGGTCCAGGCGGTCCTCGCCGGGGCGAGCGCCCTCGTCCCGTTCGCGGCCGTCGCCTCCTCGGACGCGTTGAAGCCGCTCGCCTGGACGGTGGCGATCTCGGCGGGTACCCACCTGCTCCTCGTCGCCGGCGAGGCCACGCTTCCGCACCCGACGGCCCACGCCAGACTCGCCGCCCACACGATGACGCACGGGAGGTACGCCCGCTTCTTCTGGACCGGGGTCGTCCTCGTCGCCCTCGGCCTGCTCGCCCCGCTGGCGGTTCCGGGCACGGCCTGGCTCTCCCTGTTCGCGCTCCTCGGGCTCCTCGCTCACGAGCACTCCTACGTCCAGGCCGGCCAGTCCGTCCCCCTCGCCTGAAAGAGGCACCGATGACGACGATCGACCGCAGCTCCCTCGTCGGCCTCGGCGAGCGGGTCAGCGCCGCGAAGGCCGAGACGACCTCCCGGGGCGAGACCTTCTATCCCGGCCCGAGCCGGATCCACCTCGCGGCCCACCCGCCGAAGGAGCGGTGGGACGACTGGGTGGAGCTCGACTCGCGAGCCTGGCCCGAGCGGGTGGAGCACCGCTCGATGCTCGTCCCGACGACGTGCTTCAACTGCGAGTCGGCCTGCGGGCTGCTCGCCTATGTCGACCGAGAAACCCTCCAGGTGCGCAAGTTCGAGGGCAACCCCGAGCACCCGGGTTCGCGGGGACGCAACTGTGCCAAGGGCCCGGCGACGGTCAACCAGGTCACCGACCCGGACCGGATCCTCTACCCGCTGCGCCGCGTCGGCGAGCGCGGCGAGGGCGGCTGGGAGCAGGTCGACTGGGACACCGCCCTCGATGACATCGCCGGCCGGATCCGCACAGCCATCACCGAGGAACGGCCGAACGCCGTCATGTACCACGTCGGCCGCCCCGGTGAGGACGGCTTCACCGAGCGGGTTCTCGCGACGTGGGGCGTCGACGGCCACAACTCGCATACCAACGTCTGCTCGAGCGGAGCGCGGTCCGGGTACCACTACTGGACCGGCATCGACCGGCCCAGCCCGGACCACGCCAACGCCCGCGTCATCCTGCTCATCTCCAGCCACCTCGAGACCGGCCACTACTTCAACCCGCACGCCCAGCGGATCATGGAGGCCAAGGCCAAGGGCGCCAAGCTCATCGTCCTCGACACCCGGCTGTCGAACACGGCGACCCACGCCGACCACTGGCTCTCTCCCTTCCCCGGCTCCGAGGCGGCGATCATGCTCGCCGTCGCGCACCATCTCATCGCGACCAAGCGGTACAACCGCGACTTCGTCCGGCGCTGGTGGAACTGGAAGGAGTACCTGCGGGCGGTCCACCCGGGTGCGCCGGAGACCTTCGAGGCGTTCGAGGAGATCCTCT
>CAYPYK010000242.1:2587-5022 GCA_964414665.1 uncultured Intrasporangiaceae bacterium | reverse complement strand
TAGCCGACGAGGATGGCGCTGCGGGCGGTCCGCATCCGGGTCGACAGGTCCTGCAGGGCCATCTCGGCCGAGCCGGGCGCGTCGAAGCCGGTGTCGAGTGTCTCGGCGAGCTCGTGCAGCCGGTGCAGCAGCGCGCTGGCCTCGCCGGTGAGGCTCACCGACCGGGCCGTGGCCCGCTGGGAGTCGTGGGCCCACGCGGCGAGGACCCCGATGAGGAGCGAGACGAGCAGGGCGATGAGCATGAGCTCGGCGACGACGTGGTCGACCCGGTGGGCACCGATCGCCACCGCGTAGGCGAAGACGGTGCTGAGCCCGGCCGTCCAGGCCACGCCGCGGCTGCGGAACTCCTGCCCGGCGTGCAGCGAGGGCAGGAGCGGTATGTAGAGGGACCAGATGCCGCCGAGGCCCATCGCCGCGCCGCCGAGGCCCATCGCCGCGCCGCCGAGGCCCATCGCCGCGCCGGCCAGGGCGGCCTCGATGCAGATGATGACGAACGCCTGCCGCTGCCAGGACAGCCGCTTCGCCCGGCTCGGACGCGACCGGTGGGCGGGGTCGTCGCCGTCGGCGGGCGGCCTGGCGTCCCGCCGCAACAGGACCATCTCGGCCCGCACGTCGAGCAGCACGATGACGACGACCCACGGCGCCGCGGCCAGGAACCGGCGCTCCAGGACCGGGAGCAGCAGGAATACGCCGCCGACGACCACGCGAAGGCGGGTCGTCATGGACAGACCCAGCAGCCAGCGCATGTGCGCGTCCCTTCCGTCTGACTGTCCCCATGCTTCCACGCGGCCGTCAGGTTGTCCCACGAACCACACGAATCACCAGATGTCGCGCGTCATACCAGCGTCCAGGTCGTCCACATGATGTCCCTCACCCGGGCGTCGTCCACAGATCAGTGGTCTCGTGGGACGGCCCGCCGCCAGGGTGCCCACGATGCTCCGATGGGGATCCTCGCCGTCGCCCTCGCGCTGGCCGACCTGGCCGTTCCTCAGTCCTGTGCCGGCTGCGGCGAGCCGGGGGAGAGGGTGTGCCCGGTATGCCGGGTGGCGGCACGGCGGGTGCTATGGCCCGCAGGCCCACGCGGCGTCGCGCCGAGCCCGGCGCCCGACGGCTTCCCGCCGACCCACGCCCGGGCGGCATACGAGCCGCCGGTGGCCTCCTGGCTCGTCGCCTACAAGGACGCCGACCGGCGCGACCTGCGCCGAGAGCTGGTGCCGCTGCTCGCCGTCGCCGTGCAGGCCTCGCTCGCCGCCAGCCCGGCGGCCCGGACGACCCTCACCTCGGGCCGCGGCCCGGTTCTGCTCGTTCCCGTGCCGTCCGGGCGGGCCGCCCGGCACCGTCGTGGCGACGACCCGCTGCGGGCCCTGGCCCGGGGGGTGGCAGCCGGGTACCTCGCACACGAGGTCGCCCTGGCACAGGTGCTGCGGGTCGTGCGCCGGGTGCAGGACCAGTCGGGGCTCACGGCGGCCGAGCGGGCCGACAACCTGCGCGGGGCGATGGGGGTCCGACCGCGGTGGGCGGCCCGGGTCGACGGGGCCTGCGTCGTCGTCGTCGACGACGTCGTGACCAGCGGTGCCACCCTCGTCGAGGCGGCCCGGGCGCTGCGCGCGGCGGGCGCAGCCGACGTGGTGGCGGCCACGGTCTGCGCGACCCCACGCCGGCGGCGGAGGCCGGCGGGCGGCGCAGCCTAGGAGATCTATGGCGGCGAGCAGGTTCAGGGGTACCGGTGACGCCGTCGCGCGCTTTCGACTACCGTCGTGGTATGGCCCGAGAGCCGCAGCCGGTCCGCACACCCTCTGGACGGCGACTGCGCGCGGCCCGGGGCGGCAGGTCCGGACTCCCGTCCGGCGCCGGCCCCCGGTTGGGGTGGTAGCGCGACCGCATCGGCTTCGCAGGCCCCAACCCCAGCACCCTCTCCTTCGAGGAGGACATACCGTGGAAATTGTCGTCACCGGCCGTCACGTGCAGGTCTCGGATCGCTTCCGCAGCCATCTGGCTGAGAAGCTCACCAAGGTCCCGCAGCTGGCGCCACGGGTACAACGCATCGACGTCGTCGTCAGCCATGAGGCCAACAAGCGCCAGGCCAGGAGCTGCGAGCGGGTCGAGCTCACCTGCCGGGTCTCCGGCAGCGTGGTGCGCGCCGAGGCCTGTCTCGACGACAAGTACGCGTCCCTGGACCTCGCCCTGGACAAGCTGATGGAGCGGCTGCGCCGCTCGCACGACCGGGCCAGGGTGCACCGCGGGCGGCGCTCGCCGGAGTCGGTGGCACGGGCGACGGCCCGGATCGACGCCCCCAGCGACGGCGCCGGTGGGCTCGACGGTGCCCCTGGCGGCGGCGGAGCGGCCGACCCGCTGGGCACCCAGGGCGAGTCGGTCGTGGAGGTCCGCGAGAAGGTCCACGCGAGCGCCCCGATGGGGCTGGACCAGGCCATCCG
>CAYPYK010000242.1:0-2577 GCA_964414665.1 uncultured Intrasporangiaceae bacterium | reverse complement strand
GCCACGACTTCTATCTCTTCCACGACGACCAGACCGACAGGCCGAGCGTCGTCTACCGCCGGCGTGGCTGGTCCTACGGCGTCATCCACCTCGAGCTGTCCGGCGACCTCGACGCAGCGCTGGCCGACGCACCGGCCGCAGCGGTGGGCGTGGAGGCCACTGCATGACAGGATGACGGCGTGAGCAGTGGGCACAACGGGGCAGGTGATGCTGCCGAGCCGATCCGGGTCGTCATCGCGGACGACCACGCCCTATACCGCCGAGGTCTGGCGGCGGTCGTGCTCCTCGAGGACAGCATCGAGGTCGTCGGCGAGGCCGCGGACGGCGACGAGGCGGTCGAGCGCACCGTCGAGCTGCTGCCGGACGTCGTGCTCATGGACGTGCGGATGCCACATACGTCCGGCATCGAGGCCTGCCAGCGGATCAAGGAGCTCGTCCCGTCGACCAGGATCATCATGCTGACGATGTCGGACGAGGAGTACGACCTCTACGAGGCCGTCAAGGCGGGCGCCAACGGGTACCTCCTCAAGGACATCCCCGCCGAGGAGATCGCCGAGGGCATCATCAAGGTCGCCGGTGGGGACTCGCTCATCTCGCCCTCGATGGCGTCCAAGCTGCTCGCCGAGTTCGCCCAGATGAGCAAGCGGCAGGAGGAGCGCCCGACGGGTGTCGTCGTTCCGCGGCTCACCGAGCGCGAGCGCGAGGTGCTCCGTCTGGTCGCCCGCGGGATGGCCAACAAGGAGATCGCGAGGACGCTGTTCATCTCCGAGAACACGGTGAAGAACCACGTCCGGAACATCCTCGACAAGCTCCAGCTCCACTCCCGGATGGAGGCGGCCATGTTCGCCGTGCGCGAGAACCTCCTCGGGCCGGGTGACTGAGCCGGTACTGCCGACGCGACTCGGCATCCCGGCGGCCCGGCGCATCGCCCTGGCGGCCCAGGGGTTCGCCCGGCCCCGTCCGGCCGCCCCGACGATGCGGCACCTGCAGCGGGTCGTCGGCGATGTCGGCGTCGTCCAGGTCGACAGCGTCAACGTGCTCGTCCGCAGCCACTACCTGCCGTTCTTCTCACGGCTCGGGCCATACGACCGGGCGCTGCTCGACCGGGCCCGCGACGTCGGTCCACGGCGCCTCGTGGAGTACTGGGCGCACGAGGCCAGTCTCGTGCCGCCGGCCACCTGGCCGCTGCTGGACTTCCGCATGCGCCGGGCGCGGGACGACGCGTGGGGCGGGATGCGGGCGGTCGCCCGGGACCATCCCGACCTCGTCGCGGCTGTGCGGGCCGAGGTCGTGGCCCGGGGGCCACTGACCAGCCGGGAGGTCGAGGTGGCGCTCGAGCACGACCGGCCGCGCGAGCGCGAGGAGTGGGGCTGGAACTGGTCGCTGGTCAAGAACGCCCTCGAGCACCTGTTCTGGGCCGGCGAGATCTCCAGCGCCGGACGGACCGCCCAGTTCGAACGCCGCTATGCCGCCCTGGACCGGGTGCTGCCCCGGGCCGTCCGCGCCGAGGCCCTCGACCCCGCCGACCGGCCGGCACCGGAGGACGCGTTCGAGGCCCTCATCGGCATCGCCGCGCGCGCCCACGGCATCGGGTCGGAGCAGTGCCTGCGCGACTACTTCAGGCTGGGGCCCGAGCAGGCCCGGCCGGCGATCGCCGCCCTGGTGGCGTCCGGAGAGCTCGTGCCGGTCACGGTCGACGGGTGGCGCCGACCGGCATACCTGCATCGCGACGCCCGCCGTCCCCGGCAGGTGCGGGCCCGGGCCCTGCTCTCGCCCTTCGACAGCCTGGTCTGGCAGCGCGACCGGACGGCGGCCCTGTTCGGGTTCGACTACCGCCTGGAGATCTACACCCCGGCGGACAAGCGGGTGCACGGCTACTACGTGCTGCCCTTCCTGCTCGGCGACCGGCTCGTCGGACGGGTCGACCTCAAGGCCGACCGGGCAGCCGGCCGGCTGCGTGTGCGCGGCTGCACCTGGGAGCCGACGGCGCCGCCCGGCGCCGCCGACGAGCTGGCAGCCGAACTCGACCTCATGGCGCGTTGGCTCGGCCTGGACGAGGTCCAGGAGGAGGGCGTCAGCCGCCTGAGGTGATCGCTCGGAGGCGTCGTTCAGGCACCGGGTGGCCGGAGGAGGACGTACCCGGTGTCGTGGGCTGCGACCGTCCACCCGAGCTGGTCCCGGAGGGCCTGGGCGAGCGGCGAGTCCGCTTCGAGAAGGGCCACTGTGGCGCCGCTGCCACGTACCGTGGTCTGCCAGCCGGGACGCGCCTTCGTGGCCTCGACGTATCGGCGGAGATGATCCAACGTGTAGACGTCCGCCCGCCCGTCGATGACCGGGTTCAGCTGGGGGTCCGCGAAGAGGATCCACCCACCGAGGGCATATGAATTGAAGATGACGGTGTGGGCTGGCAACTCGGCGACCCGTGACTGTAGGGCCGGCGTCATCTGTCCGGCAGGTTCACTCCATGACGGGCCGAACACGACGCAGAGGGCCGTGGCGGCCACAATCCCCCCGGCGATCAGGACCCACTCCGCGCGGCGGCCGGGTTCCGGACGGTCGGCCGGGGCAAAGTCGGAG
>CAYPYK010000241.1:0-5104 GCA_964414665.1 uncultured Intrasporangiaceae bacterium | reverse complement strand
TTCCCCGCGTGGCAGGTCACCCGCCCGGGCACGCCGGCGAGCCAGTGGTACGTGCTCACTCCGACCACCGGGTCCGGCGCTCCCGCCATCGGGAACCCGCTGTACGTCGTCGTCGCGGACAACCGCGGTACCCCGGTGTGGTGGACGTCCACCACGAGCTATCGGCCCATCGACGCCAAGCCCGCCCCGGGTGGTGGAGGGTTGATGTGGGCCGAGGCCGGCATCTTCTTCTCGCTGTCCACGACCTACCATGAGGTCGGTTGGGACGGCACGGCCCTGGGCACCGTCGGCGCGGGAGCGAACGTGGACATGCACGACCTCGTTCCGGCCCCGGAGGGCGGGTGGTACGCGATCCGCTACGTCCCCCGCGACTGCGTCGGGACGGGCACCGACTGCGCTGACATGACGGCATACGGCGGCTCGACGGAAGCCACCATCATCGACTGCGAGATCGTCAGGCTGGACGCCGCGGGCTCGGTGGTCTGGACCTGGAATACCCGCAACCACCTGGCCTTCTCGGAGTGGAGCGACATCACGCCCGCCGGGCACGTCTCGCAGGCCCACCTCGACATCAACGGCCACGACTACTGGGACATCAACCACCTCAACTCGGTGGCGGACGACGGCGACGGCCTCATCATCTCGTTCCGCAACCTCGACGCCGTCTACCGGATCAAGAAGTCCGACGGGTCCGTCGACTGGAAGCTCGGTGGCACCCCGATCGCGAGGAGCCTGGACGTGGCCGGCGCGGACCGGTACCCGTTCCTCAACTCCCAGCACGACGCGCGCCGGCTGTCGGACGGCCACCTCACGGTGTTCGACAACGGCAGCGAGGGCCTGCGCACCCCGCGGGTGCTGGAGCTGGCCGTCGACCCGGTGGCCCTCACCGCGTCGATCGTGCGCTCGGTCGAGGACCCCGACGTGACCTTCTCGCCGTGCTGCGGCAGCGCCCGGCCCGTGCCGTCGGGCGGCTTCGCGATCGCCTGGGGTGGCACCGGCCGGTTCACCGAGACCGACGCCTCGGGGCTCCCGGTACTGTCCATCGACACGGGGTCGATCTTCAGCTACCGGGGGGTGCCGCTGGCGCCCGGCGTGGTGTCCCGCGCCACCCTGCAGGCGGGCATGGACACGATGCACCCGCGGGCCACCGGCGGATAGGGCACCCACGCCTGGCGGGGCCGGCGCGGCCGCCGGGCGGGCGGCATACCGGGGAGCAGGTTGGAGGCCCATGGCCGACGTGCGCCACGCGCCGCTCGGGGCCGGCGGTGACTCGTGCCTCGCGCGAGGGCCGAGACCCGACCCTCGTCCGCTCCGGACCCCGGCGCCCTCCCCCCACCGTTGAGAGGAGGAGACACGCCGAGTCCGAACACCCGAGCCCGGCGTGTCTCCTCCTCTCGACGCCGTCCCTCTCGCTGGGCGGGCCCAGGCCGCCGCTGTCCAGGGTCAGCCGGGGTCGGCCGGTGCCTTGCCGGAGACGCGCACGGTCCAGCGGACGGGGGTGACCGGGTCTGGCTGGTAGCTGCAGTAGGTACCGGTCCGGATCGCCTGCTGCAGGTGTGCCGCGGCGAGCGGGTGCTGGTCGGCCAACCGCCTGAGCGCGTAGCGCGTCGCCCGTGCCACGCTGGTCCGAGCCCGCTCGGCCGTGCCGCCGGTGGTCCGGGCGCGGCCGTGCAGACCGACCGCGCGGGTCAGCTCCGCGACGAGGTACTCGCGGTCCCGTTCGGCCAGCTCCAGGCGGGTCCGGTCGTTGAGCAGAAGGGCCTCCTCGATGTCCTCCTCGACGTCGACGAGCCGGCGGCGGTAGGCCTCCCGCGCCTGGTCGTCGATGACCGGGATGCCCTGCTGCACACCCAGACGGTCTGGCCTGCCGGTGGCGCCGACGAGGTCGAGTACGTGGAACTCGCGGCTCGGCTCGGCGAGCAGGCGCTCGAGGTACCGGAAGCCGGTCAGGTCCGGCAGGCTCGACTGCGCTCCCGCGAACCGGATGGTGCGCAGCGAGCCCTCGCGCGAGAAGACCGCGCCGTCGGCGTCGGCGAAGGACGCCGCGCCGTCAGCGGACCCGCGCGGAGCCGCGGGCAGGGGAGCCTCGGGCGGGGGAGCCTCGGGCGGGGGAGCCTCGGGCGAGAGAGCCGTTCCGCCGGTCACCCCGAACGCCACGAGGGCCCGTCGTGCCGAGTCGCGTTCGCGCGCGGAGGCTGCATCGCGTCCGGCCCGGGCATGGACGTCCGCGAGGACCAACCGCGCCGTCGCCGACTCGTAGGGCGCGCCGATGTCGCCGTACCCGGCGACCGCGTCGATGGCCGCAGCAGCGGCGGCGGCGAGGTCGTCGGCGAGGAGGGCCGCCCGGGCGCGGGCGAGGGCGGCCGACGCGGCGAGGGAACGACTGGGGTAGGCCGCAGCGATCCGGGTGAGCCGGTCGGCGGCGTGCCCGGCGGTGGCGGGGTCTCCCGCGGCCGCCGCGACCTCGGCCTGCGCGGCGAGCAGCGGGGCGAGCCGGAGATCGCCGAACGGCGGGTGCTCCTTCGACGGCACGGCGGACGGGTGCGCGATCGCCGCTGCCACCTCGGTTGCGGCGCGGTCCACCTCCCCGCGGGCCAGGTGCACGAGGGCCAACCCCGGCTGCGGGTCCCACGAATGGTCCTGGGCCTCCCGGAAGGACTCCTCGGCCCCGTCGAGGTCGCCGCGACGCAGTCGGATCAGGCCCAGCTCGACGAGGGGCCACCCGAACTCGCGGCGCAGCCAGGGCCGCAGCTCGTCGCAGGCCCCGAGCGCCTCCTCCTCGGCGGCGTCGCAGGGTCCGGACATCCGGAGCAGCTCCGCGCGGTGCACCCGGCAGCGGCCGTGCACCGACCCGATGGCCGCATCGTCACCCCAGCGCGCCATCGCCTCGGTCCACTCCTGGGCCACGTCGTGCAGGGCGAGCCCCTGGGCCGCACAGATCACCTCGCACAGCATCATCCCGGTGACGAGAGGGTCGGCCTCGCCGGCCATGAGTCGCGCGCCGACCTCCTCCAGGAGGCCGAGGCCCTCGTCGAGCCTGCCCTGCAGCAGGGTCACCCGGGCTCGGGCGGTCTCACCCATGAGCGTCGCGTCGGCAACGCCATGCCTCTCGCCGAGGACGATGGCTCGGTCGGCGTGCTCGGCAGCGGCCGCCAGGTCGCCGCTGAGGAATCGTTCGTAGGCGTGGATCGCACTGATCATCGCCAGTAGCGGGACCTCGCCGTGTGGCTCGAGCAGCCGCTCGGCGCGCCGAGCCCAACCGCGGACCGGGGCCATGAGGCCGGTGTCGATCAGCAGGTGTGTCGCCACCATGGCCGCTGCGCGTGCCGCACCGATCGGGTCGCCGGTGGCCAGGAGGGCGGTGTGCAGCTGCTCCCACGCGGCGATGGACCCTTCGAGGTCGCCCGACCGGTAGCAGCGGCGGGCGCGCTCCTCAAGCCCGACCGCCGGGCCGGTGGGTGGATCGTCGGCGGCTCCGGGAGGCGGCTCGGAGGGGGTCGACGAGGCCACTGTCCCATTGTGACATCGGTTGTCACGCCTTCTGAGATACCAGAGCAAAACCAACCCGGAAGGACCTCGTCATGCACCTTGCCAAGACCGACATCCCCATCCGTCTCGCAGTACCGGGGGCGACCGCCCGCCAGCTCCCCGACTTCGGCGATGCGGCCGGCACACTCGGCGCGGAGTACTTCACCCTCGCCGCCGGCACCGATATCGCGCCCCTCCTCACCGGGCTCGCCGACGACCTGTGCCACGCCCCGCACTGGGGCTACCTCCTGGCCGGCCGCGTGGTCGTCACCTACGGGGATGGCGCCACCGAGCACCTGGGCCGGGGAGAGGTGTTCTTCTGGCCGGCCGGGCACACGGTGCGGGTCGACCAGGACGCCGAGCTCATCATGTTCAGCCCGCAGGTGGAGCACGGGGAGGTCATGGACCACATGAGCGGCATCGTGGCCGCGATGGGCTGACCCGAGAACGGTTGTCCCGCGTCCTGGCCAAGGTCCATGGGTGGCCCGACGGAGCGTCCCGCTTCGTCGGGCCCGCCCCTCGTCCCGTCAGAGCCACACCTCGACGTCGCCGTGACCGCTCCCTGGGTTGAGGGAGTGGTGGACGAAGACGCACCAGCTCCCGGCCTGCTGGGCGCTCTCGGCGAAGGCTGCGTTGTCCTCGACGGTGACGGTGGGTCCTGCCGACCACAGCGTCGTGAGAGCGTGTGCCTTTCCCCCGGCGGCCTGAACGTCCGCGATCTCGAGGAGCTCGTCCAGGTCCCATTCGGACAGCAGGGTGCGGACGATATCGGGATTGCCGTTCGACACGACGACCTGCCTCGTCGCCGCGTCAGCGGCAGCGGCCGCCAGGTCACGGACGAGCCAGGTCGGTCGGAGCTCAGCGAGTGCGAGCGACAGGAAGAGGTTCCGTCGCCGGGCCGCCATCTCGTCGAAGGACTGCGCGAGCACATAGCCGTCGCGTTGGAGCATGGTCCAGATCTCGTACTCGGAACGGCCCACGTACCGGCGGAAGAAGCCGGACGGCACGCTGTTGCCCAGTTCCCCGAGCAGGATCCGGTAGCTCTCCGCGTGGACGGGCTCGCTGTCCGCCACCACTCCGTCGAAGTCCCAGATGAGCACTCCACCGCGGACTCGATCCACCGTCCGCTCGCGATCCTCGGCACGCCACCGACCCGCTGTCATGGCGCGAACCCTACGGCGACCTCGTCGTCGAGATCCCGCAGGGGGCCAGGTCAGCCGGACAACCGGGCGCGCGTCAGACCTTCGGCCGGGGTTGCCGGGACTTCACAGTGTTCGCCTGCCGACCCGCACTCCCGAGCCGTAGCATCGCGGCGTTCATCTATCGGGAAAGGGCCCGGCGTGCCAGAGCAGCACCCTCACCAAGCCGACAAGCCTCCATCTCATGTCGCTCCGGAAGGAGCCGGGAGCCGTCGCGCAGACGGCCCGGGGCACCAGATGGCGCTCGGTGGAGGAAGCGCGGAACGCAAGGCCGAGGAGCTCGCCGCCGCCTCGGATCCGGCGGCGGCCGCGTGGGCGGCCGGCGCGCAGGGCGAGCGAAGGGTGGCGGCTGAGCTGTCGAGGCTGCGGGAGGCGTG
>CAYPYK010000240.1:0-5138 GCA_964414665.1 uncultured Intrasporangiaceae bacterium | reverse complement strand
TCGCCCGGGCCGTCCCGACGCTCGGGCTGCTCTTCGCCGTGACCCTGTGGCTGGGACCGCACATCCACAGCGACCTCGCCTTCGTCATTCCGAGCGTCATCGTCCTCGTCCTGCTCGCCATGCCGCCGATCCTGTCCGGGACGTATGCCGGGATCGAGGCCGTCGACCCGGCGGCCCGGGACGCGGCGTTCGGCGTGGGGATGACCGGCGCCGAGGTCCTCCGACAGGTCGAGATCCCGTGTGCTCTGCCGCTGCTGCTCTCCGGCCTGCGCTCGGCCGTCCTGCAGGTCATCGCGACGGCGACGATCGCCGCGTACGTCGGCATGGGTGGGCTGGGCCGCTACCTCATCGACGGGGTGGCCCAGGCCGACTACTCCCAGGCGGCCGGCGGGGCCGTCCTCGTCGCGGCGCTCGCCCTCGCCGCCGACGCCGCCCTGGCCGGTGTCCAGCGGCGGGTCGTCTCGCCCGGACTGAGCGGGCGTACCCCTCGAAGGTCAAGCCGGGGTAACGATTCTCCGACCCGGGGTAACGACCGATCCACCGTCCGTGTTGACGCCGCCACGAGTGTGTGACCACCACACCCGATTGAAGGGAAACCCCCCATGAAGCGCACCAAGCGCATGTCCATCGTCGCCGCGGTGGCGACGGCAGGAGTTCTCACCCTGGCAGCCTGCGGGAGCAGCTCGAACCCCCTGGCCTCCGACAGCTCGTCCTCGAGCACCACGTCTGCCGGAGGCGACATCGTCGTCGGGTCCGCGAACTTCTCCGAGTCGGTCCTCCTCGCCGAGCTCTACGCGGGTGCGTTGCGCGCCAAGGGGATCAACGCGACGACGAAGACGAACATCGGGGCGCGGGAGATCTACCTCAAGGCGCTCCAGGACGACTCGGTCCAGGTGCTGCCGGAGTACACCGGCGCCCTCTCGCTCTACTACGACCCGAAGTTCGACAAGACCGATCCCACCGAGGTCTACACCGCCCTCCAGGGACTCATCCCGAGTGACACCAGGGTGCTCGACAAGTCCGCCGCCGAGGACAACGACTCGATCGTCGTCACGAAGCAGACCGCTGACGCCAAGAACCTCACGACCATCGGAGACCTCACAGCGGTCGCCGGCTCGATGACGCTCGCGGCACCGCCGGAGTTCAAGACCCGCCCGCAGGGCGTCCCGGGGCTGAAGGGGGACTACGGCGTGGTGTTCAAGAGCTTCCGGCCGCTGACCGGCCAGGCCCTCGTCCAGGCGCTGAAGAACGGGCAGGTCGACGCGGCGAACATCTTCAGCACCGACCCCGCCATCGCGGCCAACGGCTTCGTCGTCCTCCAGGACACCAAGACGCTCTTCGGCTCGCAGAACATCGTTCCGCTGGTGCGCGCGGATGTCGCCGACCGGGTTGCGCCGGCGCTCAACGCAGTGTCCGCGGTGCTGACCACGGCGAACCTGTCGGCCATGCTTCAGGAGACCGACGTCGAGAAGAAGGACCCGAAGTCCGTGGCCCAGGAGTTCCTCACGGCCAACAACCTCGGCTGAGCCCGGCGCGGGACCGCGCAGGGCACCGACCCCCGGTCGACACGGTGTGCCGTGCCGTCCGGGGTCGGTGGCCTGAGGGCGCGGGTGGGCCATAGGCGGACGTCACCCCTCCGAGACGTCCGACTTGGCGCTGGCTCCGCCGGTATGCCAAAGCCTGCCGTCCCCGGGGAGGGGAGGGCATCGGTGATTTCACCGATATTCGGAATCGGTGCACCGCGTCCCTGTCGGCCGGTCGTTCTCGGGCACGGCCGGTAGCCTGCCGGTGTGCTGACACCGTGCCTCGGTCGGGCGGGCGAACGGGCCCAGCTGGAGTCGGTGCTTGACGCTGCCCGCTGGGTGAGCATCGTCGGCCCGCCCGGCAGCGGCAAGACCCTGCTCGCGCGCCACGTCGCCGCCACCGCCCCGCTGCCGGTGTGGGTGGACGCCCAGCGGCTCGGCGACACCGACCGGGTGCTCGAGGCGTGCCTCGCCGCCCTCGCCGTCGAACGCGGGCCCGGCGACTCTGCCCGACAGGCGCTGGCCCGGGCGATCGACGGCCGGGACGCTCTGGTCGTCCTCGACGGCGTCAGCGAGGTCCCCGGCCTGGGCGACCTGCTCGCGGACCTGCTCGCCGAGACGAACGGTCCGCGCTTCGCGGTCACGTCGGCCTGGGGTCTCGGGCACGCGGCCGAGCGTGTCGTGCGGATCGGGCCGCTGCCGCTGCCGGCGGCCGACAGGCCGCTCGACGGGCCCGCCCTCGAGCTGTGCCTCGCCCGGGTGGCGTCGGCGGGCGGGCGGGCGGTCGACCTCGACAGCGATGGCGACGCACTGCGGCGGCTACTGTTGGCGACCGGGGGGCTGCCCTTGCTCATCGAGCAGCTGGCGGTCCAGGTGGCCCTCGTCGGGGTGGCCAACACGGTGCCGGCACCCTCGCTGGCCGAGGCCGTCTCTGCGACCTACGCCCTGCTCGACGAGGGTCAGCAACGCTGCTTCCGGCGCCTCGGTCACATGCCGGCCCCGGTGGGGCTCGACGTCGTCGCGCAGGTCGCCGAGGTCTCCCGCGACCAGGCGGCCTCCATCGCTGCGGCGCTGGCCCGCCGCAGCCTGGTCGAGGTGGGCCCGGACGGCCGGATCACCTTGCTGGCACCGATGCGGCAGTTCGCCATCTCCCTCTCGGGCGGCACCGACGACCAGTCGCGGGCGCGGGAGGGTCTGCTGCGGTGGGCGGAGCAGGTCACCCCTGACGACCCGCTCGTCGGTGCGGCCGACGAGACCTGGCTCGGCGACGTTCCACTCGTGCGGTCGGCTATCGAGGTCGCGTGCGCCCGGGACGAGACCCGGGCCCGCGGGTACGCCCTGGCCAACCAGGTCTTCCCCGCGCTGTACACGGCGATGCGCTTCCGGGAGGCCAGCGAGATCCTCGAAGGCGTCCTCAACAGCGGGGCCGGTCCCCCCGACATCGGTGCTCAGGTCGCCCGCCGGGCCGGGATCGCGACGTCCGAGGCCCGTGGGACCTACGAGGGCCTGTGGCTGCTCGACCGCGCCGAGGAGCACGCCCGCACCGCTCCGGACCCCGACCTGGAGTCGGCTCGCAACCTCTCGATCCGGGCCGAGATGCACCTCGACGCGGGCGACCTGGCCCGTGCCCTCGCCGACGCCCAGCGCGCCACCGAGCTGGGGGCGCGGGACAGCTACGTCCTGCGACAGGCGCGCCGCACCATCGTCGACGTCCACGTCTCCCGGGGGGCCTTCCGGGAGGCACAACGGGTCGCCGAGATGGTCATGACCGGTGCGCCGCCGGAGGAGCGCTGGCTCGCGCTGTCGGCCCGGGTCCTGCTCGGCCGGATAGCCCTCGAGCAGGGCCGCCCGCTCGAGGCGGCGGCCGCCGCGCGGGCGGCGTATGCCGAGAGTGTCGAGATCGGAGAGGACCGCATCGCCCTGCTTGCGGAGACCCTGGCCCGGCAGCTCGACCCGACGGTGCCCGCCTCTGGTGTGGACCGGGAGTCGCTCCCGTGGGCGGTGCGCCTCGTCGTGCTCTGCCAGGACGCCCGCGACCTGTTGACGGCGGGGGACCTCAAGCGCGCCGCCGGCCTGGCCGCCGATGTCGTCGTCCTCGCCGACAGCTGTCGTCTGGGCCGCGACAGCGTCGACGCCCGGCTGCTGCTCGGGTATGCCCTGATGGCCTCGGGTGAGGACGACCAGGCCACCACGACCCTGCTGTCGGCGCTCGACCACGCGGTGCGCCATACCCTCCCGCTCCGGGCCGCGGACGCCCTCGACGCCCTCGCCGTGATCGGGCGGCGCCGGGGCGGCTCATGGGTCTCGTGGGCGCGCGGATGCGCTGCGGCCGCCAGACAGGTGCGTGGGGCGCGGTACGCCGTCGCCTGGGGTGGGCCGCCGGCCGCCGCCGTCGACCCCGCCGGGCGCCCCGCCCCGGAGGACTGGGTCGCGGACGGCGATGTCACGCCGGCGTGCGTCGAGGCGGTCGCCGCCGCGCTGGCCCGCGGGCAGCAGCCGCCCAGGTCCTCGGCCGACCGGCTCACCAAGGCCGAGCTGGCCGTCGCCCGCCAGGTCGCCTCAGGGCTGACCACCCGGCAGATCGCCGAGGCGCTGTTCGTCTCGCCCCGGACCGTTGATGCCCACCTGTCGCACATCTTCCGCAAGCTCGGCATCACGACCCGGGCGCGGCTCGCCGCGATCATGACCGACTACGGCTGACTCGAGGGCCGCCCGGCCCGGTCGCTCAGACGGCTCCCGGCGGCCGGGTGGTGATGCAGTAGGCACGTCCCGACGGGTCGGCGAGCACGGTCCACCCGGGGTTGCGGCGCACCACCGACGCGCCGAGGCGCTCGTGCCGGCGGGTCTCTGCGTCGCGGTCGTCGCAGGCGAGGTCGAGGTGCGCACCCGCCGAGGGCTGGTCCTCGTCCAGTCGCTGCAGCAGCACGGCGAGCGGGATGCCCTCGGGGCGGGCGAGCCGGGTGAACTCGGCATCGCCGCCGGTCCCGGTGAACGGCCAGCCCGTCAGCCCGCCCCAGAAGCCGATCTCGGCCGCGTGGCGCTGGGGCGGCACGTCGACGCAGAGCTGGTCCACGGTGGTCCGGCCGCCGGGCTGGCGGGACGGTCGTGGGCGCCGGCCCCCGCTGCCGCGCCGGATGACGAGGTCGAGCCCTGCCGGGGTCGTGGCGACCCAGGCATCCTGGGCCGCGGCGGTCTCGGCCCGGACGCCGGCCCCAAGCGACTCGGCACGGGCGGCCAGGCTCGCGGGGTCGCCGGTCGCGAGCTCGACGTGGACGGCGAGGGCCGAGTGACGGCCGAGGCGGGTGACGGCGAGATAGGGGTCGCCGGCTCCGGGGGTGAGGACCGTCCGGTCGGGGTCGTGGGGGTCGCGGGCCAGCCCGAACCCGGTGACGCCCGCCCAGAACGTCCCCGACAGGCCGGCGGAGTCCGAGGGGTTGCCGAGCACCGCGGTGACCCAGCGGATGTCAGCGACCACGCGTCGACCCTAGGGCCTGCGGGGCCGGTCGTGCCGTGGCTCACAGGTCCCAGGGGTCGACGTCGTCCGGGGGGGCGGGGGGCGCCGGCGCTGCCGGTGGGGCAGCCTCGGTGGCGGGTGTGGCGGGTTCGTCCCAGGGG
>CAYPYK010000239.1:3462-5143 GCA_964414665.1 uncultured Intrasporangiaceae bacterium | reverse complement strand
TTGTCGCGCTTGAACGGGAAGACCCCGGCGGTGAACGGGAAGAACCCGGGGAGGTTCTCGCGGCGCAGGAACGACACCAGGTCGCCGTGGTCGGCGTAGCTGGGCAGGGCGACCCGGTTGATCTTGTTGCCGGACAGCGACTCCCGGGTCAGCGGGGTGTGGATCTCGCGGTCGCGGACCCGGACGACCTGCTCGTCCCCGGAGTAGGACTCGACGACCGACGGCCAGCCCTCGATCGCCTCGGCGACCGCGGTCGGCAGCTCCTCGCGGGCGGCCGTGAGGAGCCCGTCGACGGCGTGGTCCGTGTGCCCGGCGGCGGCCAGCTCGTCGTCGACGGCCTCCAGCCGCTGCACCCGGCGCGCCTGGGCTGCATACTCCGCGGTGTCCTCGTGGTAGCGACGCACGGTCTCGGCGATCTCGGAGAGGTAGCGGACCCGCTGCGGCGGGACGACCTGGCGCAGCACGCTGGAGTGCCGGACGGTGACCGGCGCGAGCGCCCCCTCCGCGACCTCGAGGCCATGGTCGGCCAGGCGCGCCCGCAGCTCCTGGTAGAGAGCGGTCACCCCGTCGTCGTTGAAGGTCGCGGCAGAGGTCCCGAAGACCGGCATGTCCTCGGGCCGGGAGCCGAACGCCTCGCGGTTGCGGACGAGCTGGCGTCCGACGTCGCGCAGCGCGTCCATGGCCCCGCGGCGCTCGAACTTGTTGATGGCGACGACGTCGGCGAAGTCGAGCATGTCGATCTTCTCGAGCTGGCTGGCCGCGCCGAACTCGGGCGTCATGACATAGAGGTTGACGTCGGCGAAGTGGGTGATCGCGGCGTCCCCCTGGCCGATGCCCGGCGTCTCGACGATGACGAGGTCGTAGGCCGCTGCCGTGAGGATCGCGATGATGTCCCCCAGCGACTCGGGCACCTCGTGGCCGCCGCGGGTCGCGACCGAGCGGAAGAAGACCCGGTCGCCGTCGAGGGCGTTCATCCGGATCCGGTCGCCGAGCAGGGCCCCTCCGCCGCGGCGCCGGGTCGGGTCGATCGCGACGACCGCGATGCGGAGCTTGTCCTGCTGGTCCACCCGCAGCCGCCGGACGAGCTCATCCGTGAGCGAGGACTTCCCCGAGCCACCGGTGCCGGTGATGCCGAGGACCGGGGTATGCCGCGTGCTCGCCGCCGCCCGGACCTCGCCGAGGACGTCGTCGCCGAGAGCGCCGGCCTCGGCGCCGGTGATGGCCCGGGCCACCGCCGTCCGGTCCCCCGCGAGGAGGGCGCGCACGTCAACGGGCTGGGCGGCATACAGGTCGGTGTCGCAGGCCTCGATGACCTGGTTGACCATGCCCGGCAGGCCGAGCCGCTGGCCGTCCTCGGGGCTGAAGATCGTCACGCCGGAGGCCCGCAGCCGCTCGACCTCGTCGGCGACGATGACGCCGCCACCACCACCGACGACGTGGACGTGACCGGCGCCGGCCTCGCGCAGGAGCTGGACGAGGTACTCGAAGTACTCGACGTGGCCACCCTGGTAGGAGCTGACGGCGACGCCCTGGACGTCCTCCTCGATCGCGGCGTCGACGACCTCCTGGACGCTGCGGTTGTGCCCGAGGTGGATGACCTCCGCGCCCTGGCTCTGCATGATCCGCCGCATGATGTTGATCGACGCGTCGTGGCCGTCGAACAGGCTCGACGCGGTGACGA
>CAYPYK010000239.1:0-3362 GCA_964414665.1 uncultured Intrasporangiaceae bacterium | reverse complement strand
CGCATGATGTTGATCGACGCGTCGTGGCCGTCGAACAGGCTCGACGCGGTGACGATGCGCACCGGGTGCGCGGGGACGTGGAGCTCTGGGGCAGCGTGCTGGGCGTCGGTGGTCATCTCGCTCCCGGGTTGAGGTCGCCGTCCGGTGGGCCCACAGGCTCGCCCATCGGACGCGGTCTCCCCAGATACTAGGACGTCCTACTATCTCGGGTCCACCTCGCCGCGTCACTCCTGCGCCCCCGCCCCGTCCCCTAACCCGTCCCCTAAGCTCTGCTAGCAGAAGTTGGGGGACCAAGCAGAGGGTGCAACCTGTGCTTCGTCACACAACCTCTGCTAGCAGAAGTTAGGGGGCGCCGGAGGGCGAGGGGGCGCCGGAGGGCGAGGGGGCGCCGGAGGGCGAGGGTGGCCCCTCAGCCCCGCGAGGCGACCCACGCCACTGCCTCGGCGTATCCCGCGACACCCTTCCCGATGACCGAGTGGTCGCAGACGTCGGTGAGGTAGGAGTGGTGCCGGAACTCCTCCCGGGCGTGGATGTCGCTGATGTGCACCTCGACCGTCGGCACGGCGACGGCAGCGAGTGCGTCGCGCAGGGCGACCGAGGTGTGGGTGTAGCCGCCGGCGTTGATGACGATGCCGGCGATCCCGCGCCGCCCCTCCTGCACCCAGTCGACGAGGGTCCCCTCGTGGTTGGTCTGCCTGAGGTCCACGGTGAGGCCGGCCGCCGCGGCCGCGGTGCGGCATACGTCCTCGACATCGGCGAGCGTCTCGTGGCCGTAGATCTCCGGCTCCCGCTCGCCGAGCAGGTTGAGGTTGGGCCCGTTGAGCACCAGCACCGTCCGCGCGTCCATGACTGGTGAGTATGCCGTGCCTCAGCCGGACTCCTGGGTCCTCAACCGCCACCCGGTCAGGACGACGCTGACGAGGAGCAGACCCGCCATCACGACCGCGGCGGTGCCGTCCCAGGCTCGACCCAGCCAGGGGCCTCGCAGCAGGTCTCCCGCGTAGGTGACGGGGAGCAGGTCCCCGACGTGCTGGAGAGCGCCGGGCAGGACCTCGCGGGGCGGACCCGCCCCGCCGAGCATGAGGAGGACGAAGAACAGCAGGACCCCGAGGCCCTGGGCGCCGCGCGCCGTCGGGATGAGCAGGCCCAGCAGCACACCCAGCGCGGCGAACGCCGCGATGACGAGGATCGCCGCAGCGAGGACACCGACGAGATCCGTCGGTGACGGCGCGTCGTACGCCACAAGGGCGAGCACGGTCAGCAGAACGGCGCCGACGGCAGCGGTGACCGCCCCGACCAGGGCGTGCGCGCCGAACAGGGTCCACGGCGGCAGCGCCGACGCGCGGAACCGGCGCAGCACCCCCTTCTCCCGGTACCCCGCGAGCTGGACCGGGACCGAGAGCACGCCGACGGTGGCCGCGACGAGGGCCACGTAGGAGGGTGTGTAGAAGCTGACCGCCGGCAGGCCCTCCCAGACCTGGGGGTCGGCGACCTCGCCGCCGAACACGCCGTTGAGGACGTAGAGCACCACGATGGGCAGGACGAGGACGAAGACCACGGTCAACGGCTCCCGGGCGAACAGCTTGAGCTCGACCCACACGAGTCCGGCGAGGGTCCGCATCAGCCACTCCCCGAGTCGGTGCCGTCGTCCGTGAGCCGCAGGTAGGCGTCCTCCAGGGTCGGCAGGTCGACCCTGAGGTCCTCCGGCTCCACGCCGTGCTCCACCAGGTCGTGCCCCACCTGTGCCGCCAACGCTCCGGTGCCCACGACGACGACGGACCCGGACGGCTCGCGGTCCACGCGGTGGACGCCGGGGGTCCCGGCGAGGAAGGAGACGTCGGCACCAGCGGACGCCGTGAAGCGGACCACGGCGTCGACCTGCTGCGCGGCGATGAGCTCGGCCGGGGTTCCGGTCGAGACCACCCGGCCGCGGGACAGCACCGCGAGCCGGTCGCAGAGGCGTTGGGCCTCGTCCATGAAGTGCGTCACGAGCAGCACCGTCGCCCCCCGCTCCCTGACCGCGGCGACGAGGTCCCAGGCCACCCGGCGGGCGGCCGGGTCGAGCCCGGTGGTCATCTCGTCGAGGATGACCAGACGGGGCGCCGAGACGAGGGCGAGGGCGATGAACAGCCGCTGCCGCTGCCCACCGGAGAGGTCGCCGAAGGCGGTGCGACGGCGGTCGGTGAGCCCCCACTCGTCGATAAGCTGCTCCCACGGGGGCCCGCCCGGCTGGATCGACGAGAACAGCCGCAGGGCCTCCCAGACCCGAAGCCGGTCTGGAAGCGCCGAGTCCTGCAGCTGGCTGCCGACGAGCCGTCGCACCGTCGCCGGGGACGTCCGCGGGTCGTGGCCCAGGACGCGCAGCTCACCCCCGTCGACGTGCCGCAGCCCCTGAAGGCACTCGACCGTGGTGGTCTTCCCCGAGCCGTTGCGCCCGAGCAACCCGAAGATCTCTCCCTGCTCCACCTCGAACGAGATGTCGGCCACCGCGACGGTTGAGCCGTATCGCTTGTGCAGCCCCCGCACGCTCACCGCCTGCATGCGCCATCGTCAGCACACCGCGGCCCCTGAGGGAAGGCCCGCGGCGCGAGTGTGGCCAACCTCGCCTCGGCTGACCCGAGGGTCCGCCGCGCCCGGCCAGCATCGTCTCCCGGGCGGCGGCCACCTCGCGAACGGGCGCGCCGGTCAGGGGGAGAGTGGCTCCGCGGGGTGGAACAGCGCCGCGCACGTCGGCGAACCAGGGTCGAGCACCGTGACCGCGTCCGCGGCGGCGGCCGCCCGGGACCGCCCGATGTTCCAGCCGAGAGGATCGCCGCCCTGCGAGGCCAGCGCGTTCCCGGTACTGGTCGCGGCACCGACGAGGCAGCCGGTCAGGTCCGCGGGCAGGCCGGCGCGGACGATCGTCGGGATCGCATCCTCGCCGAGCGCCCCGAGGTAGACGGTGTCGAGCGTGGCGCCCGCGCGGAAGCGATCGACGTTCTGTTGGGCGACCCAGCCGTCGGGGTTCATCAGCCCGAGGACGAGCAGGACGCTCGCGCCGGAGAGCAGGGCGGCCCGGGGCAGCCAGCCGCCACGCAGCCGGACCCCGGCGACGAGGACCAGCACGACGACCAGGCCGAGCCACACCTCGAACGCGTCGACGAGCAGCCGGAGCGTCGTGAACCCGTACGCCTCCTGGTACGTCGCCATCTTGTGCAGGGCGGACGCCACGACGACGAGCGTCATCGCACCGAGGGCGCCGAGCATCGAGCGCAGCAGCAGCCGGTCGGCGGCGGTGGCGACCGGGGCCTTGCGGGCCGTGACGGCGACGACGAGGAGGGTCAGCACGGTGGCGACGGTCAGCTGCCCGAACCCCTCGTGGA
>CAYPYK010000238.1:0-5144 GCA_964414665.1 uncultured Intrasporangiaceae bacterium | reverse complement strand
CCTCGACCTCGGCGATGTCGGCCTCGAGGTCGTCGAGGTCGATGTCCTTGGCCTCCCCCTCGGCCACGTCGGGGATTCTCTCGTCCATGAGGTTGATCCTCAGGCCCTTGTTGAGGAACGCCATCTGCTGGAACCGGGCGCGGATCGTCTCCCAGTCGTAGTCGACCGCGTCGAAGATCGAGGCGTTGGCCCAGTAGGTGATCGTCGTGCCGGTGGCGGCGGTCTGCTCCATCCGGGTGAGTGACCCCGTCGGCACGCCGTGGTCGAAGCTCATCCGGTAGGCAAAGCCCTTCTGACGCACGCACACGTCGAGCCGACGGGAGAGGGCGTTGACGACCGAGGAGCCCACGCCGTGCAGGCCACCGGACACCTTGTAGCCGCCGCCGCCGAACTTGCCGCCGGCGTGCAGCTGGGTGAGGACGAGCTCGACGGCGCTGACACCCTCCTGGGGGTGGATGTCGGTGGGGATGCCGCGACCGTTGTCCTTGACCCGCACACCGCCGTCGGCGAGCAGGGTGACGTCGATGGTGTCGGCGTACCCGGCGAGTGCCTCGTCCACCGCGTTGTCGACGATCTCCCAGACCAGGTGGTGCAGGCCGCGCTCCCCGGTCGAGCCGATGTACATGCTGGGGCGCTTGCGCACCGCCTCCAGGCCCTCGAGGACCGTGATGGCCGACGCGTCGTAGGCGGCGTCGCCGGCGTGGGTCGTGAGGGTCCCCTCTGTGGCGGCCGCGGCCTCCGCGGGTGCGACGACCGGCGCCGGGACGAGGCCGGGGGTCTGCGGTGGGGTCAGCTCAGGGCTGTCGTCGCGCGGTGCGTCGGCCACGGTGCTCCTTCGTCGGTGAGGCCTGGCGGGTACGTTGCTGGGGCGGCATACCTGGTGCGGCGCCGGTCCCCGAGCGTCCGCCGGAGGCGCTCATGGCTCGCGCCCAGAGAGTGAAAGGCTCTGGGCGCGGGGTTCGGTCTATTCTACCGGCCCACAGCGGTGCACCACGCCATTTACGGCCCGTGGAGGCCGATTCCTGGGGAAATGGCCCCATGTCACGACTCCCCACACGCGCCCCGCCCCCTCAACGGCCCTGACGCGGCTTCCCGGGCATGCCGTCCCGTGCCGACGCGGCTGCCTGGAGCATGGCCCGCACCGGCATGGGGATGGGGACCGCCACCCGCGTCTCCCGGTCGATGTAGACATGAACCCAGCGCCCGTGTGCCGCGATCTGGTCCTCGCCTGCGGCGAACAGCCCGAGCTCGTAGGTGATCGAGGAGCGACCCAGCCGGGCCACCCGGATCGCCACGTCGACCGGCTCGGGGTAGGCGAGCTCGCGCAGGAACCGGCAGCCGGACTCGGCGACCACGCCGATCTCCGCCGAGGTCGTCTCGTCGACCCCGGCGTCGCGGATCGTCCACGCGTTGATCGCCGAGTCGAACAGCTCGTAGTAGACCGCGTTGTTGAGATGGCCGAACATGTCGTTGTCGGACCAGCGGGTGCTCACCCGGCAGACCTCGTCGAAATCGCTGCGCAGCAGGGTGCGCGGGTCCACCACATCCGCCTCGGCCATGCGCCCGATGGTAGGGGGCCGAACCGTGCGTGAAGCGCGGATAGGCTCGCAGGGTGATCTCGAGGCTCCGGTACCGGCTTTCGCGGCTGTCGTGGCGGTCCTGGACCGCTATCGGGATCGTGGTCACCGCGTTCGTCGTCATGATGACGATCCGGATCGTGACCGCCCCGAAGACCTCTGGCGCCGCTCCGGGGATGCAGTGGGTCACCGCCGACGCGGCCGACCTGGAGTTCCAGGTCCCGGTGCACTGGACGGTCGTCCGCGCCGTGGGAATCGCGGCCACGGCGTCGGACGACGTGTGGAAGCAGCTGCGAGAGGTCACCGGCGAGGCCGCCGCGGCCGGCATCCCCCCGCGGAGCACCGTCGAGCTGCTGGTGCGCGACTCCGACCTCAGCGCCATCACGGCGGTCGGCGTGACCTCGGTCCCGCTCAGCGCCGTCCCCACCCCCGCTCAGGTCGCCCAGGCCCTCACCGACGCCGGGCTGGAACACGGCGCGCCGGTCTCGGTGTCGACCCCGATCGGCGAGGCCGTCGGGTACACGACGACCGAGCACACGACGGGGTCCGGGGTGAGGGCCGACGCGCCGAGCACCTCGCCCGCGACCTCGCCCGCGACCTCGCCCGCGCCCTCGCCGACGACGCCTGCCGGATCGAGCACCACCGCGTCCAGCACACCCTCCGCAAGCCCCACCGACGGCCCGCTCACCGCCTACTACCATCACCTGCTCGTGCCGTCCTCCGACGGCGTGACCGACATCGCGACGGTGGCACTGTCGCCGGCGACCGCGGAGAAGGTCTACGACGAGGTCCTCGCCACGTTGCGACACCCTCTGTAGCCGCCGGTCCACCGAACGACCCACCAGGGCGGGCAACACCGGACGGGGACGGGGACGAGGCGGGCACACTGTGCTCCCTGGCGTGACCAGGCTCCCCAAGGGCGACCAGATGGTGAGGGCGACCCATGCGAACGTCGCCGTTGCTGGCGCCGCCGGCGTGGATCCCGTCTCTCCGCCCGCTGTCCTGACCGGGCCGGGCGAGGTCAGGGCTCGAGGGTCCGCTCGAGCAGCAGCCGGACATCCTCGGGGAGCCCCGGCTCGGGGATGGACAACCGCAGCAAGGGCTCGGAGCACTCGACGTCATAGCAGAACGCGTCGGGATGGGTGGGCGCCAGGGACATCTCGTGCAGCCGCCTGCTGGCGAACAGCTGCTGCCAGCGCCACGTGTCGTGCCCCGGCAGGTCGCCGAGGGTGACCGTCCGCTCCAGGACGAGCCCCGCGAACCCGCCGGTGCGCCGGATCTTGACCCGCGCGGTGGCCGGGGCGATGGGCGAGCCGAGCGAGCCGGCGCCACCGCCCACGGCACTCCCGGACGCCTCGGCCACGCCGGCGCCGACGCCGAAGGGGGCGCCGCCATCGCCGCCCCCGGCGGACGCGCCCGAGACGGGCAGACCGACCTGCGACCACGCGTCGGCCACGGCCAGGGCCTCGGTGGACACGTCGCCGAACCGGGCGACGGTCGCGGCGTACGTCAGGTTCGCGAACGTCTCGAAGTCACAGTCCACGGTGATGTTCGGCCCGGTCAGCACGTCGTACCAGATCTGGCCCGGCACCTCCCAGGCGTTGCCGCCGATCGCGGTGGCCGCGAGATAGAACGCGTGGTTGGGAATGCCGGAGTTGGCGTGGACCCCACCGTTGTCGGAGGAGGTGTAGACGTAGCCGCCCATCGTCGCCGGCTGGGGGTCCTTGCCCAGCCGGGGGTCGTCGTATGCCGTCCCCGGCGCCTTCATCGACCGCAGCGCCACCCCGTTGACTCCGGGCGCGAGCAGCTCGGCCCCGATGAGCCAGTCGGCCTGGTCGGCGCCCTGCCCGAGGACCCGCTGCTTGACGAGGACCCCGAACACGTCGGAGATCGACTCGTTGAGCGCGCCGGACTCGCCGGAGTACGCGAGGTTGGCGGTGTACTGGGTGACCCCGTGGGTGAGCTCGTGGCCGATGACGTCGATGCTCCGGGTGAAGCCGAGGAAGATCGTCCCGTCCCCATCGCCGAACACCATCTGGCTGCCGTCCCAGAACGCGTTGTCGTAGCCGGTGCCGTAGTGGACGCTGGCGACGAGGGGAAGGCCCTTGCCGTCGAGGGAGCGGCGACCGTATCCCACGTCGTAGAGGTCGAAGGTGTCGCCGAGCCCGTCGTAGGCCTCGTTGACCGCCGTGTCGCCGCCCGCCGGGTCGCCCTCGCGGCGGATCCGGGTGCCGGGCAGCGTGGAGCCGTGCCCGGCGTCGTAGATCGTGCGGTCGCGGCCGGTGACGGCCGCCCCCGGCGACGACGGCGTCGCCGGGGTGGACGTCCTGGGAGCCGGGGCGGTGGACGGCGGGGCGACCGGCGGGGTCACTCCCGGGGCCCGATGAGCGGCAGTGGGCGGCGTCGGCGGGGTCCGCACACCGCCTGAGCCCTGGAGAGACACACGCTGGCTGCGAACCCCGGCGTCGATGCTGAGGGTGCGCCGGGCGTGCGCCTGGAGATGCGCGTCGCCGGAGGCCAGGAGCGCCTCGAGCACATAGGGCGGCACGATCTGGCAGTGCGGCGTGCGGGAGACGGCATGGCGGCGAACGGGTCCGGTCATCTGGCAAGTCTGCGCCCGGTCGCCGAGGACCGCATCACAGACAGCGCAAACCACGGCGGGGCCCGCGCTGCGGTGCTGCGGTGCGCACCACGGGATGGCTTCGTGACAGAGGACAGTCACCGTGGGTCCTTGGGGGCCAGCGCGTTCCGAGGGCTGTGACAGGGTGAACGTCGTTGTCCGACTATCAGCGAGAGAAGCCCGTTGTGGGTGACACCGGATCCGAGTAGTTGCTCATCGCGTCCTGGGTCAGGGCCTTCGTGAGCACGCCCATCTGCGGATAGCTGACCTTGACGATCGATGCGCCCCCTGACGTTGTCCCCACACCCGTCCAAGGTCCGGTCCAGAAGTGGATATCGCCACCGCGGATACTGCGCATCGACAGCGCGAGGGAGCGCATCTGGCCGGTATCGAAGTCCTGGTCGACCGTCATGTTGTTCGTGGCCGCGTTGAGGAAGGACGCCAGCTGTATCGGGTTGAGGAGGGTGTCCTTGCTGAGTCCCTTGAGCATGACCGCCTTGATGAAGGCCTCCTGCCGCTGCCCGCGGGAGATGTCCCCCTGGCTCAGGTCGTGGCGGTCCCGGACGAAGGTGAGCCCCTGGTCCCCGCTCATGTGCACCAGGCCCACCGGGAAGCCCGGGCTCGCCTGCGTCACCTGCACGTCGACCCCGCCCACGGCGTCGGTCATCGCCTTGAAGCCCTGGAAGTCGACGATCGCCACGTGCTCGATCGGCACGTGGACCAGATCCTCCAGGGTCTGGACGAGCAGCGGGGCGCCGCCGTAGGCATACGCGGCGTTGATCTTGTCCTTCCCGTGTCCGGGGACGCTGACATACATGTCGCGGGGGAAGTGGACGAGATCGACCCGCTGTCGGTCGTCGGACACGTGGGCCAGGATGATGACGTCGGAGCGGCCCTGGTCGGTCCCGCGGCTGTCGCTGCCGATCATCAGCATGTTGATGGAGTTC
>CAYPYK010000237.1:3204-5200 GCA_964414665.1 uncultured Intrasporangiaceae bacterium | reverse complement strand
AGTTAATTCCTTGTGTCCTCGATACTTCAATATTGCAGTCGCACCCCCGTCACGAAGGCCAACCCGCCCGGATCTTCGTCGGCGAGGCGGGCATAGTCTGCGGTGTCGCCGACTTTTCTGGTCCAGGAGAGGCCGATATAGGGGGCGAATTCGGGGTTGATCCGGTAGCGCAGCCTTAGGTCCAGCGAGACGTCGGAAAGGCCCTGCCCGGTCTGGAGCGCAGGGATGTCCTGGAGAATGCCCTCGACTCGAGCGAGGGCATCGTCGTGTCGGTGTCCGAGCCCCACCTGTTCTGTGGCCCGGTCCGGCGCGAGCTGCTCGCGCCGGACGGCGTCGGCCCGGCCGGACCAGAGGGAGGCGAGCCCACCGACGGCACCGACGGCGACGGCTCCGCCGACGACGCGCGGGACGACCGGCGGATCGCCGCAGCCTTGGCGGTCGCCGACGCCGGTGATGTGCTCGACGCGATCGACGACGGGCTGGACGGCGACCTGGAGGAGCGCGGCCGCTCCCTCTCCGGCGGCCAGCGGCAGCGGCTCTCGCTCGCCCGCGCCCTGCTACGCAACGCCGAGGTCCTGGTGCTGGTCGAGCCGACGAGCGCGGTCGACACCCACACCGAGGCCCGGATCGCGGCCCGGCTGGCCGAGCACCGGCGCGGACGGACGACGGTGCTCGTCACGGCCAGCCCGCTGCTGCTCGACCACGCCGACGAGGTCGTCCTCGTCGAGGACGGCCGGGTCGCCGCGAGCGGGCGGCACCACGACCTGCTCCGCGGCAACGCGGCATACCGGAGGGTCGTCCTGCGTGGGGAGGAGGACTGATGTCGCCGATCCTCGGCCGCACCGACCACGCGGCCCGGACCCTGCCGATCGCGAGCCGGTCGGTCGTCGTCGCGCACGCCCGGGCCCTGGCCAGGGAGCACCGCGGCGCCCTCGTGCGGGTCCTCGCCTGGCACGGCACCGCCGCACTCGTCGCCCTCGTCGGACCCTGGGTGGTGGGGCAGATCGTCCAGGAGCTCACCCACACCGAGCGCGGCACCGGCCGGATCGACCTGCTCGTGACCGCCCTTGCGGTGGGGATCGTCGCGCAGACCGTGCTCACCTGGTTCGCCCGGCGCGCCTCGTTCGTCCTGGCCGAGCAGGTGTTCGCCCGGCTCCGCGAGGACTTCGTCACCTCGGCGGTGCGTCTTCCGCTCTCGGTCGTCGAGCGCGCGGGCACGGGGGACCTGGTGGCCCGGACGACGAACGACATCGACGCCCTGTCGCGGGTCATCCGGTTCGGGATCCCGGTCTTCGTCGTCTCGGTCATGACCGTCGCCGCCACCGCCGTCGCTGCGATCCTCACCTCGCCCCTGGCTGCGCTGGCCCTGCCGCTGGCCGCTCTCGTGCAGGTGCCGTCGACCCGGTGGTACCTGCGCCGGGCCGGGGACGGCTACCTGTGGGAGCACGCGTCCTACGCCCGGCTCAACGCCGTCGCCGCCGAGACCGTCGAGGGCGCCCGGACCATGGACGCCCTCGGGCTGCAGCGCGCCCGGGGCCGCCGCTTCGACGAGGCGCTCGCGGAGTCATGGCGCGCCGAGCAGTACACGCTGGGGCTGCGGCTGTGGTGGTTCCCCTGGCTGGAGATCGGCTTCTTCCTACCGGTCGCCGGGGCCGTCCTGTGGGGTGGCTGGCTCGCGTACACCGGCCACATCTCGGTCGCCGCCGCCACGACGGTGACCCTCTACACCCAGCAGGCCCTCGACCCGCTGGGTGAGCTCATCAGCTGGCTCGACGAGATCCAGTTCGCCGCGACCTCGCTGTCGCGGATCCTCGGGGTGGCCGAGGTCCCGCCGGACCGGACGGCCACGGGCGCCCTCCCGGTCGCCAACGACCTCGACGTCGACGAGGTCCGCTATGCCTACCGCGAGGGTCGGGACGTCCTGCACGGCGTCAGCCTCGACCTGCGACCGGGCGAGCGGCTGGCCATCGTCGGGCCCTCCGGCGCGGGCAAGTCG
>CAYPYK010000237.1:0-3194 GCA_964414665.1 uncultured Intrasporangiaceae bacterium | reverse complement strand
GGCCCGGGGCGCGGGGCTCGCCAGCGGGGCCCCCCCGGGCGGGGCACCGGCGCGGGTGGGCCGCCTGCGGGCGGGTCTGGGCGGGCCGCCCCGCGGCCGGATCACCGTCGGCGGGGTGCCGCTCGTCGACCTTGAGCTCCCAGTCCTGCGAGGCGAGGTCGCGCTGGTCACCCAGGAGCACCACGTCTTCGTCGGAACGCTGCGCGACAACCTCCTGCTGGCCCGGCCGGGCGCCGACGACGCCGTCCTGCTCGACGCCCTCGCGGCGGTGGACGCCGCGGCGTGGGCCCGGGCGCTGCCTCAGGGCCTGGACACCATGGTCGGCAGCGGCGGCCATGTCCTCGCCGAGGGCCAGGGCCAGCAGCTCGCCCTGGCCAGGCTCGTCCTCGCCGACCCGCACACCCTCGTCCTCGACGAGGCGACCTCGCTGCTCGACCCGCGCGCGGCCCGCCACCTCGAGCGGTCGCTGGCGGCCGTCGTCGACGGGCGCACCGTCGTCGCCATCGCTCACCGCCTCCACACGGCCCACGACGCCGACCGGGTGGCCGTCGTCGAGGACGGGCTCATCAGCGAGCTGGGGTCGCACCACGAGCTGCTCGCGGCCAACGGCCCGTATGCCGCCCTGTGGCGGTCCTGGCGCGACGAGCGGGACGACGAGGTGGGCGAGCTCGAGCCGGGGCAGCCGGTCCGATGACCCTCAGGCGGCGGTGCGCGAGTCGTCGAAGACGAGGATCGACCCGCCGTAGCAGGCCACCCAGACCCGCTTGTTCGTCGGCTCGTACGTCACGCCCACCGGGTAGCCGTCGGTCTTGACGGTCTGCACGGCGGTGAGGTCGGAGGTGCGGATCTTCGTCATCGTCGAGTCGTCGTAGTTGACGACGTACAGCGCCCCGCCGTCGCTGCTGATCGCCATGGAGCGGGGCTCCTTGCCCACCTTGAGGGTGTGCAGCACCGTGCCGGTAGTGGCGTCGACGGCGCTCACGGTGCCGGCGCGGTTGTTCGTGACGTAGAGGGTCTTGCCGTCCTTGGACAGGACGAGGTGGCGGGGGCCGGCGCCGGTCGTGGCGAAGGCGCGCACCTTACCCTTCAGCAGGTCGACGGCCACGACCCGGTCCGAGCCCATGACCGCGACGTATGCCGTCTTGCTGTCCTTGGAGACCGCGATGCCCCGCGGGTGGGCGCCGGGGATCTTCACGGTCGCGACGACCTTGGCCTTGGCGGCATCGATGACGGTCAGGTCCATCGAGCACCAGTTCGTGACGAGGACCCTCTTGCCGTCAGGGGTCACCGCGACGTACTTGGGGACCGCGCCGGCCTCGACGACCTTGGTCACGGCATACGTCGCGGTGTTGATCTTGTACACGTAGCTCGGGGAGATGCCCTTGCCGCTCGTGCAGGCGTCCTTGCCCTCCGGGCTGAAGCGGGAGCCGTACATCGCGTAGTTCGACACCCAGGCCGTCTTGCCGTTCGGGCTGAACGCCATCTCTACCGGGGCGCCCTTGGAGATGCCCGGGTGGCCCTTGACGCCGAACGCCGCCAGGTCGACCCCGTCCTTGATCGTCGCCATGAGGGCGCCGTCGGCGCGGAAGGCAGAGATGGTGTGGGAGTACATCATGTTCTGCGCGAAGACCTGGCCCTGGGCCGAGGCGACGACGGACTTCGGGGTCAGGCCGCCGGTCAGCCGCTGGATCTGGACGAGGGACGTCTGTGCCGAGGGGGCCAACCGACCCGACGACCGCTGCGGGGACGGCGCGGGGGCCGCCTTGACCGGCTGGGCCGTCGCGGTGATGTCGGCCGTGGCGCTCGGGCGCGGCGCCGCGCTGGCCTGGGCCGGGTCGCCGCCGAACACATGGGTGACGCCGAAGCCGGTCACCGCGACGAACACGGCCAAGCCGCCCAGGGCCACCCGGCGACGCCGCACGTAGACGGATTCCCGCTTGACGATCATCTGGGTCACCTCGCCGCACTCGAGTCTCGATGGTCTCAACAGTCACGGTAGGTGACGGGAGTCCCAGGTTCGGTGAGGCGCACCGGCGCGGCGCAGCATGCGGGATGCGGACGGGCGGGACCCCTATGTCGCGGGCAGGGTCCGGACGTACGCCAGGGCGATGTCCACCCAGCGCCGAAGGTCCTCGTCGGCGTCGACAGCCGACTCGGTGACGCGCAGCCAGCCGTCCATGGCCCGGCCGCGCATGACGGCGCGGTCGACGTCCGGCGGGTCGACGAGGGCCCCGCTCCGCACGGGGTCGACGCGCACGAGGATCCCGCCCTGTCCGCTCGCGGCGACCGCCATGTGGCCGCCCACGAGGAAGGCCAGCCCGCCGAACATCGGCTTCTCAGTGAGCCCCGTCGCGTCCTGCGCGGCCTCCCGGATGCGGTGCGCCAGCACCTCGTCGTACGCCATGGCTCAGTATCGCCGACGGGGTCCGGCGGCGGCGGTCGGCGCCTCGGGCCGGTCTGCGGGCTGCCGGCCTCCGCTCACGGATACCCGGCGAGGCGGAACACGGGGGTCTGCCCGGCCACCGCCTCGAACGCCGCGAGCGGGGCCCGGCGGTCGACGGCGATGTGGGGGCGGGCCCCGGGGACCTTCTCGAGGTATCGCTTGATGACCGGCGCGCGCTCTGCCGCCGGGACCTCGGTGGCGGTGACCGGATGCCGCCCCCGCCGCAGGATCGTGGCGTGGCCGTCGGCGGCACGGAGGTTCTTCGTCCAGTTGCAGTCGCCGAGCATGCTGACGAGGTACCAGCGGCCGCCCACGTCGGCCAGGCCCAGAGGCAGCCGGATGAGTCTGCCGCTTGTGCGACCGGCAACCTCGAGGATCACCCAGCGCCGCGGCGTGACCCCCCACGGGACGGCCCGGTTGTAGAGACGGACGTAGGCCCGGGCGGTCGCGTTGGCCGTGCCGCCCGCATACATCTGCCGAAGCCGTTCCTGCTGTCGCCGACCCATGCGGACATTCTGCCGCGCGGGTCGGGCGGGGCGATGGGACCAATCGTCCGACGGGTTCCTCCGGGGCTTCTGGTGCGGCGAATGGCGGTGAGCCCCAGCCGTGTTGGGCCGGACCGGGCTGTCGGTGGGCGCCTCTATGGTGGGAGTCGTGTCAGCGGAGACAGGAGCAGTGCCCGACCGGCTGGAGCCAGCCGGGCTGGCGCTGCTGCGGGCCGCCGTGGTCGCGGTGGAGAAGTCCGCCGCGG
>CAYPYK010000236.1:0-5203 GCA_964414665.1 uncultured Intrasporangiaceae bacterium | reverse complement strand
GAGTACTCCGTCGGCCCGTCGATCGCCCGGATGTCGTTGCCGACGAGCTCGTAGAACAGGCCCTTGCGGCCGATGACCTTGCCCACGGCGCCGCCGGCCGCGGCATACAGGACGCGCGACAGCCCGGCCTCCTCGATGGCGAGCTGCATCGTGAACGGTGACCCCAGCCCGATCCCGGCGGGGGTGCGGGTGACGTAGCGAGACAGGACGCGGGCCGGTCGGCCGACCTTGATGTCCCAGATGAAGTAGGAACGGCCCTGGGTGATGGCGATGATCTTCTCGGAGATGAACAGGTACCAGCGGCCCGAGGTCGCGCTCGCATGCTCCTCCCCCGCTCGGGGGAGCTCACCGAAGAAGGCGTCGATGTGCTCCATGACGGCGGCGTCGAGGTCGGAGTCCTTGTTGACGAGCTCGGTGCGCAGCGGGTAGCGGCGCGCGACCTGACCGGAGTCGAGGGCGAGGTCGAGCTCCTTGTTCGCGTTGGGCTCGAGGTCGGTCTTGACCCGGTGGACCGTCGCCTCCGCGGCGTCGTCGGCCGGCTCGTCGAAGAACTCGCGCAGCCACAGCTCGAGGTTGAGCAGCCGCCAGAAGGTCATCGAGTCGACGTCGTTGGTGCCCTTGATCCAGCCCTCGAAGGCGTGCAGGACCTCGGTGGCGTTGACGTAGGGCCGGTTGGCGAAGGACTCGCTGAGGAAGATCGAGTAGAAGTGGTTCTTCAGGCGGGTGAACCACTCGTTCTGCGGGGTCGTGAAGCCGATCTTGTTGCGGCGGCGGTTGATCGACTCCGGCAGCATCCCGCGCGTGGCGTCCCGCAGGATGCGCTTGTTCCAGCCGTCCTTGATGATCGCCTCGTCGGTGAGGCTGAAGATGAACTTGACGACCTCCTTGTCGAGGAACGGCACGCGGCCCTCGAGCGAGAACCGCATGGTGTTCTTGTCCTCGTAGCGCAGCAGCGACGGCAGGCTGTTGTGGAACAGGTCCTCGATGAGCCGCTTCTTGAGGTTGGCGCCCTCGGTCGTGAACGTCTCGTCCCGGTATGCCGCGACGAAGTCGGGTGCCAGCAGCTGGGCCGTCGGGATGTCCTTCTTGCCGCGCAGCTTCGCCTGCAGCCGGAACCGGCCGAGCCGGTAGATGACGTCGAGGCTCTTGGACAGCTCGGCCACCGCGAGCCCGGCCCCCTGGTTGCGCAGCTGGCGCAGGTAGGTGAGGTAGTAGGGCGCGTAGCCGGCCATCATCTCGTCGGCGCCCTGGCCGTCGAGGAGGACGGTGACGTGCTGGGTCGCCTCCCGCATCACCTGGAACTGCGCGTAGGGACCCGAGGAGATGAGCGGCTCCTCCTGGGTGCGGATGAAGTCGGCCAGGTCGACCTTGAACTCGTCGGCCGTCGGCAGGATCTTGTGGCCGTCGACGTTGCCGCGGCAGATCTCGAGGACGGCGTCGACGTACCTCTCCTCGTCGTTGATCGAGTTGGGGAAGACGGCCGAGAAGGTGTTCTGCCGGGCGCCGACGGACCGGGTGGTCTCGTCTCCCTCGCCCAGCAGCTGGTTGATGATGACCGCCACGGCCGAGGAGTCCAGACCGCCGGAGAGCGAGGTCCCGACCGGCACCTCGGACTGCAGCCGCAGCCGGACGGACTCGACGAGCCGGGCCTTGTACTCGACGGCGGCTGCGTCGTCGTAGGGCCGCTGCTCGAGCGCGAGCTCGGCGAGCTCCTCCTGGAGCCGGGTGAACGGCCACCGCTTGAGGCCGCTCGCGTCGACCGTGAGCACCTCCCCCGGCTCGAGCCGCTCGATGCCGTCGAAGAAGGTCTCCCGCCCGTCCTCGTGGATCCGGAAGCGCAGGTAGCGGTAGACGGTCCGCTCGTTGGGCCTCTTCTCGTAGTGTCCGCTCGCGAGGATCGGCTTGATCTCGGAGGCGAACAGCAGCGCCGGCATACCGTCGGCGGCCGAGCCGTCGAGCCCGGGCAGTGGGCACACATAGACCGGCTTGATCCCGAAGTGGTCGCGGGACAGGGTGAGCCGCTGCTCGTCTCGGTCCCAGATGGCCAGAGCGAACATCCCGTTGAACCGGTCGAACGCCTCGGGGCCCCACTGGGCGAACGCCTCGAGGACGACCTCGGTGTCGGAGCCGGTCGTGAACGCGTGGCCCAGGCCGTCGAGCTCGATGCGCAGATCGAGGTAGTTGTAGACCTCGCCGTTGTAGATGATCGTGTAGCGCCCGTCGGCCGTGGCCATCGGCTGCTGGCCGTGGGCGACGTCGATGATCGAGAGGCGCCGGTGGGCCAGACCGCACGGGCCGTCGACATGGATGCCGTCACCGTCCGGGCCACGGTGCTGCTGGGCGTCGTTCATCCTGGTCAGCAGGGCCTCGTCGGGGCTGAGACCGACGTAGCCGGCGATGCCGCACATGCGTGTGGTGTCCTCGGGTCGGGAGCGGGGGATCGCGGGTCCGCGGGAGGCGGGACGCGGTCCAAGCCTGCCACGTCCGGGCCTGCTGGGCCGAGCGAGGTCCGGCCGGATAGGTTGCCCGCATGACGCAACCGACGCCCACGGCCCAGCCGCCGATGGGCACTCTCCGCCTGACCATCCAGGGCAACATGCTGACGGCGAACATGTTCACGCCGACCGTGCAGGTGAACGGCTTCCGGGTGCCCGCGCGCTACGGGCCGCAGGACATCCCCGTCTACGCCGGCCCCAACCACCTCGACGTCCACGCCCAGTGGCTGCGCAGGTACGGGCAGGCCTCGCTCGACACCCAGGTCGCGCCCGGGCAGGTGCTCGACGTCTGGTACGGCCCACCGGCTCACCAGTTCTCGCGGGGCGCGATCGGGTTCGAGAAGCAGAACCGCCCCGGTATGTGGTTCCTGTGGGCGCTGGTCGGCGTCGCCGCGCTGATGGTCGTGATGGTCGTGGGCCTGGGCCTGTCCGGGGGCTGAGGCGACCGCCAGGGGCGCCCACCGCGGGGACTCAGGCGTCCGCTGAGCTCGGGTGGCGCGCCGGCGTCATACTGAAGGTGGGAGGTGTGGCCGTGCCCACCTGGATGAGACGCAGAGGAACCGCGCGCCGCGGCATGGGTACGGCGATGGGGGTGTTCGACGAGGTCTTCCACCCCGGTGCCAGGCAGGCCCGAGAGCTCATGGAGGCGCCGCACGAGCAGGTGCTGCCCGCCCCGACCCCCGGCGACCGGCTCTACGACGAACACCGGCTCGTCATCACCGGGCGGGCGCAGGCCGAGCCCCGCGAGTAGCCGAGCGCCCGGGCGGGCCACGGCGTCGGTGCCCGCCGCTCCGTCGGCACCGTCGGCACCGCAGGATCAGAGGACCGTCGCAAAGAACTCGCCGAACTTCCACATCGGATGCAAAGTCCGGCGACGGGCGGACCACGTCGATCGCAGCGACGGCCCACGCGCTGCCATGTCTGCGGCGCGTCGTCAACGATGGCTAGAAGCCGAGGACCGCCTGGGGGGTCGGGACACGGGTGGATGAGCCGTCGCCGAGCGCACCGTCGGTCCGGTCGCCCCAGCACGACAGGGCGCCGTCGACGACCGCGCAGGCGCGGGTGGGGCCGACGGCGACCGCGGTCGCGCCGACACCGATGCCGGACACCTTCGCGCGGACCAGGGACGGCATGGTCGTTCCATCACCCAGCAGCCCGTGCAGGTTGGACCCCCAGCAGAAGGCACCCCCTGTCGTGGTGGCACACGTCGACCGCGTTCCCGCCGCGATGGCGACCACGCCCCCGGATAGGTAAGCCACCGGCTTCGGCGTTGTCGATCCGGTCGTGCTCCCGTCGCCCAGCTGGCCCTGGTCGTTGTGGCCCCAGCACACCACCGTGCCGTCGGCCTTGACGGCGCACGTGTGGAAGTACCCGGCCGAGATCGCGATGACGCCGCTGGAGAGGCCGGTCACCGGGACCGGCTTCGCGAAGAAGGCCGTCGTGCCATTCCCTAGCTGGCCGTAGAGGTTGTTGCCCCAGCACTGGACGCCACCTGAGGTGGTCAGGGCACAGGCGTGCTCGCCGCCCGCTGCGACAGCTGCGACACCACTGCCCAGACCCGCAACCGGGACGGGCGTTGGCCGGTCGGTCGTTGTCCCGTCCCCGAGCTCGCCCATGTTGTTCGACCCCCAACACCGCGCCCCTCCCGACACAACCGCGCAGACGAAACCCTCGTCGCCAACGGACAGGTCCGTTGCCCCGCTGAGAATGCCCGACACCGGGACCGGGATGTCCGAGCCCGGCTCGGCAGAACCGTTCCCGAGCCTCCCCCTCGAGTTCGTGCCCCAGCAGGTCACCGCGCCGGACGTGGACCGCGAACAGGCGCCTCCGTACCCTGCGCTGATCTGGGCGATGCCCGCGCCCTGGCCCTGCACCGGCAGCGGCAGTGTGCTCAGGCCGTGGTTGACCGTCTGGTCGCTTCCCAGGTCCCCCGATCCCCAGCAGTAGGCGGCCCCACCGGAGACAGCGCACGTCTGGCTGGCACCGACGCTCACCGAGCCTACGGAGGCGCCAAGCGCTGCCACCGGGACCGGCCTCGTGGCCGTCACGTCCTGGCCGTCGCCCAAGGCGCCGTCGGTGTTCTCGCCCCAGCACCGCAGGCCCCCGGACGCCAGGACCGCGCAGGTGTGGGTCCGGCCGGCGCTGACGTCGACCACGCCGCTCGGGAGCCCCACGACGTCCATGGGCAGCGGCTCGGCGGCACTCACGGACCCCCGACCCACCTGACCCGTCCAGTTGGCACCCCAGCATCGCAGGCCGCCGCCCGTGCCGACCACGCACGACGCCCCGCCGGTCGACAGGGCCTCGGCGTCGTGGACTCCGTGCACCTGGACAGGCGAGGAGGAGCTCGATGTCGTGCCGTTGCCCAGACCCCCGGATCGTCCGTCGCCCCAGCAGTAGACCGTCTTGTCCCATGTCAACGCGCAGGCACCCCCGTTGGCCGTGTCCACCTGCACGACGTGGCTGAGGCCGGCGACCCGGACCGGCGTCCCGGACGAGATGGTCGAGCCGTTCCCCAGCTGGCCGAAGTAGTTGTCGCCCCAGCACCGCGCGCTGCCGTCGTCGAGGACCGCGCAGGCGAACACGTCGCCGATCGAGATCCCGGCGACCCCGCTCAGGTCGCGGTTCGGGACCAGGGAGCCGTCCGCCCGGACGCACACCACGTTGTGGAGCGCGGTGACGGCGCAGAGCTGGTTGGCGGACAGGGC
>CAYPYK010000235.1:0-5203 GCA_964414665.1 uncultured Intrasporangiaceae bacterium | reverse complement strand
GAAGGTGATGAAGCCGGCGAGGTCCACGAGGATCTGGGCGGTGCCGCCGGACCGGTTGGTGATGTCGACCTCACCGTCGGGCCCCACTGCGGCGACGACCATGTTGGGGACGGTCTGGCCGGCGCGGAAGTTGAGAGTGGACGCCGTCGGCCGCGGGGTGCCGCCAGGGTACGCGGTCAGGTACCCGGCCGTCGTGGGTCGGGTCACCGTGACGTTGAGGACGACGGCCGCCACGCTCCCGAAGCCCGACCAGGGGGTCAGGTCGCCGACGGGCACCCGGATCGTCCCGTTGGCCGTGACCGGCCCGGCCGCTCCGAGGTCCGCTCGGGTGTCGACGAGGCGCTGTGGGCGCATCGGCAGGAAGGCGCCCATGGGCGGAGCGAAGAGCCACCCGCCGGAGAGGTAGTACCCGGCGAGGTCGGCGACGACGTGGACGGTGCCGCCGGAGCCGTTGTAGAGCCGGATGACGCCGGTATCCGGCAGGGCCACCGTGGCGAGGTTGGGCACGGTCTGCCTGCGGGCGAAGTTGAGGGTCGAGACCGTCGGGCGCGTGGCTCCGTCGGGGTATGCCGTGAGGTAGCCCGACCGGCTCGGCCCGGTCGCCGTGAGGTTGAGGACGACCGCGCGCGCCGTCGTGGGGGCCGTGGTCGGCGGGACGCCACCGGCTCCGGCGATCGTGAGGGAGACGGTCTGGTGGGGGCCGATCGCGTGCGCGAGGCCGAGGCCCGTGCGGGTGTCGAGCACTCGGGTCGGCGCCACCGCGACGAAGGTGCCGGGCTCGCAGGCCGCTCCGCCGACGTAGTAGCCGGAGACGTCCGCCACGAGCTGGACCGTCCCGCCGGAGGTGCTGGTCAGCGCCACTGTGCCGTCGGCGCCGAGCTTGACGGTGACGAGGTTGGCCACCGTCTGACCCGCCACGTAGTTGAGGTTGGACGCCGTGGGCCGTGCCGTGCCGTCCGGGTACGCGGTGACGTAACCGGATGCGGTCGGCCTGGTCGCCGTGACGTTCAGGACGACGGCTGAGACGTCGGCCGCCTGGGCGGGGACGCCGCCGCGCCCGGTGACCTGGAGGTGGACCGTCGAGTGCGCCCCCACCGGACCGGACGCGCCCGCACCGGTGCGGGTGTCGAGGAGCCGGGCGGGACTCAGCGGGACGTAGGCCCCCGGCGCCCGGCCGTCGATGGCGGCGATGGTGGATGCGGTGGACGACCGGGCGGGTCCTGAGGCGCCCTGCGCCGCGTTGGCGCTCGACCCGGTGGCCAGGGCGCCGGCGATGACGGCGGCGGTCGCGGCCACCGCGACATACCGTGCCCTGGACGTGGCCGGGCGCATGACGATGACCTCCTGGTGGGCGGTCCCGAAGCGCGGCCGCCACCGGACCGTAGCAACGCGCCGAGCGGCGCCGCAGAGGGTTGCGCCGGAGTGTGGCTCAGAGCACGCGGTGCAGGGCGTCGAGGAGGCGTTCGACGTCGGCCTCGTCGGTGTACGGGGCCAGGCCCACCCGGACCCCGCCCTCGTCGCCGAGCCCGAGGTGCCGCGAGCACTCGACGGCGTAGAAGCTCCCGGCGGGGGCGTTGACCCGGTACCGGGCCAGCTCACGGTGGATGTCCCGCGGGTCGCGGCCCTCGACGGTGAACAGCAGGGTCGGGGTGCGGGCGGGCGCGTTGCTGTGGACGGTCACGCCGGCCAGGGCCCGCAGGGCGGGCTCGAGACGTTCGCGCAGGGCGTCCTCGTGGGCCTCGACCGCGGCCATGCTCGCCAGCACGCGGTCCCGACGGTGCGAGGTCTCGTCGCCGGTGTGGGCCAGCGAGGCGATGAAGTCGACGGCGGCCGTCGTGCCGGCGAGCAGCTCGTACGGCAGCGTCCCCAGCTCGAACCGCTCGGGCACGTCGTCGGTCGACGGCACCAGCTTGTCGGGGTGCAGGGTCTCGAGCAGGGCCGGGTCGGCCGCGGCGATCCCGCAGTGCGGCCCGAGGAACTTGTACGGCGAGCAGACCCAGACGTCCGCGCCGAGCTGCGCGAGGTCGACCGAGGCATGGGGCGTCGCGTGCACCCCGTCGACCCAGTGCAGCGCGCCGACGGCGTGCGCCCGGTCGGAGAGCTGGTGCACCGGTGGTCGGGTGCCGATGAGGTTCGAGGCGGCGGTCGTCGCAACGAGCCGGGTGCGCTCGCTGAGCTGGGCGGTCACGGCGTCGACGTCGAGGATCCCGGTGTCCGGCTCGAAGTCGACCCAGCGCACGGTCGCCCCGACGGCCTCGGCGGCCTGCACCCAGGGGCGGATATTGGCGTCGTGGTCGAGCCGGGTGACGACGACCTCGTCGCCGGGGCCCCACTGCTTGGCCAGCGCGCGGGACAGGTCGTAGGTGAGTGCGGTCGCGCTGCGCCCGAACACGACGCCGCGGGGGTCGATGCCGAGCAGGTCCCCGGCCGCCGCGCGGGCGGCGCCGACGATCTCCTCGGCGCGGCGCTCGGCCCGGGTGACGGTGCCGCGGTTGGAGACGGCGGAGACGAGGGTGGCGCGGACGGCGTCGGCGACGACGTCGGGGGTCTGCGACCCGCCCGGCCCGTCGAAGTGGGCCGCACCCTCGCGCAGCGCGGGGAAGTGCGACCGGACCTGGGCCACGTCGTAGGCGTTAGCGGTGCTCACGGCATACATCCTCCTGCTTGCCTCGGTGTGCGCCCACCCCGCCACTCACCTGCGTTGTGTCCGAGTCGTTGGCGGTCATGACGACCAGCCACTCGGACCCAAGGGGTGGGCGGGCCCCGTGGCGGCTACCACGAGGTCGGGAGCGGCCGGCCCTCGGCATAGCCGGCGGTGCTCTGGATGCCGACGACCGCACGGTCGTGGAACTCCTCGAGGGTGCGGGCGCCGGCATACGTGCAGCTGCTGCGCAGCCCGGAGACGATCTCGTCGATGACGTCCTCGACGCTCGGGTGCTGGGGGTCGACGTACATGCGGGCCGTGCTGATCCCCTCGTCGAACATGGCCTTGCGGGCACGTTCGTATGCCGTGTCGGCGGCGGTGCGGCTGCGGACCGCCCGCGAGGAGGCCATCCCGAAGGACTCCTTGTAGTGCCGGCCCGACTCGTCGGAGTAGAGGTCGCCCGGCGACTCGAGCGTCCCGGCGAACCACGAGCCGATCATCACGTTGGCGGCTCCCGCGGCCAGGGCGAGGGCGACGTCCCGCGGGTGGCGGACGCCACCGTCGGCCCACACATGCTTGCCGAGCGCACGGGCGGCGTCCGCGCACTCGCGGACGGCCGAGAACTGCGGTCGGCCGACGGCGGTGCGCATCCGGGTCGTGCACATCGCGCCCGGGCCGACGCCGACCTTGACGACATCGGCACCGGCGGCGATGAGATCGCGGGTGCCCTCGGCGGTGACGACGTTGCCGGCGACGACCGGGACGGACGGGTCGATGGAGCGGACGACCTTGAGGGCCTCGATCATCCTGTCCTGGTGGCCGTGCGCGGTGTCGATGACGAGGATGTCGGCCCCGGCATCGATGATCTGCGCGGCCTTGGCGGCGACCTCACCGTTGATGCCGATGGCGGCGCCGATCCGGAGGCGGCCGGCCGCGTCGACGGACGGGGCGTAGAGGTGCGCACGCAGGGCGCCCTGCCGGGTGAGCATGCCGACGAGGCGGCCGTCGGCGTTGACGACCGGAGCCAGCCGACGGCGGGCGTGCGAGAGGACGTCGAACGCCTCCTCGACGTCGACCCCGTCGGCCAGGGTCACGATCTCCTGGACCATGACGTCCTTGACCTGGGTGAAGCGGTCGACGCCGAGCAGGTCGGACTCGGTGATGATGCCGACCGGGCGCTCGCCCTGGACGACGACGGCCGCGCCGTGGGCGCGCTTGGTGAGCAGGACGAGGGCCTCGCCGGCCGTGGTCGTCGGGTCGAGGGTGATGGGGGTGTCGTAGACGAGGTGGCGCGACTTCACCCAGTCGATGACGCTCCGGACGACCTCGACGGGGATGTCCTGGGGGAGGACCGTGATCGCCCCGCGCCGGGCGGTGGTCTCGGCCATCCGGCGACCCGCGATGGCCGTCATGTTCGCGACGACGATCGGGACGGTGGTGCCGCTGCCGTCGACGGTCGACAGGTCGACGTCGAGACGGCTGGAGACGTCGGAGCGGTTCGGGACGAGGAACACGTCCTCGTAGGTGAGGTCGAGCTGGGGCCGCATACCGCCGAGGAAGTCCACCCCCCAACCTTAGGTGCGCCCCGGACCGGCCGCGCCGCCGCCAGCGCCCCCACCGCTGTGTCCGAGTGAGTGGTCGCCATGGCAGCCATCGGCTCGGACGCCAGCCGGGCGTGCGGCAAGATCGGGGCGTGAGTCTCCTTCCGCCCTCGCCCGCGGATGCGTCCCGGCGCCGCGGCCTGCGCCGGATGCGCTCCCTCGCGCTCTCCCTGCTGGTCCTGGCCGCCGTGGTCTACCTCGTCACCCTCGGCGACACCACGGGGGTCTGGGGCTACGTCAACACCGGAGCAGAGGCGGCGATGGTCGGCGCGCTGGCCGACTGGTTCGCCGTCACCGCGCTGTTCAAGCACCCGCTCGGGCTGCCCATCCCGCACACGGCGATCATCCCCAAGCGTAAGACCGAGATCGGCCGCAACCTCCAGGAGTTCGTCGTCGAGAGCTTCCTCACCGAGGAGATCGCCCGCGAGCGGCTCGCCGCCGCCCACGTGGGGGTCCGGGTGGGGCGCTGGCTCGGCGAGCGCAGCCATCGCGACCGGGTGATGGCCGAGGTGGTCCGGGTCGTGCGCGTCGGCCTGGGCCGGCTCGACGAGGACGAGGTGCGCGGGCTCGTCACCGACGTCCTCCTGCCACGGCTGTCGGTTGAGCCGATCAGCCCGATCGCAGGGTCGTTCCTCGAGGCCGTCGTCGCCGACCAGACCCACCGTGGCCTTGTCGACCTCGGCCTTGAGCAGCTGCGCGAGTGGCTGGCAGAGAACCCGGGGACGTATGCCGCGGTGCTGAGCGAGCGGGCGCCGTGGTGGACCCCGCCATGGCTGGACGACAGGGTCATCGGGTGGACCTACCAGCAGGTCCTTGACTGGCTCGCCGACATCCGGCGTGAGCCTACCCACCCGGCCCGGCGGGCCCTCGACGACCTGCTCCGCCGGCTCGCCCACGACCTCCAGCACGACACCGAGGTGATGGAGCGCGCGGAGGCGCTCAAGGAGCGGCTGCTGTC
>CAYPYK010000234.1:0-5207 GCA_964414665.1 uncultured Intrasporangiaceae bacterium | reverse complement strand
GGTGGTCGCGACCGACTGGATCCGGACCGCGATGCCGACCATCCCCACCAGCCGAAGGACCGCCGGCTGCCAGGGCGTATTGAGCGCCGCGAGCTTGCCGCTCACCCGGTCGGCCCCCATGGTGTACTGCGTGAGGTCGTTCGTGCCGATCGAGACGAAGTCGACCTCCGCGAGGATCTCGGCAGCGAGGAGTGCTGCGGACGGCAGCTCGATCATTGCACCCAGGGTGGTCAGCCCGGCCGCGCGACCCTGCTCGACGAACCATCGGGCCTCGTCGGGGGTCGCGACCATCGGTGCCATCACCCAGACCTCGGCGTCGGTCGCTCCGGCCGCCTCGGCGAAGGCAGCCAGCTGACGCTGCAGCGTCTCGGGCTGCTGCACCCCCACGCGCAGCCCCCGCACCCCGAGGGCCGGGTTCTCCTCCTCGCCGAGGTCGAGGAACGGCAGGGGCTTGTCAGCCCCGGCGTCGAGGGTCCGGGCGACGACCTTGCCCTGGGGGAACGCGGCGAACACATCACGGTAGAGCGTGGTCTGCTCAGCGAGCGTGGGCTCCAGGGGCCGCGACAGGAACAGCAGCTCGGTGCGGAAGAGGCCGCTGCCAGGGATGGAGAGCTCCTGGGCGCGGTGAGCGCTGGCCACGTCGCCGACGTTGGCACCCAACGTCACGGGGTGCCCGTCCTGCAGCGCGTGGGGCCCCGGGGGGAGGGGCTGGACCGAGTGGATCTGCGGAACGGACTCGACGGTGTCGGCGGGCAGACCAGTCGTCACGGACCCCGCGTCGGCGTCAACCTCGATGAGGTCGCCGTCCTCGAGCTCGAGCGCACCAGGACAGGCCACGACCGCGGGCAGCCCCAGCGAGCGGGCGATGATCGCGGTATGCCCCGTCGGGCCCCCCTCCTCGATGACGATCGCGAGCACCTGGGTCAGGTCCAGGACGCTGGTGTCGACCGGAGCGAGGTCGCGGGCGACCAGGACGTGGGGATGCCCCGGCTCGGGAAGGCCTGGGGGGGTGAGCCCGTCGAGGTGGGCGATGACCCGCAGGGCCAGGTCGGCCAGGTCGGTCGTGCGGGCGGCCATGTAGTCGCCCGCAGCTCGGAACTGGTCCGCGATCTGCTCGCTGACGAGCATGACGGCCCGGGAGGCCGAGATCCGTCGCGCGCGGACGAGCTCCGAGCAGCGGCTGTGGAACGCCGGGTCGTAGGCCATCATGGCCGTGGCCTCGAGGATGTCCCGGGCCTCGGCCGGTGCCCGCTCGGCGCGTGCCTCGATCTGCTCGGCGACGGCGAGGAACGCGGGGGCCACGCGGGCGGCCTCCTCCTCGAGATGCTCCGGCGCCGGGTCCAACGCCGGGCCAGGCCCGGCCTCGACATACCGTGCGACCCGCCCGACCACCCGGCCGGACCCGACGCCGACGCCGACCAGACGGGTCACCGCACAACCCCCGGCGCGAGGAGGCTGGCAGGGTCGGTGAGCAGGCCGTCGATCACCTGGAGGAGCCGGGCGGCGTCCGCGCCGTCGACCACCCGATGGTCGACGGTCAGACCGGCCTCCACGGTGAGTGCGACACCGAGGCCGCCAGGCACGGCGACCGGTCGGGTGCGGATCGAGCCGAGCGACAAGGCACTGGCCTGGGGGGGAGTGAGCAGAGCCTGGAACCGGTCCACGCCCAGACCTCCGAGGTTCGACAATGTCGCCCTGGCGGCCACCAGGTGGGCCGAGTCGACCTTGCCGCCGCGTGCCGCCGCTGTGACCTCCCGGACCTCTCGGTCGAGCTCCTCGAGACTGACGAGGTCCGGCGCGGTGAACACGGGAGCGATGAGCCCGGCCGGGGTGTCCACGGCCAGTGCCACCGTCACGTCGTCCGCCGGAGTCACCTGGTCGCCGCTCCAGGTGCCGAGCAGCACCTCGGTGGAGCGCAGCGCCCTGGCGTAGGCCCGGAGGAGGACGCTGGTCCAGGACACCTGCCCGCGCACCGCCTTCATCCGCTCCAGGTCGAGCTCACGCCACACCGTGAACTGGGGGACGAGGGCGCTCTCGGACATGCGCTCGGCCGTGAGCCTGCGCACCACACCGCGACGGCGGGCCGTCGCGGTCTGCAACGGCGCGGCGGCGGGGGCCGGAGCGCCCGAGGGCATCGCCGTGGCGGTCGGTTGCTGGACCGATGGCCGTCCTCCCGAGGGCTCCGCGAGTGCGTTTGCCGTGGCGGTGACATCCTCGGGCAGGACGAGCCCGGCAGGCCCGGAGGCGGGCACCGAGTCGATGTCCACCCCGAGCTCCTTCGCGAGACGGCGAGCAACGGGAACTGCCGCGCGAGGACCGGCCGGGGCGGGCGGCGGGGCCTCGACGCCGGCAGGGGCCGCCTGCGTCCCGTCGGAGACGGCCTCGGTCGCCGGGGCGGCCTCAACCGCGGGGGCGGCCTCAACCGCGGGGGCGGTCTCAACAGCAGGGGCAGCCTCAACCGCAGGCTGGCCCGACGGCTCCGGTTCGGCGGCCGCCGGGTCGTCGAAGAGTCCCGCGAGGGCGTCGGTGTCCTCGCTGGAGATCCACGCGATGGGCTCACCCACCGGAACGACGGCGCCGGGCTCGGCGTCGATGCGCTCGAGGACCCCGGCCACGGGGGACTCGACCTCCATCTCGACCTTGTCGGTCATGACGTCGCAGACGACCTCGCCGGCCTCGACGACCGCGCCGGGCTCGAGATGCCAGGTGGTCACCTCGCCCTCGGTCATCGTCATCGACATCTTGGGCATGCGGACCGCGACGAGATTGCTCATCGGGCCTCCACGAGCTGGCGTGCAGCGTCGACGATGTCCTCGACCTGCGGGACCACGGAACGCTCGAGCTGGGGTGCGTAGGGGATGGGGACGTCGAGCCCGCACAGCCGCCGGATGGGGGCCAGCAGGTAGTAGAGCGCGTCCGACTCTGTGATGCGTGAGGAGATCTCGGCCATGAAACCCCCTTGCTTGGGCGCTTCCTGGACGAGAAGGACTCGGCCGGTGCGGCGGACCGAGTCGAGCATCGGCTCGGCGTCCAGGGGGGTGAGGGTGCGGACGTCGATCACGGTGGCGGAGATGCCCCCCTCGGCGAGGGTCTGCGCGGCGGCCACCGACCGCGAGACCTCGACGCCCGTCGCGATGATCGTGAGGTCCGTGCCCTCACGACGGACCGCGCAGGTGCCGAGCGGCACGCGGTAGGCCCCCTCCGGGACGGGGCCGCTCTCCCGGTACAGGAGCTTGTGCTCGAGGAAGATCACCGGGTTGGGGTCGTCGATCGCGGCGAGGAGCAGCCCCTTGGCGTCGGCCGGCGTCGCGGGCATGACAACCTTCAGGCCCGGCACGTGGGCGAACCACGCCTCGGGGCTCTGCGAGTGCTGAGCCGCGGCGCCGGTCCCGGAGCCGAGCGGGGTCCGCAGCACCATGGGGACGTTGGCTGCGCCTCCGAGCATGAAGTGGATCTTCGCCGCCTGGTTGACGATCTGGTCCATCGCCTGGGCCGTGAAGTCGGAGAACTGGATCTCGACGATGGGGCGCATCCCGGACAGCGCGGCGCCGACGGCAGCACCGACGATGCCCAGCTCGCTGATGGGCGTGTCACGGATCCGTTGGGCGCCGAAGCGCTGGAAGAGGTCTCCGGAGACGCCGAACGCACCCCCGTAGATCCCGACGTCCTCGCCGAAGAGGAAGACCCTCTCGTCGGCGGTCATCGCCTCGGCCAGCGCCTCGCGGATGGCCTCGGCATACGTGATGATGCGCTCGGTGGTGGCGGTCTCGGTCATCGCCGGTCTCCTTCGGTGGTGGCGAACACGCTGCCCAGGAGGTCGGAAGGATCGGCGTCGGGCTGCGTCATGGCCTGCTGGACGGCCTCACGCACATCCGCCTGCGCGCTGGCGCGGACCTCCGCCACCTCGTCGTCGGTGAGCACGCCGGTCTCGACGACGCGCCTCTCGAAGTGCTCCAGCGGGTCGTGCTCGGTGCGCCACTCGGTGATCTCCTCCTTGGTGCGGTAGAGGTTCTTGTCCGACTTGGAGTGGCCCTTGTATCGGTAGGTCAGCGCCTCGATGAACGTGGGTCCCTCGCCGCGCCGCGCCTTCTCGACGGCCTCGGTGGTCGCCTGGTAGACGGCGTCGACGTCGTTGCCGTCGACCGTGACACCCGGGATGCCGTAGGCGGCCGCGCGTTCGCTCAGGTGGCGGATGGCGAAGGCGTTCTCGGTGCTGAAGCTCATGCCGTACTGGTTGTTCTCGCAGACGAAGACGACGGGCAGCAGCCAGATGGCGGCAAGGTTCGCGGCCTCGTGGAACGCGCCCTCGTTCATCGCGCCGTCACCGAAGAAGCTGATCACCACCTTCTCCTCGCGGCGCAGCTGGAAGGCGAGCGCTGCCCCGACCGCGATGGGGATGCCGCCGGCGACGATCCCGTTGGCTCCGAGGTTGCCGGTGGCGACGTCGGCGATGTGCATCGAGCCCCCCCGGCCACGGCAGTAGCCGGTGTCCTTCGCCAGGAGCTCGGCCATCATCCGGGTCAGATCTGCGCCCTTCGCGATGGAGTGCCCGTGTCCACGGTGGGTCGAGCCGACGGCGTCGTCGGGTCGCAGGGCGGCACAGGCGCCGGTGGCGCTGGCCTCCTCACCGATCGACAGGTGCATGGTGCCGTGCATCATGCCGCGGGCGAACAGGTCGTCGACGGCCTCTTCGAAGCGGCGGATCCGCCACATGGTCAGCAACGCCCAGGTGGCGCGCTCCTTGGACTGGCTCAGCGTCTGGACGTCAGGCCCCGCATCGGACGACATCTAGACCTCCTATTCACAATTGTTCACAGATCGTCACGTATGTTCAATGATAAGAACGGGTGAGAGAGTTGTCCAGAGCCGTCCCAGGTGGGAATCTCTGACACCAACGTCCCTACCAGCTCGCCGAGACTCGGAGGATTCCTATGCCGGACCGCACCGCCACCATCGCCTCGCCCGTCGGCCTGCACGCCCGTCCGGCGGCGGCCTTCGTCAAGGCCGTGATCAAGTCGGGTGTCCCGGTGATGATCTCCAAACAAGGCCAACCTCCGGTCGACGGACGGAGCATGGTCAGCGTCATCACTCTCAACGTCGCGCAGGGCGACGAGGTTGTGCTGCACGCCGAGGGGGAGGGCGCCGAGGCGGTGCTGGACGACCTCGTCGCGATGCTGCAGAACCCTGACGTATGACTGAGTGTGGCC
>CAYPYK010000233.1:0-5226 GCA_964414665.1 uncultured Intrasporangiaceae bacterium | reverse complement strand
CCCCTACCAGCAGTGGCACCTGCGGATGTGGTTCCCCAGCTGGGTCTGAGCGGTCCTCCGGTATGCCGCCCGCGCGGCGTACCTGGACGCGTCCGGCTTCAGTGGACGGTCGCCGAGCCGGCCTCGAGCCCGGACAGCAGCGCCGGCAACAGCCGGTCGGCCAGGGCGACCGCGTCGAGGACGAGCCGGGTGGACTCGCCGGTGTCGAGGCCCTGCCGGCGAGCCACCTGGGCCAGCTCGTCGACGAAGATCGACCGGAACCGGAAGAATGCCTCCACCGTGTCCGCGACCTCGCCGCCGGCCGCCGCGGCCAGCCGCCCGTAGGCGGCGGCCGCCGAGAGCGCCTCGTCACGCGCCCGGTCCCGATGTGACGGGCTCGTCGCGTCGATCGCCACGAGGAGCGCGCCGGCGATCCGGCGGCCGTGCAGCCGCAGCGTCGCCAGCCCCTTGTCGTCGAGGCGGGCGATCCACCCCACGCCACGCGTCGCCTGGCGCATGTTGCGGCGGTAGGCGCGGGTCATCCGCTCTGGGGTGACTCCGAGCTCGCCGAGGGTGGGCCGGCCCCGGCCGGCGTCAGGCAGCAGTCCGAGGATCGTCGAGCGGGCGAAGCGCCGATGACCCCCCGGCGTCGTGAACGCCTGGACGTCGCCGGCGGCGCTCCACCGGCGCAGGGTGGCGGGTGAGACACCGAGCAGGGAGCAGGCGTCCTGGACGGTGAGCCACTCCTCGACCTCGTGGCTCTGGTGGGCGCGTTGGATCGTCATGGTCCGCTCCCGGCCTGTTCACCGAGTGCCGCCTTGCTCGACCCGAGGACCGGGTCCTTGTGGCACTGGTCGCAGTACGCCGTCTGATGGCAGTACGCGCAGGCGTTGGTGCCGCCCGCCAGCCTGATCGACTCCGCGTGGTTGTAGAGCATCGTGTCGTGGTCGACCTCGATGGCGCCGCTGTCGTGGCAGCTCTCGCAGTAGCTCGGGGCGTGACAGGCCCCGCACGACCCCGGGTCCGGGAGGACGTTGTCGGTCGCGGACGCATGGGTGAAGGTCCACAGCGACGCGTTGTGGTCGGCCGGCTTGACGCCGATGGGGATGTTCGAGGGGCTCACCCCGGTCTGGGGAAACGTATGGCAGGTGTCGCACGTCGACGGGATCGTCTGGTTGGTCACCTGCCCGTCCTTGATGAGGTAGTGCGCCCCGTCGTGACAGCGGAAGCAGCCGGGCGAGCTCTGGTGCCCGAGGTTGTCGGGATAGGTCGTCGCGAGGGTGCCCATCCGGGGCGTCGCGACGAGGTGGTAGATCGACTTGATCTCGCTCACCGCCGCCGCGATGGCCGCCGCCTGGTTCCTCGCCACGAGCGGGTATGCCGTCCGGTAGGTCGTCGCGATCGAGTCGATGGCGCGGTCCGCCTCCTCGGAGGTCGCGTAGTCGCCCTTGATCGCCGCCACCGCGTCGCGCTTGATGTACGGCAGGGTCGCGTTGATCCGCCCCGCCGCCATCGCCTCGTCGACGGCCTTGTCGGGGCTGGGCACCTCGTGGCCGACCCGGTTGTGGCAGCCGATGCAGTCGAGGGTGCGGGTGTACTCGGTCGCCTTGAGCCGGTCGACGTCCTTGGTCACGGCGGCCGACACCCGCACCTGGTCGGATGCGATGTACTCCGCCTGGCTGCCGTCGGGGTTCGTCGCCTCGATGAGGTCGATGGTCTGGTCGTGCTCGTCGGCGGCCGTGTAGGTGAGGGTCTGCTGGATGTGCCAGTGCACGCCGCGCTGCCCGGCCGTCTGGCCGAGGTCGTAGGGGCGCAGGAGCACCGAGATGGTCTGCCGGGTGTTCTTCTCGTCGCTGGCGTACATCGGTCGGACGATGAGGTCCGTCGGTCCGCCGTCCTTGGTCAGCTGGGAGACCTCGTGGCACTCCAGGCAGGTCTGCGACACCGGCGGCATCTTGTCGTGCTCGATGGGCGGGATCGGGGTCGGGTAGCTGTTCGTCACGAGGTGGTAGAGCTCGCGGGTGCCGGCAAGCTTGGCCTTGACGAACCCGATCGCCCCGGGGGCGACGTGGCACTCGCCACAGCCGACGTCGGAGTGGGGCGAGACGGCATACGCCTTCTGCTGCGGCTCCATCGTGTGGCAGGTCGTGCAGAAGGAGGCACTCTCGGAGTACCCGATGACGCTCGCTCCGGCCATCGTCGCGACCGACCCGAAGCCGGCGAGGAGGACGAACAGCAGGAGCATCCCCCGCCACGAGCCCCACGGCGGGTGGGGCAGCCGGTCGATGGCTCGGAGCAGGCGCGCCACGGGGCTCAGGACGCGCGGCACCGCGGAGTCGGGGGGCTGCTCCTGCGGCTCGATGGTCGCCGGCAGCGGCTCCTCCACGCCCTCCGTGGCAGGGTCGGCCGGGCCCTGCGCGGGCGGGTCTGCTGCGCCCTCCGCCTGCGGGTCGGCCGCAGCGGGTATGCCGCCGTCCTCGGCCGGGCTCTGCGGGCCGGGGCCGGCGTCAGGGTCGACGGGCTCGCTCATCGACCAAGCTCGGTGAGCGCCGCGCTCATGGCGTCGGGAGCCAAACCGCCGGAGGTCATCTGGCGGATGACCCCGGTCGAGTCGATGAAGAAGTGCGCCGGGATGGCCGAGACGTGGTACTCACCGGCGATGACCGAGTCGGGGTCGGCGACGACCGGGTAGGTCACCCCGATCCGCTGGGCGTAGTCCTGGGCGGCGCTCGCGTCCTCGGAGATGTTGACCTGGAGGACGACGACCCCGCTGCCCTTGAACTGCTGGTACGCCGCCTCGATGTCCGGGGCCTCGGCCTGGCAGGCCGTGCACCAGCTGGCACCGAAGGTGAGCCACACCGGGGCGCCCCGGTAGCCCGACAGCGAGACCTTCTCCCCGTCGACGGTCGTCGCGGTGAAGTCCTCCGCCGGTGCTCCGACGCGCGGGGCGGTGGTGTCGGCGGCCTGGACCGCGACGGCGGTCGCGCCGCCCGCCTTGGCGTCGGGCCGGTTCACCAGGTAGACGCCCGCCATGACGAGCGCGGCGGTCACCGCGAGGACGAGGAGGGTGCCCAGCCGGCTCGAGCGGAGCCGGTCCCGCCAACCGAGAGGCGCGCCGGTCTCTGCGCTGGTGGTGGCGAGGTCGGTCATCTGGTCCGGTCCCTTCGAGGAGGAGGCGTGAGGAGCGGCGGGCGCCGCCCCTCCGAGGGCTCAGCCACGGCCGTAGCTGTGCAGCCCGCCGAAGAAGAGGTTGCCGAAGAAGGTCAGCAGTACCGAGGCGAACCCGGCGACGAGGAGCCACGCGGCGCGCCGGCCGACCCAGCCGCGGGCGACCCGGGCGTGCAGGTAGCCGCCGTAGAGCAGCCAGGTGAGCAGCGAGGCGGTCTCCTTGGGGTCCCAGCTCCAGTACGTGCCCCAGGCGATCTGGGCCCAGACCGCGCCGAGGACGACGACCATGGTGAGGAGCGGGAAGCCGATGATGACGGCCTTGTAGCCGAGCCGGTCGAGGACCTCGGGCTTGGGCAGGCCGCGCACGACGCCGACGCCCTTGTAGTCCTGGTAGAGGTAGAGCACCGCTGCACCGAAGGACACCGCGAAGGCACCGTAGGCGAAGATGGCCACGACGACGTGGACGGTGAGCAGCAGGCTGTTCTGCAGCGCCGGGACCAGCGGGTTGGCCGTGGCGTCCTCGGTGAGGGCGTACAGGAGCATCGCCGTCGCGATGGGCAGGACGAGCAGGGCGATCGTCCGGACCCGGTAGCGGTACTCGAAGTACGCGTAGGCCGCGACGATGCCCCAGCCGAAGGACACGGCGAACTCGTACTGGTTCGAGAACGGGCCGTGGTGCACGGCGAAGCCGCGCAGGACGAGGCAGGCGGTGAGGAAGAGCAGGCCGAGCCGGACGAACATCGTCGCCCAGCCGGTCATGCTCCGGGCGGTCGGAGCGGACCCGCCGGACGGGGCGGCGGCCTCCGCGGGCGGCGCGTCGAGGTCCCCGCTGGCCATGCCCGCGGCGACCTTGACCCGGGCCGGGGTGGTCGCGGCCGCACGGGCCCTGCCGTTGGCGAAGGCGATGATGTAGGCGCCCGTGGCGAGAGCGACGAACGCCAGGCCGGTGATGAGGCTGTACTGCGAGAACTCAAGCATCGTTCTCTGCTCCTTCGGGGGTGGCGCCCGACGGGTCTCCGGCGCGCTGGATCTCGGTGATCATCTGGTGGAACTGGGGCTCGAACGCGGGGTCGCGCTTGATGGTGGAGGCGCAGCGGATCTCGGTGCCGCCGTCGGTCTCGGTGGCCCGCACCCAGATCCGGCGGTGCGGGAAGAAGAAGACGAGGATCAGGCCGAGGACGAACAGTGCCGACCCGACCCAGACGAACGGGACCCCCGGGTCGCGGGCCACGATGAGACCGGTGAACTGCCGGTTGCGCTCGAAGGTGTAGGTCAGGCCGTCGATCGTCTCGGGCTTCCCCTGCGAGATGACCTGGACGGCGACCGGGGTCTGCACGCCGGCCTGGTGGATCTCGAGCTGGACCTGGCCGGCCTTGATGTTCGGGTCGACCTGGCCCGAGGCGGCCTCGACGACGAAGACGGTGAGGTTCTTGCCCGGGACGGTGAAGGACCCGAAGATGTGCTGGTTGTCTCCGGACTCGAAGAGGGCGGGCGAGGTGTTGACGAGCTCGGCGCCGGCCGCGTCGGCGACGACCATCGACGCGGCGATGCCGAACGACGACTGGTAGACCGAGACGCCGTCCCACGTCATCGGGTGGTTGACCCGGATGACCTGGCGCTGGACCTGGGTGCCGTTCTTGTAGAGGACGAGGTCGGCGGCGTAGTCCTTCGGCATCCCGTTGGGGTAGTCGGTCTCGGTGAACGACTTGGCATGGATCGACAGCCCGGTCCCATGACCGACGTCGACGGTCTGGCCCACTGGTGCGACGAAGCTCTGGTCCCTGAAGCCGGTCGTCGCGCTGAGGAAGAAGCCCAGCATGATGACGACGACGCTGACGTGCGCGATGACGGTGCCGAACGGGCCCCACCGGTAGCGGTCGGCATACAGGTTGTGGCCCACGTCCTCGGGCTGGTCGATGACCCGGAACCGGTGCCGGTGCAGGACCTTGGTCACATCACGCAGCGCGGCCTCGGGGTCCTCGGCGACCACGACGTCCTCGTGCAGCGGCGCGTGGGCGAAGAAGGTGTCGCCCATGCTCGGCCGGGGGGGGGTGGCGACCTTCCACAGCTTGGGCGCCC
>CAYPYK010000232.1:1049-5291 GCA_964414665.1 uncultured Intrasporangiaceae bacterium | reverse complement strand
GGTCACCGACCAGCCCATGCCCGAAGGAGTCGCCGTGGAAGAGCCGATCATCACCGGAGTCGCTCACGACCGCAGCGAGGCGAAGATCACCGTCGTCGGCGTCCCGGACATCACCGGCAAGGCCGCCGAGATCTTCACCGCTCTCGCGAGCGCCCAGATCAACATCGACATGATCGTCCAGAACGTCTCGGCCACCGACACGGGGCTCACCGACATCTCCTTCACCCTGCCGAAGGCCGACGGCGAGTCGGCCCTGCAGTCGCTGCAGCGGATCCAGGAGAGCGTCGGGTTCGTCGCGCTCCTCTACGACGACCAGATCGGCAAGCTCTCGCTCGTCGGGGCGGGAATGCGCTCCAACCCGGGTGTGTCGGCCACCTTCTTCCAGTCGCTCGCCGACAGCGGCGTCAACATCGAGATGATCTCCACCTCCGAGATCCGCATCTCGGTCATCACCCGCGAGGAGCTTCTCGACGAGGCGGTGCGCGCCGTGCACACGGCATTCGGCCTGGACTCGGCCGCGGGTGAGGCGGTCGTCTACGCGGGTACCGGGCGCTGATTCGGCGGTGACGGTCTCCGACCGGACCGACACCCGGCCCACGCTGGCCGTGGTGGGGGCTACCGGCGCCGTCGGCCAGGTCGTCTGCGAGGTGCTCGCCCTACGCGAGCAGCTGTGGGGCGACATCCGACTCGCCGCCGCGGACGACGAGGCAGGCACGGTATGCCGCGTCGGCGACCGGCAGGTGACCGTCGAGCCGCTCCGGGCGGAGTTCTTCGACGGGGTCGACGTCGCGCTCTTCGACATCCCGCCGGCGATCTCGGCCGAGTGGGTCACCCTCGCGGCCGAACGCGGCGTCATCGTCATCGACAACAGCCCCACGTTCCGGCTCGACCCGGACGTGCCGCTCGTCGTCCCCGAGGTCAACCCTCGTCGCGTCCTCGACCGACCGAAGGGGATCGTCGCCAACCCCGGCGCCACCGTGATGACGATGATCGACGTGCTCGGCGTTCTCCACTCCGGCTGGGAGCTCACCGAGCTCGTCGTGACGACCTTCCAGTCGGCTTCCGGTCTGGGCCGGACGGGGATGAACCGGCTGTACGACGAGATCGGGGTCGTCGCGGGGAACCGCCAGCTCGGCACGCGGCCGGGTGATGTGCGCCGGCTCGTCGAGCATGAGCTGGGGCCGTCGCCGTTCCCCGGGCCGCTGGCGCTCAACATCCTCCCGTTCGTCGGCAGCCACGTCGGTGAGGGTTGGACCTCCGAGGAGGTCAAGGTCCGCGCCGAGGTACGCAAGATCCTCGACATCCCGGACCTCAGGGTCGCCGTCACCTGTGTCCGGGTGCCCGTCGTGTCGACCCACTCGGTCGCTGTTCACGCGACGTTCGCCCACAACGTCCCGCTCGACCGGGCCCGGGATGCGCTCATCCAGACCCCGGCGATCGTCCTCCTCGACGACCCCGACGGGGAGGAGTTCCCCACCCCGTCCGACATCGTGGGGGCCGACCCGCGCTTCGCCGGGCGACTGCGTCAGGCCAGCGACCTCCCCCGCAGCCTCGAGGTCTTCATCTGCGGCGACAACCTCCGCAAGGGGGCCGCGCTCAACATGCTCCAGACCGCCGAGCTCGTCGCCAAGGACATGGCGGGCCTGGAGTCGTCGACCTGAGCCGTCGACCTCGGCTCGGGAACCCGGCTGGTCGTCGCGGTCGGTCGGGCGGGTCCGCCGGTTGGCCCCACCGGGCGAACTCGGGCACAGTGGATCGCCTGATGCCCCTCCATCGCCCAACGGCCGCAACCCTTCTCGTCCTGGCCACTGCCCTCGCCGCGGGGTGCGCCGGCGGGGCCTCCGGCGCGACGGCCGGGACGGCGTCCCCCACGAGCACGACGCCCACCACGACAGCTCCGACCTCGACCGGCGTCGCCCCGAGCTCCACCCCCTCGCCCACGGCGACGCCGACCTCGACCTCCGCGGCGGCCCCGACGCCCTCTCCCACTCGGCTGTCGGTCATCCCGCGGGCGGGCGCCGAGCCGACCGTGCGCTTCCCGACGAACGAGCAGGCCGTCGGGTCCGGCGCGAACGCCACGGTCTCGGCGATCCCCGCCGGTGCCTGGGCGAAGATGGTCGGCTACTCATGGACGCCGGGCTGCCCGGTCGGCCGCTCCTCCCTGCGGTTGGTCAGCGTGAACTTCTGGGGTTTCGACGGCTATCGCTACCGCGGATCGGTCGTCGTCAACGCCGCGGTCGCCCGGGCGAGCGCCAACGCCTTCACCCGGCTCTACGACATCAGGTTCCGCATCCGGCAGATGAGGCCGATGGACTCCTCGTGGGGCAAGAACCCCAAGGGCCCCGGCGCCGACGACTACGCCGCGATGCAGGCCGACAACACCTCGGCCTTCAACTGCCGCTACGTGGGCGGCGCAGAGGCGAGCAGGGTCTACAGCCGGCACGCCTACGGCATGGCCATCGACGTCAATGACTTCGAGAACCCCTACGTCGCCGACGACGGCACCGTCTACCCGGGCACCTACTGGCTGCACCGGCGCGACCGCGCCCCCGGGGTCCTCAGCTCGAGCTCGAGCCGCGCCGTGCGGGCCTTCACCACCCAGGGCTTCCGGTGGGGCGGGCTGTGGGGAAAGCCCGACTACCAGCACTTCGACCGATGAGCCGCGGTCGAACGGTCCGGGCGTATGCCGCCGGGCTGGCGGCCGTACTGCTTCTCGCCGGGTGCCTCGGCGATGACAGCACTCGGGCCCCGACGCCGGCCGCGACCTCGGCGCCGGCGACCACGGCACCTGAGGCGGCGGCCACGCCCTCGCCCTCGTCAGCGACGGCCTCCCAGACACCCTGGACCCTGACACCCACGACCCCGACACCCACGACCGCGACCCCCACGCACCGGGCCACTCCCAGGCCGGCCCCCGGCCCGGCGACCTGCCGGGTCCCGGCCGGTGTGCGCGCGGCCCAGGTCGTCCTCGTCGACTCCGCCGGGTCGCGGGCGACGATCCGGGCCTGCCACCGCTCCGGCAGCCGCTACCTGCTCGACCATGGCCCGTATGCCGGACACGTCGGACGCAACGGGGTGAGCTACACCAAGCGGGAGGGCGACCTGCGCACCCCGGCCGGGACGTTCCCGCTGCGCGGCGGGTTCGGCGTCTACGGCAACCCGGGGCTGCGCCTGGGCTGGTTCGTCACCGACGCCGACGACGTCTGGGTCGACGACCCGCACTCCTCGCTCTACAACACCCACCAGCGCAGGCCCGTGGGCGGGCGCTGGTCCTCGGCCGAGAACCTCCTCAGCCGGCCGGCCTACAACTACGCCCAGGTCATCGGCTACAACGAGGCACGGACTCCCGGGCGGGGGTCGGCGATCTTCCTCCACGTCGACCTCGGCGGCGGCACGGCCGGGTGTGTCTCGCTCTCGACGGGCGCGATCCGCACCGTCCTGCGCTGGGAGAAGCCCGGAGCCGTCATCACGATCAGGTGAGATCGCTTTGGCGTGCCGCGACCGGACACGGCAGAGTTGAGCCATGACCGTTCGCACCGTTGCCATGCTCACCGCCGGGGGTCTGGCCCCCTGTCTGTCCTCCGCCGTCGGCGGACTGATCCAGCGCTATGCCGAGGTGGCGCCGGACGTGCGGATCATCGCCTATCTCGATGGGTATGCCGGCCTCCTCCAGGGCCGCTACGTCGAGGTCACCCCGGAGATCCGCGAGCGGGCCCACCTGCTTCATCGGTACGGCGGCTCGCCGATCGGCAACAGCCGCGTCAAGCTGACCAACGTCAAGGACTGCGTCAAGCGCGGCCTGGTCCAGGAGGGCCAGGACCCGCTGCATGTCGCCGCCGAGCAGCTGACGAGCGACGGCGTCGACGTCCTGCACACCATCGGCGGCGACGACACGAACACGACGGCGGCCGACCTCGCGGCCTACCTGCACGAGAACAACTACGAGCTCACGGTGGTAGGGCTGCCCAAGACGGTCGACAACGACGTCATCCCGATCCGGCAGAGCCTCGGCGCCTGGACCGCGGCCGAGCAGGGCTCTCTCTACGCCAAGAACATCATCGCCGAGCACTCGTCGAACCCGCGGATGCTCATCGTCCACGAGATCATGGGCCGCAACTGCGGCTGGCTCACCGCCGAGACCGCCCGGCGCTACCACGCGTGGGTCGGCGAGCAGGAGTGGGTGCCGGGCATCGGCAACGACCCCCGCCGGTGGGACGTCCACGCGGTCTTCGTCCCCGAGCT
>CAYPYK010000232.1:0-1039 GCA_964414665.1 uncultured Intrasporangiaceae bacterium | reverse complement strand
CGACGCTGAGGCTGAGCGGCTGCGGGCCGCCATGGACGAGCTCGGCTGCGTCAACATCTTCCTGTCCGAGGGCGCCGGCATCTCCGAGATCGTCGAGCAGCTCGAGGCCTCCGGCCAGGAGGTGCCGCGGGACCCGTTCGGCCACGTGCAGCTCGACAAGGTCAACCCGGGTGCCTGGTTCGCCAAGCAGTTCGCCAAGAAGCTCGGGGCCGAGAAGCACATGGTGCAGAAGAGCGGCTACTTCGCTCGGTCGGCGGCGGCGAACGATGAGGACCTCGCCCTCATCAAGGCGTGCACCGACCTCGCCGTCGAATGCGCGATGCGCGGCGAGTCGGGCGTCATCGGCCAGGACGAGGAGTCCGGCGACGTGCTGTCGGCGATCGCGTTCCCACGGATCAAGGGCGGCAAGAAGTTCGACGCCTCGGTGCCCTGGTTCACCGACCTGCTCGCGTCGGTCGGCCAGAGCGCCGGCTGACCCGCAGCCCCGGCCTCAGCGGGCCGCGTCGAGGACCGCTGCCCGCGCGTCCCCGGACGCCGCCACGACGGTGACGCCGAGCTTGTCCATGGTGGTGCGCATGCCGGCCCCCGCGCCGCCGGCGACGAAGGCGGAGACGCCGTGGTCGCGGACGAAGCGGACGATCCGCGCGTGGTGCGCGCCTTCACCGTCCGCGTCATGGAGGGCGTTCCAGCCCACCTCATGCACGGTCCAGTCGGTGATCTCGCCGTTCTCGACGGTCGCGATGGCCACCGTGTCGGCGCGGCCCATGCCGCGCCCCACCTGGCCGTTTCCGCTGAGGGTCACTGCCACGATCACGATGTCGATCCTTTCGATGGGCTGGCTCCCTGCCCACCGGCCATCCTGTCACCCATCCCGGGCGAGCCGACGACCGGGGACCGCTCGGCCGTCGAGACCCGGACCACATCCGGCCCTCCGACCGCACCCGGAGACCTAGCGTGGAGTCGGTGGAGGGAGGTGGCCCCATGTCAGCCGCCACGACACGTCCGCGCCCCGCTCCCGTCGCGCGACGGGTGGGCTACG
>CAYPYK010000231.1:0-5304 GCA_964414665.1 uncultured Intrasporangiaceae bacterium | reverse complement strand
GCCGGTGGCATACACGATGCCGTCGGTCTCGCCCTGCCGCACGATGGAGCCCGAGAACACCGCGTCGCCGGGTCCGGCATCGACGGGCAGCGACTCGCCGGTCAGGGCCGACTGGTCCACCTCCACCGGGTCGCCGTCCAGGAGCCGGGCGTCGGCCGGCACGATGTTGCCCATCCGCAGCCGCACGACGTCGCCGGGCACCACCTCCCGCGACGGCACGGTGACCCAGGTCCCGCCGCGGCGCACGAGCGCCTTGACCGCGAGCTGGGCCTTGAGGGCGTCGATGGCCTTGCCGGCCTGGTGCTCCTCCCAGAACCCGACGCCGGCGTTGGCCAGCAGCAGCACGAGGATGATGGCGAAGTCCGCCCAGTGCCGGAGCACGCCCGACAGGACGACCGCGACCTCGATCATCCAGGGGATCGGGCCCCAGAAGTAGCCGAGCAGCGCCAGCAGGGGGTTGGCCTTGGTCTCCGCGAGCTCGTTGGGCCCGTAGCGAGCCAGCCGGGTCGCCGCCTCCGCCTGGCTGATGCCCTCCGGTGAGGTGGCCAGCCTCTGCTCGACCTCGGGGAGGGGCAGCGTCTTCAGGTCGCCGTCGGTGCTCGTCGTGGGGGGTGGCGTGTTGCGCCGGGTGTGGGCAGCGTGGGACGTCATCGTGGCTCAGGGCCTCCTTGGTGGTGCACCGGGAAGGGCGCAGGCCCCGGCCCTCGGCACCGCATACATGTCGCCAGGAGGCAGCGACGTCTGCGTCGGCACAAGTATCTCCCCGAAGGCTGGGAGAATGCTGGGTCGTTGCTGGACGGGGTCGTCGGCCGGCCCGGCCCGAGGGTCAGCCGGCCAGCGACCCGCCGAAGATCTGCCAGGCGAGCAGGGACTTGGCCACGAGGCTGAGGACGAGGTAGACCTTCTCGCCGTACGCGTAGTCGGTCCACCGGCCGACCCCGCGGTACTGCAGCCACTGGTTGAGCCCGAAGCTGAAGAACAGGAGCGCCTGGGCGACGACGATCCCGTAGACGAAGCCGGGCACCGTCGCCGAGCCGAGGACGTTGACGGTGATCGCGACCCAGGGCGCCAGCCCGACGAGCGTGCCGAACCAGAAGGGCAGCATCGTCGTGCGGGTGCGCCCCGGCGGGTTCATCAGCTCCTGGACCCAGCCGAAGAGGATCATCCCGACGTTCGCCCCGGCGACCGCGATGACGGCGTTGATCCCGCTGATGCCGGAGTAGAAGCCGATGAGGACGACCATGAGCGTGGCGCTCACCGAGTACTCGACCCACCGGAAGCGGTTGATGCCGCGCCGCAGGTCGCTCTCGTAGGTGGCCCGAGCCAGGGTCGCGGTCAGCAGGTGGTCCAGCGCGGCGAGCCCGAGGAACAGGGCGACCGCCCAGCCGATCCGCACGTCGAACAGCGGGTCGGGAGCGGGGACGGCGGACCCGGGCGGCCCGGCCGGGAACGACGAGGTGACGGTGATGGCGAAGCCGCCCGCGAGCACGGCGACCGCCACGGCCTGCGCCAGGTGCAGCACCGTGAGCGCGAGGTTCCACGAGCGCAGACCAGCCAAGCGCTCCGCGGTGACGCCGGAGGCCACCGGCACACCTGTGTTGCCGTTCATGGGGTTCCCTCCGGTCGGTGCCACCCGCATTGTCTCAGCGAACGAGGGCCGGCGGGCGGGACTGTCGAACCTTGGGTGTTGCGTCAGCCGCGGGAACGCAGCCGCAGGTGAGGCAGCTCCGGCGCGGGGAGGGTGTGGTCCCACTGCGTCGGGAAGGTGCCGAACCGGGAGGTGCCGGACTGCTCCTCGCGCTCGCGCTGCCAGTCCTGGCGGAAGGCGACGATCTCCTCGTGGCTGCGGCCGACGAAGTTCCACCACATGACGATCTGCTCGCCGAGGGGTGCGCCGCCGATGAGCAGCATCCGGCTCTCCTCGTCCGGGCTCGCCGCCACGGTGAGCCGGGACGTGCCGGCGGCGGCATACGCGATCTCGCCGGGCTTGGCCGTGGCCTCGCCCACCGTCGCCAGGCCGGTGTCACAGAGGAACCCGTGCTCGTGGGCGGGGTCGACGTCGACGGTCAGCGCGGCACCGGCGGGCAGCACGATCTCGGCCCCGACGAGGGCGGTGTGCGTCCTCACCGGCGACCGGCGGCCGAACAGGCTCCCCAGGAAGACCCGCACCCGGGCGCCGTCGACGGCGACCTCCTGCGGTGCGTGGTGCTCGAACCCCGGCGCGGCGAACCGCGACGCCTCGGGCAGCGCCACCCACAGCTGGACCCCGTGCAGGACCGTCGTGGCGGGCGTGGAGAACTCCGAGTGGGCGATCCCCGACCCAGCGGTCATGATGTTGAGCTCGCCCGGCCGGACGAGGGCGTGCGCCCCCGTCGTGTCCCGGTGCTCGACCTCGCCGGAGAACAGCCACGACACGGTCTGCAGGCCGGTGTGCGGGTGGCCCGGTACCCGCATCCCGCCGGTGGCCCCGACCTCGTCGGGACCGTAGTGGTCGACGAAGCACCACGCGCCGATGAGGGAGCGGTCCCGCTGGGGGAGGCTGCGGCGCACCGGCATCGCCCGCGGCCCGCCGAGCGGCACCTCGCGGGCGGAGAGGACCTGCACGGCGCCGGGCTCCGCGGTCCCGCTCGCGCAGGTGACCTCGTCGGGATGGTCGTCGGCGTTGCTCATGACGAAGCCCAACGCCGTGGCCGGCCCCCGTATGCCGCCGCCCGTGGTCAGCCCGCGTCGTCGTCGAGGAGCAGGGTTCGCATCGAGTCGGCCAACCAGGAGCGGAAGGCCTCGGGGGACCACCCCTGCCGCTCGACGAGGGACACGTACAGGTCCGGGTCGTTGAGGGTCCACAGGACGTCGCCCGCCGTCCGCACGGTGAGGCCGGGCCTGAGCGCCGCGGCGACGAGCTCGTGCTCGACCACCATGGCGGCCCCGGCCCGGCGGGTGCGCAGGAAGGACTCCCAGAGCTCGGCGGCCTCCGGCGCCGAGTCGCTCGCGCGGCGGACCGCCTCGATGACGTGACCGGCCCGGCCGCCGATGACGAGGCAGACGTCGGCATACGCATCGAGGACGCCGCCCGGCGTCGTGGCCTCCCACACCGGGCGGAACCACGGCCGGTCGCGGACCGGCACCGGGTCGTCGTCCCCGGCCAGGGCCTGGTCGAGCACCCGGGACAGCAGGGCCGCCTTCCCGCCGAACGCCGAGGTGACCGTGGGGCGGGACACCCCGGCGGCCTCGGCCACATCGGCGAGCGAGGTGCCGTCGTAGCCCCGGCCGAGGAACAGCTCGGTCGCCGCCTCGACGATCGCCGCGCGCGTCCGTCGGGCGCCCTCGGCCCGGACCGTCGAGGAGTACGGGCGTCGGGCCGGTGCCGCGCCCGGTGGCCTCGACCGGCCGCTCTTGACACCCTCGCCCATGTCGTCATACTAGCGACATATTCATCATACTTTGGGACAAGCGAATATGACCAAGGAGACGCCATGACCCACACCATCGACCCGGCGGCCGCCGTTGCCCGCCCCCTCCTGAGGGGCCGCGACGAGGGCGACGCGCTGTGGTTCCTGGGCAACCTCGTCACCCTCAAGGCGACCGGAGCCGAGACGCACGGTGGGCTGACGGTGGCCCACTTCGTCAACCCACCCGGCTTCGCGCCCCCGCTCCACCGTCATCTCGACGAGGACGAGATGTTCTACGTCATCTCGGGGTCGGCGAGCTTCCGGTGCCGGGGCGAGGAGCTGGTGGCCGGGGCCGGCGACTTCGTCCTGCTGCCTCGAGGGGAGGCGCACACCTTCGTCGTCGGGGCGGACGAGCCCCTGCACGCCCTCCAGCTCACGACGCCCGCGGGTTTCGAGGACTTCGCCGCCGCGGTGGGGGAGCCGGCCCGCGAGCGGCGGCTCCCCGATCCGGGGCCGCTCGACCCCGCGGCACTCGGGCATGCCGCGGCGCTGCACGGCATCGAGATTCTCGGTCCGCCGCCGCAGCCCCGCTGAGGGCCGCGGACTGTTAGCGTCGACCATTCCGGCCCGCCGCCCCGCGGTCCGTGCCCCCAGGGAGGTTGAGCATGGACCAGCATTCCCGTGTCGCCGGCCTGTTCGACAAGCTGGCGGACACCTACGACCAGGTCGGCGTCGACATGATCCAGCCGATCGCCTCCCGGCTGGTGGACGAGCTCGCCCCGCGCCCCGGCGAGCACGCGCTGGACGTCGGCTGCGGGCGCGGCGCGGCCCTGGTCCCGCTGGGGCGGGCGGTCGGCGCATCGGGTTCGGTCACCGGCATCGACCTGTCGCCCAGGATGGTCGACGCCGCGGCGCAGGCGGCCGTGGACGCGGGCCTCGTGGCCGAGGTGCAGGTCGGTGACGCGCAGGAACCCCACCTGCCGCACGCGGCATACGACGTGGTCTGCTCCTCGCTCGTGCTGTTCTTCCTGTCCGACCCGGCGGCGGCGCTGCGGTCGTGGCGGCAGCTCCTCGTCGACGGGGGGCGGCTGGGCGTGTCGACGTTCGGCGACTTCACCACCCCATGGAGCACCGTGGACGACGTCTTCACGCCCTACCTGCCGCCGGCGATGCTCGACGCCCGCACCTCCGGCGCCAGCGGACCGTTCGCGACCGACGCCGGGGTCGAGCAGCTGCTCCGAGAGGCGGGCTTCGTCGAGGTCCGCACGGTCGGCATGCTCGTCGGCGCCCGGTTCGTCGACTACGACCACTGGTACCGGTGGACCTGGTCGGTCGGGCAACGAGCCATGTGGGAGGCGGTCCCCGAGGAGAAGCGGCCCGAGGTGCGGGCCTTGGCCCACGAGCGGCTCGATGCGTGCCGCGACGAGCAGGGCCGGCTCGGCTTCGACCAGATGGCCCGGCTCACCCTCGGCGTTCGCTGAGGCGCCCGGCACGGACGGGCGCCGGGCACGAGCGGGCGCCGGGCACGGACGGGCGCCCGGCACGAGCGGAGAGCCGTGCCGGACGCCCGGGTGGTGGAGGCTAGCGACGCCTCACGGGAGGTAGTAGTTCGGGTTGGGCATCTTGAAGCCCCGGTCGGCGTAGCCGCCCTTGAGGTCGCTGTACTGGTCGCCGAAGCTGGCGACGATGTCGTAGCCCATCGACTCGATGTGGGCGCGGGTAGCCGACTTGTACTGGATCGTCGTGCACTTCTGGTAGTTGCACGCCGCGTTGAGGTAGTCCGGGTAGTCGGCGAGGTCCGGCTTGGTGAACAGCCCGTCCTCCCCGTCGGGCAGCGTCGTCGGGGCCGGGTAGCCCGCGTCGACGCCGATGCCGTCAGCGGTGAGGTTGCCGAGGGTGGCGGCCTCCTGGGAGG
>CAYPYK010000230.1:0-5306 GCA_964414665.1 uncultured Intrasporangiaceae bacterium | reverse complement strand
CAGCTGGTCCGGGGGCGACCGGAACACCCCGGCCGTGTACATCGGCATGGTCCCGCTCCGAGCGACCGACCCGACCGCCGCCTTCGGTGCGGGATGCACCCACCGGGTCGGCCCGACGCTCACCCCGGCGGGCGACGGGGCCCACGCCTTCCTCTACGCCAGCTGTCGGCCGCCCAGCAGCAGCGTCAAGGCGATCACCGGGCTCTCGATCACGGTCGACGGCAAGACCGTGCGGTCGAGCTAGTCGCCCTCCGCTCGGCGGACCGAGCCGGTTCGAGGTATTCCGGTGCCGTCTAGGGGTACTGGAATACCTCGAACGGGGCGCAAGGAGGGGCGCAGGGAAGGGCCGGCGGCTCAGGACTGTGTGTCGGGCGCCTGTGGGCCAGGCCAGTTCCTGTCGGGCTGGGGCAGCGGGCGACCGGGCTGCTCGCCGCCACGCGCCTCGAGGTAGCTCGCCTTGGGCACCATGACCTTGCGGCGGAAGATGCAGACGACCTTGCCGTCCTGGTTGTAGCCGATCGTCTCGACATGGACGACGCCCCGGTCGTCCTTGCTCGTGCTCTCCCACTTGTCCAGGACGGTGGTCTGTCCGTAGAGCGTGTCACCGTGGAAGGTCGGCGCGACGTGGCGCAGGCTCTCGACCTCGAGGTTGGCGATGGCCTTGCCGGAGACGTCCGGGACGCTCATCCCGAGCAGCAGGCTGTAGACGTAGTTGCCGACGACGACGTTCTTGCCGAACTGGGTGCTCTCCTCGGCGTAGTGGCTGTCCAGGTGCAGCGGGTGGTGGTTCATCGTCAGCAGGCAGAACAGGTGGTCGTCGTACTCGGTCACCGTCTTGCCGGGCCAGTGCCGGTACGTCGCCCCGACCTCGAACTCCTCGTAGCTGCGTCCGAACTGCATGACTCGCCTCCTGGTCTGCTCTCGCCCCCGCGCTCCCGCGCGAGGGGCCATCCGCCATCCTCGCCTGCGCCGCAGCATACGGCGCCGCCGGGGAGGGGTATGCCGCGTGGCCTCCCTCACACCCCTCGCGTGCGGTGGCCGGACCGGACCTGCCGCCGAGCGACACTGGGAGCGACGGGAGGCGACCATGTCCGAACCGCACCACCGGACGACTCGAGCTCCGGCCTGCCCGATCCGCGACGGCGAGGCCTGCTCGCAGTGTCTGCCGGGGGCCGAGGGCCCCCAGGACTGCGGACTGGTCTGGCTCGTCATGTCCGACCCGGAGATGCGCGAGGAGTGGGGCCGCCGCCGGGCGGCGCACGCGGCCTATCCCCGGTAGGAAAGCTCGCCATCGGGGATGATGTCCCGATGACGACGATTGTCTTCGTCCACGCGCACCCGGACGACGAGGCCTCGCAGACCGCCGGGGCGATGGCCCGGGCCGCCGCCCGAGGGGACCGGGTCGTCGTCGTGTTCGCGACCAACGGCGACCACGGCGAGGTGCCCGACGACCTAGCGCCGGATGAGACGCTCGTCGACCGACGACGGGCCGAGGCGATGCGCTCGGCCGAGGTGTTGGGGACCGCGCGGGTGGCCTGGCTGGGCTACTCCGACTCCGGCATGACCGGGTGGGAGCAGAACGATGCCGAGGGCTCGCTGCACCGGGCCGACCTCGACGAGGCCGCTGGGCGGCTCACGGCCATCCTCGACGAGGAGGACGCCGACGTCCTCGTCGGCTACGACTGGCACGGCGGCTACGGCCACCCCGACCATGTCCGGGTCCACCACGTCACCCACCGAGCGGCCGACCTCGCCCGGCGCCGACCCAAGGTCCTCGAGTCGACGATGAACCGCGACGCGATACGTCGGATGTACGCGATGGCGGTGGCCGCCGGGATGGCCGACAACGCGTTCGACCCCGATGCGCCGATGGACGACGGCAACCCGTTCGGCAGCCCGGAGGCCGACATCCACTGGCGGGTGGACGTGGCCACCCACCGCGCCCAGCGTCGGGCCGCGCTGGAGGCCCACCGCAGCCAGGCGACGGACATCGAGATGTTCCTGGCCATGCCGCCGGAGGTCTTCGACGTCATGTTCGGGGCCGAGCACTACATCGAGCCTGGTCGCGAGCCGGGCATGCAGGACGGCTGGCCGTTCGCCCCATGACCGGCGGGGCCGGCCCCGACCGTGCGAGAGTCGCTCCGTCCGCCGAGGCAACCTCGGCAGGCCCTGCTGCATAGATCACCGTGAGGGCACTGACGCAGGTGCCGCAGACGAGGAAGAGGGCCAGATGCTCGGCAACCATCGCGCCGACCGTGAGGCGGCGTTCGCCGCCTTCATGGCCGCTGCCTCGCCGAGCCTGACCCGGACGGCGTGGCTGCTCACCGGCGACGCAGACGCAGCCCAGGAGCTCGTCCAGGCAGCCCTCGTCAAGACCTACGTCGCCTGGCCGCGGGTCCATGAGGAGCGGGCCCTCGCCTACGCCCGGACCGTCCTGGTCAACCACCACCGGGAACAGTGGCGCAAGCACCACCGCGAGAGCGTGGTGGCCGACCCCCGCGTCGTCGCCGACGGACGGGCAGCCGGGTCATCGAGCGGTCGCACCGACGACCGCGACGAGATCATCCGGCTCCTCGCCCACCTGCCGCCCCGGCAACGCACCGTCGTCGTCCTGCGGTACTACGCCGACCAGTCCGAGCAGGCCGTGGCCGACCTGCTCGGAGTCTCCGTGGGCGCGGTCAAGAGCGCTGCTTCCAGGGGCCTGGCCGCCCTCCGCTGCACGGCGGACGCACCGGCCGGCACCGATCCCATGCACGAAGGGAGCTCGTCATGACCACCGACCTGGAGCGGGCCCTGCGTCACCGCCTGGCAGCCACTCCGGTGCCCCAGCAGATCGCCCCGGACACCACCCACGTCATCGCCGAGGGGAACCGGGTCCTCCACCGGCGGACCACTCGCCGCTCCGCCGCCGCCCTGGCCGCCGTCGTCATCGCCGCCGGCCTCGCCGTGTGGTCCGGCGGCACCCACGATGCGGTCCGCATGCCCGCCACGAGTCCGGATCAGATCACCCGCGACGCCGAGACGGAGTGGACGAGCTACCTGCACACGGACCCACCTCCGGACGCGAGCGTCGACACCCAGGAGTCCATCGGCGTCACCTACCGCTACGACCCGGCCACGACCCGGCTGACGCTCTTCATCGATGCACCGGAGCAGCGGGCCGCGGGTGCCATCCCCGCCGGTGTGCCCGGCATCGAGGTCTCGTCCTTCGCCGTCGGACACGTCGACCGGCCGGAGCTGCACCCGTCGAGCGACCCTCGGTGGGTGACGGTCCTGGCCCCTGCCAACGTCGAGGACATCACCCCGGCCAGCGAACCCCCCTCCGACGTGCTCGGGTACACCTGGCCAGGCACCACGCTCGAGGTCTACACCTTCCATATCGCCGCGGCGGCGGTGGGCCGCCCGACTCGATTCTGGTGGCGCGCGCCCGACGGGCGGTACACCGCCTCCACCGGTGAGGCGGCCGACCAGGTCACAGTCACCTCCGCGACCGGTGAACCATGGACGGTCTATCGCTTCTCGAGCCTCGGCCTGGTGGGGGTCGACGTTCTCGGCGCGGTTCCGTTGTCGTCGCCCTCGTCGCCGCCAGGGCAGATCCCCGTCCTCAACCTGGGGCCCAGCGCCCCGACGCCCATGTCTCGATGGACGACCCTCCTCCTCCTCCCCCAGGGCGCAACGGCGGTCCGCGGGGTCCCTGCCTCGTGGGCGAGGATCACCTCCGGGCCAACGACCGTCGCGATGCCAGGTGGAGGGGTCGTCGTCACCATCGACAGCGCCGCAACGCAGCCTGCCCGTTCCGACTACCCCATCGTGTCCGTCCGCTGGCGGGACGAGAGCGGGCGGGAGCGGTCGACGCCGGTGAACCACTGACCGGTAGCCCTGCCAGGACCGGGACGCTCGGCCTACGCTGAGAGCCATGGCGGACTTCGTTGGCGCGGTCGACCAGGGGACGACGAGCACCCGGTTCATGATCTTCGACCACGACGGGCGCGAGGTCGCCCGACACCAGCTCGAGCATGAGCAGATCATGCCCCGGGCCGGGTGGGTCGAGCACAACCCGCTGGAGATCTGGGACCGGACGCACACCGTCATCGGTACCGCCGTGACGAACGCCGGCATCGCGATGAGCGACCTCGCCGCCATCGGCGTGACCAACCAGCGCGAGACGACGATCGTCTGGGACCGCCGCACCGGCCGGCCCTTCCACAACGCCATCGTCTGGCAGGACACCCGCACCGACTCGATCGCCGCCGCGCTGGACCGCGACGGCCGGGGCGACGTCATCCGCGACAAGGCCGGCTTGCCGCCGGCGACGTACTTCGCCGGCGGCAAGCTCCAGTGGCTGTTGGAGACCGTCGACGGCCTGCGGGAGGCCGCGGAGCGCGGCGACGCCCTCTTCGGCACGCCGGACACGTGGGTGATCTGGAACCTCACCGGTGGTCCGGACGGCGGCGTCCACGCCACCGATGTGACGAACGCCAGCCGGACGATGCTGATGAACCTGCAGACCCTCGACTGGGACGAGGAGCTCCTGGGCTTCTTCGGCGTCCCCCGCGAGATGCTCCCGACGATCACCGCCTCCAGCCACGCAACGGCATACGGCCACACGCTGGGCACCAAGGGTCTGGCCGAGATACCCATCACCGGCGTCCTCGGCGACCAGCAGGCGGCCACCGTCGGCCAGGTGTGCTTCGAGCCGGGCGAGGCCAAGAACACCTACGGCACCGGCAACTTCCTCGTCCTCAACACCGGCACCGAGATCGTCCACAGCCACAACGGTCTGCTGACGACCGTGGCCTACCAGCTCGACGACGCCGATCCGGTCTACGCGCTCGAGGGCTCGATCGCCGTGACCGGCAGCGCCGTGCAGTGGCTGCGGGACCAGCTGGGCATCATCTCCGACGCGAGCGAGGTCGAGGCGTTGGCGGCGAGCGTGTCGGACAACGGCGGCGTCTACTTCGTCCCGGCCTTCTCCGGGCTGTTCGCCCCCTACTGGCGCAGCGACGCCCGTGGCGCCGTCGTCGGGCTCTCCCGCTTCAACACCAAGGCCCACCTCGCGCGAGCCACGCTCGAGGCGATCTGCTACCAGTCCCGTGACGTCGCGGACGCGATGACCGCCGATGTCGCCGCGGCGGGGATGCCCGCGTCGCTGACGACCCTCAAGGTCGACGGTGGGGTCACCGCCAACGACCTCGCCATGCAGCTCCAGGCCGACATCCTCGGCGTCCCCGTCTCCAGGCCCGTCGTCGCCGAGACGACGGCGCTGGGAGCGGCGTATGCCGCCGGGCTGGCCGTCGGCTTCTGGG
>CAYPYK010000229.1:0-5543 GCA_964414665.1 uncultured Intrasporangiaceae bacterium | reverse complement strand
CTGAGTGCGCAAGGGGGGACTCGAACCCCCACACCCGAGGGCATCAGGACCTAAACCTGACGTGTCTGCCAGTTCCACCACTTGCGCGCCAGTCCAATGTAGACGCCGGAAGCCGGTCGACTGCCGGCGCATCGCCTGGGCGCCGCACCGATCCGCGCCCTGGTCGCCGCCAATCGCCCCCGTCGGCGGGCCCGGGGCCGTCCAGGCGACGAGGTGTGGCGGACGGTGGAGGCAAGACCTCGGTCGCTATCGTCGTCCCGTGCGACAGCCTCGGTGAGATCGTCCCCGCGGTGGTCGAGGTGGCCCGGTGTGCGCACCGCCGGCAGGAGAACCGGGCCTGGCCGCCGCCGACGAACGCCCTAGCCCGCCTCGAGGCTCGCCCGGATGTCGGAGCCGAGGGCCCGGAAGGCGCGGCCGCGATGGGAGATGGCGTTCTTCTCGGCGTCGGTCATCTCGGCCGTGGTCCGGGTCTCGCCCTCGGGGACGAAGGCGGGGTCGTAGCCGAAGCCGTTGGTACCGCGCGGAACCCGGAGCAGCCGACCGCTCACCCGGCCCAGCGCCGACGTCACCCGGCCGTCGGGCAGCGCCAGCACGGCGGCGCACACGAATGCCGCCCCGCGGTGCTCGTCGGCCACGTCCTGCACCTGCTCCAGGAGCAGCCGCAAGTTGGCACGGTCCCGCTCGGTGCGGCTCGCCCGGGCCCCGGCGAACGTCCCGGACCAGCGGGCCGAGAACACCCCGGGCGAGCCCCCCAGCACGTCGACGGTCAGGCCTGAGTCGTCGGCGATCGCCGGCAGCCCGCGCGCCCGGGCGAGCGCGACCGCCTTGTGCGGGGCGTTCCCGACGAAGGTCACCTCGGTCACGGGGACGTCCGGTAGGTCGGGGACGTCGGCGGCTCCGACGATCTCCAGGTCGAGCTCGGCGACGAGGTCGGCGAGGATCTGGCCGACCTCATGGATCTTGTGCTCGTTGCGGGTGGCGAGGACGATCTGACGGCTCACCGGCGCGCCCTCGGCGCCTCGGCGAGGGCGGCCCGCTGCATCGCGGTGAGCCGGGTGCACCCGTCCACGGCGAGGTCGAGCAGCGCGTCGAGGACGCCGCGGTCGAACGGCTCACCCTCGGCGGTCCCCTGGACCTCGACGAACCGGCCGTCGCCGGTGACCACGACGTTCATGTCCGTCTCGGCGCTCGAGTCCTCGGGGTAGTCCAGGTCGAGCATGGGCACCCCCTTGACGACACCCACGCTCACGGCGGCGACCGATCCCGTGAGGGGTTCTGCGCCGGAGGCGATGAGCCCCTTGGCCCGGGCGTCGGCGATGGCATCGGACAGGGCCACCCAGGCTCCGGTGACCGACGCGGTCCGGGTGCCGCCGTCGGCCTGGAGGACGTCACAGTCCAGGACGATGGTGTTCTCGCCCAACGACCTGGTGTCGATGACGGCCCGCAGACTGCGGCCGATGAGCCGGGAGATCTCGTGGGTGCGGCCCCCGACGCGCCCCTTGCGCGACTCGCGGTCGCTGCGGGTGTTGGTCGAGCGCGGCAGCATCTCGTACTCGGCCGTGACCCACCCGGTCCCCCGGCCCCTGAGCCAGCGCGGCACGCCCTGGGTGAAGGAGGCAGCGCACAGCACGCGGGTGCGCCCGAACTCGACGAGCACGCTCCCCTCGGCGTGGTCGAGCCAGTTGCGGGTCAGCCTCACCTCGCGGAGCTGGTTGGGCAGTCGGCCGTCGTGTCGCGGTTCGGGCATGCGGGCAAGACTAACCGCCCGCGCGTGCGGGTCAGGCACGCGAGCGGCGCCGCCGGACCTCGTGCCGGACTGTGTGGATCGGCCCCTCGTGCACCGGTGGCAGGTACCTCGCGAGACGGTGCGGGGGCGCCCCGACCGACGGCAGCCGCAGCCCGCCGGGCCGGCTGATCGGCCCCGAGATCTCCCGGGCGGAGCCCCGGTAGCGGTGCCCGCGGATCAGAGGTCGTATGTGGCGTCCGGGCTCGCCAGCTCGACCTCGCCCGGCCAGACCGCGGCGGCCTGGGCGCGGCACACCTCGGGGTCGTTCCAGGCGGGCAGGTGGGTGAGCATGAGCCGGCCCACCCCACCCGCCGCGACCGCCGCCCTCGCCGCGCGGCTGCCGCTGAGGTGGATGCCGCCCAGTCGGTCGCGGCCGTCGACGAAGGCGGAGTCGGCGAGGACGAGGTCGGCCCCGGTCATCAGTGGCGTGAGGTTGTCGCAGGTGTCCGTGTCGCCGGTGTACGCGAGCACCGCCCCGTCGGCCTCGACCCGGAAGCCGAACGCCGGGACCGGGTGGTTGACGGCATACGCCGTCACCGTGAACGGGCCGGCCACGACAGGCTCGCGCTCGACCAGGTCGGTGAAGGCGAGCTCGGCCGCCATCCCACCGGGCTGCATGCCGATGTACATCCCCTCGATCACCTCCCCCGAGCCCGCGGGTCCGTAGACGGGCAGCGGGTAGGAGGGTCGCCCTGCCGGACGGTACTTGCGGGCGACGTGCAGGGCGAGGACGTCGACGCAGTGGTCGGGGTGCAGGTGGGTGAGGAAGACGGCGTCGAGTGCGGCGGGGTCGAGGTGGCGCTGCAGCACCCCGAGCGCGCCGCTGCCGAGGTCGAGCAGGATGCTGGCCGTTCCCCCCTTGTGCGGCGCCTGGAGGAGGTAGCAGGACGCCGGCGACCGGGGTCCCGCGAACGACCCCGAGCAGCCCACGACGGTGACCCTCACTCAGCACCTCCCTCGGACACCTGCGAGGAGGTGAAGACGACGTCGATCTCGGGGCTGAGACCGAGGAAGCGCCGGGCGAGCCGGCGGAAGGTCTCGGCGTCGCCGGTCGTGGTGAACCCGTGGCCGGGCGGCGGCAGATGGTCGGAGCGGAGCAGGCCGCGGTCGGACAGGACGCGGTAGACGTCCTTGGCCGTCTCCTCGGCGGAGGAGACCAGGGTGACCCCGTCGCCCATGACGTAGGAGATGACGCCGGTCAGCAGCGGGTAGTGGGTGCAGCCGAGCACGAGGGTGTCGACCCCGTGATCCTGCAGCGGCGCGAGGTAGTCACGAGCCACCCCGATGAGCTCGGGCCCGCTCGTGATCCCCTCCTCGACGAACTCGACGAACCGCGGGCAGGGCCGGCTCGTGACGTCCAGGTGCGGTGCGGCGGCGAAGGCGTCGAGGTAGGCCCGCGACTGGTGGGTGCCGACCGTCGAGATGACGCCGACCCTCCCGTTGCGGGTCGCCGCGGCCGCCCGCCGAACGGCCGGATGGATCACCTCGACCACCGGCACGTCGTAGCGCTCCCGGGCGTCGTGGAGCACGGCGGCGCTGGCGGTGTTGCACGCGATGACCAGGGCCTTGACCCCGTGGTCGACGAGCCGGTCGAGGCACTCGAGCGCGAACGCCCGGGTCTGGGCGATGGGCCGCGGGCCGTACGGGGCCCGCGCGGTGTCGCCGAAGTAGGCGATCGACTCGTGAGGGAGCTGGTCGAGCACCGCCCGGGCCACGGTGAGACCACCGTAGCCCGAGTCGAAGATCCCGATGGGTGCGTCGGCCACCGGACAAGGGTAGGTGGAGATCATCGCCGGACCGGCGGCGACACCCTCGTGCCCTCCGTCACACCACGGGCCCGGGAACGGCTCCCCGTCCCGGTAGCCTGGTGCGCGAGGTGGCGCGCCCCGACGCCCATCGCCACGACGGAGGAATGACACGGTGTTCGGAGTGCCACCAGGGATCTCCGTGCTCTTCTCCCCCGCGACGAAGCGCCGGCTGATCGCGTCGATGGGTGGGTCGCTGCTCGTCGCCGGACTGGAGATCGTGGGCGTCGCCGCCCTCCTTCCGCTCCTGCAGCTGCTCACCGGGGTCGACAGGAGGTCGGGCGCCCTGGGCTGGGTCTGGCGGCACACCGGCGAGCCCGACGACCGACGGCTCGGCGTGCTCATCGCCCTCGTCGTCTTCGGGGCCTTCGTCCTCAAGGCCCTGGTGACCGTCGCGTTCCGCTGGTGGATGCTCGGGTTCATCTCGGCCCAGGAGGGTGAGACCGCCGTTCTGCTGCTGCGCCGCTACCTGGCGGCGCCCTACTGGATGCACCTGCAGCGCAACAGTGCGGACCTCGTGCGGACCATGAACGACGCCGTCAACCAGACCTACTCGCTGACCGTCGCCGGGCTCATCGCGGCCGTCACCGAAGCGGCGACGGTCGCCGCCATCGGCCTCGTCCTGCTCGTCGCCGAGCCGGTGCCGGCCCTGCTCGCCCTCGCCTACTTCGCGCTCGCCTGGGTCCTGTTCTCCCGCCTCGTCCGGCGGCGGGCGGTCCTCGCCGGTGAGCACATGCAGGACGCGTCCTACGGGATGTACCTCAGCGCGTTCCACGCGCTGGGCGGGGTCAAGGAGATCACCGTCCGGCGCAGTGCCGCGCACTTCGTCGAGCGCTACGCCGAGTCCCGTGCCCGCTACACCCGGGCGCGCAGGATGTCCGGCTTCCTCACCGAGCTCCCCCGCTACTACCTCGAGCTCGTCTTCATCGTGGGCGTCACCCTGCTCACCGTCGTCGTCTTCGCGCAGAACCCCACCGCCCAGGCCACCAGCACGCTCGGGCTCTTCGTCGGGGCCGGGTTCCGGATGCTGCCCAGCCTCGTCCGTGGCCTCGCCTCGGCACAGATGGTGCGGATCGGCCGCAAGGGCGTCGCCCTGCTCGTCGCGGACCTCGCCGAGGGCGCCATCCCCGCGAGTGGCCGGTCCGACGACCCACGGGCGGCGCCTCTCGCCGTCCGCCGGGGCATCGAGATCCACGACGTCTCGTTCCGGTACTCACCCGACGCCCCCGACGTCCTTCACCACGTCTCCCTCCGCGTGCCCGCCGGGACCTCGCTCGCCCTCGTGGGGTCCAGCGGCGCCGGCAAGACGACCCTGGTCGACGTCCTGCTCGGCCTGCAGCCGCCCGCCGCCGGGAACATTCTCGTCGACGGCGTCGACATCGCCGAGGTCCTTCCCGCATGGCAGCGGGCGCTCGGCCTGGTGCCCCAGGACGTCTACCTCCTCGACGACACCCTCCGCGCCAACATCACCTTCGGCGAGCGACCGGCGGACGCCGACCCCGGGCGCCTGTCGTCGGCGGTGGCCCGGGCACAGATCAGGACCTTCGTCGACTCCCTCCCCGACGGGCTCGACACCGTCATCGGGGAGCATGGCTCTCGGCTCTCCGGCGGACAGCGGCAGCGGGTGGGCATCGCCAGGGCCCTCTACCTCGAGCCGGCCGTCCTCATCCTCGATGAGGCGACCTCGGCACTCGACAACGAGACCGAGCGGCGGATCACCGCGACGATCGAGGGCCTGAGCGGAAGCATGACCCTGGTCGTCGTCGCCCACCGGCTCTCCACCGTCCGGGGCTGCGACCGGGTCGTGTTCCTCGCTGACGGGACCGTGGAGGCGACCGGGACCTTCGAGGAGGTCCGCGCCGCCTCACCCACCTTCGCCCGGCTCGTCGAGCTGGGCACCCTCGAGCCGGCCAGAGTACCGGCGGAGGGCGGCCACGGTGCCGGCTGACGGG
>CAYPYK010000228.1:0-5552 GCA_964414665.1 uncultured Intrasporangiaceae bacterium | reverse complement strand
GACGGGTAGGCCATCGAGGTGAAGAGCATCCGGTCCAGCCGGATCCGCCCGGACTCGTGGTCGACCTCGTACTTGTTGCGGTGGCCCTTGGGGATCTCGATGGTGACGTCGAACTCCACGGTGCGCTTCTCCTGACGTGCGGCGGGTGACCTAGGCTCACCACAGTCTCCCGCATCCGGGCCCGACGCGAAGGAGGAGCCCGTGCGACGCCCGTTTCTGCTCGCGCTGGTCCTCGTGGTGCTGGTCGTGGCGTACGGCGCCGCCGACGTCTACGACCTCGTCCCGGGCCTTCTCACCCGGGCCGGGACGCCCCGGGCGCAGGCGGCGTCCCCGACCCCCTCGGTGCCCGTCGTGCGCCCCTCCCCCAGCCGGTCGGTGCCGGTCGCCGGGCCGCTCGCCCCGCTCGACCCGGCGGCAGCCCGCCCCACCGGTCCGGGTCTGCGCGGTGCCCTCGCCTCGCAGCTCTCCAACCCCGCACTCGGCCGCAGCGTCGGCCTCAGCGTCCGGGACGGCGAGACCGGGGCCGAGCTGTTCGCCCAGGGGGCCGACACCCTGCGGACGCCCGCCTCGAGCCTGAAGCTGCTGACCACGGCCGCGGTCTGGACCTCGCTCAAGCCCGGCGGCACGATGACCACTCGGGTCGTCCAGGGTTCGGCGGCGAACCAGGTCGTCCTCGTTGCGGGTGGCGACACGCTCCTCGCCCGCGGCAGGGGGAGCGCGGGCGCCACGGCGGGCCGGGCTGGGCTGGGCGACCTCGCCGCCCAGGTGGCCGGCCGGCTGCGGGAGAGCGGGACCACGTCGGTGCGGGTGAGCCTCGATCTCACCTACGACGCCGGTGCGCGCTACCCGCCGTCCTGGCGGATGGCCGATGTGCGTGCCGGCTACACCCAGGGCGTGGCGATGACGGGGCTCGCCAGCCAGCGCCCGTCCCCCGGCAAGCCCTCGCCGACCCGGCCGGAGACCCAGGTGGCGGCGGCCCTGGTCACCGCACTGCGCGGCCAGGGCGTGAGCGCCCGGCTCGCGACCTCGGGCACCTATGCGGCCCACGCCGCGGCCGGCGCCCCCGAGCTGGGTGCCGTCGAGTCGGCGTCGTACGCCGACGTCCTGGCCCTGGCGCTCGCCGACAGCGACGACGCCCTGATGGAGAACCTCGCCCGGCAGGCGGCCGTCAGGGCGGGCCACCCGGCGACCTTCGCGGGCTCGGTGGGCTTCGTCCTGCAGGCGCTCGCCCGGCTGGGCGTCGACACCGAGGGACTCGTCCTCCACGACACGTGCGGCCTCGGTGCCGGTACCCGCATCCGGGTCAGCGCCCTCTCCGACGTGCTCGCACTCGCCGCCTCCGGCACCGAGCCCGCCCTGCAGGCCAGCGTGGCGAGCCTGCCGGTCGCCGGGCTGAGCGGGACCCTCGCCGAGCGGTTCGAGGCGCCGGGCGCGGCCACCGTGGCCGGCATACCCCGGGCCAAGACCGGCACCCTGACCGGCACGTCCGCGCTCGCCGGGACCACCGTGGACCGCGACGGGCGGCTGCTGCTGTATGCGGTCGTCGCCGACGCGGTGCCGCCCACGGGAACCGTCGCGGCGCGGACCGCGTTGGACCGTCTCGTGGCCACCCTGACGGGGTGCGGGTGCCGATGACAAGGCACCGACGGTTGCCGGGACAGTGGTAGGAACGACGCAGGGAGCCGTCCCCGAGGGCAAGGAGCCAGAGCCGTGAGCAGGTATGTCGACTGGGAGTTCGCCAAGGCGACCGGGCGAACGCTGGTCTCCCCGGGCCCGCAGGTCACGCCGGCGCAGGCCGCCGTCGAGGTGTCGGCCATCCGCGAGGCCGCCGCGAAGGCGCGCGATCCGGTCGCCGAGACCGCCCGGCTGCACACCCCCGGCGATGCCCCGCCGGTGAGCGTGGTCGACCGGGCCACCTGGATCAGCGTCAACGCCGACTCGATGAGCGCGCTCCTCGACCCCGCCTTCGACACGATGATGGCCTCCCGGTCGACCCAGCTGACCGGGCCCGTGGCGGCCTTCGGTGGCAAGGTGACCGGCGCCGAGGCCGGCGGGCTGCTCGCGTTCATGGCGAGCAAGGTGCTCGGCCAGTACGACCTCGCCCCCGACGGCACCCCGACCCTGCTCCTCGTCGCCCCCAACCTGCTGCAGGTGCGGCGCGACCTGTCCGTCGACGCGCGTGACTTCCGTGCCTGGGTCTGCATGCACGAGGAGACCCACCGGGTGCAGTTCACGGCGGTGCCGTGGCTGCGCGAGCACATGATCGGCCAGGCCCGCGACCTCGCCGCCGAGATGACCCCTGACGGCGACCAGCTCGCCGACCTCGTCCACCGGCTCCGCGAGAAGCTGCCCGAGGTGGTCAGCGCCGGCAGCAGCGGCATCATGGACCTCGTCACGACGCCGGAGCAGCGCGAGCGCCTCGCCACCGTCACGGCGGTCATGTCGCTGCTCGAGGGGCACGCCGACGTGGTCATGGACGAGGTCGGCCCGAGCGTCATCCCGACCGTCGCCGAGATCCGCGCCAAGTTCAGCGAGCGGCGCAAGGGCGCGGGCGCGCTGGACCGCCTGCTGCGTCGGCTGCTCGGCCTCGAGGCGAAGATGCGGCAGTACCACGACGGCGCCGCGTTCGTCCGTGGCGTCACCGCGGTGGTCGGCGTCGACGGCTTCAACGCGGTGTGGACCTCGCCCGAGACCCTCCCGCTGGCGGCCGAGATCACCGACCCCCAGGCGTGGGTCCGCCGGGTGCACGGCTGAGAGCGGGGAGGCTCGCGTGCCCGGACCCGACGGCGCGACCGCGGCCATCCGGGTCGCCGTGCGCGAGTGCCTCGCCGAGGTCGGGCCCGGCGACCTCGTCCTGGTCGCCTGCAGCGGTGGCGCGGACTCGCTGGCGCTGGCGGCCGCCACCGCCTTCGAGGCCGCCAAGGTCGCGGTGCGGGCCGGCGGGGTCGTCGTGGACCACGCTCTCCTGCCCGGCTCGGCGCAGGTCGCCGAGATGGCGCGGGAGTGGGTCCAGGCCCTGGGGCTGAGCCCCGTCGAGGTCGTGCGGGTCAGCGTGCAGCCCGCCGGCGACGGCGTGGAGGCTGCCGCCCGGCAGGCCCGGTACACGGCCCTCGACACGGCGGCCGACCGGCTGGGGGCCCGTCTCGTGCTGCTCGGCCACACCCTCGACGACCAGGCCGAGCAGGTCCTGCTCGGCCTCACCCGGGGCGCCGGGGCCCGATCCCTGGCCGGTATGCCGCGGGCGCGGGGGCGCCTGCGCCGTCCCCTCCTCGGGGTGACCCGTCGGGAGGCGAGAGCCTCGCTCGACGCGCAGAACCTCCGCTGGTGGGACGACCCGATGAACGAGGACCCGGCCTTCCTGCGGGTGCGTGCCCGGCGGGCGCTGGCCGACCTCGAGCGCGACCTCGGGCCCGGCGTGACGGCCGCGCTCGCCCGCACCGCAGACCAGCTCCGCGACGACGCCGACCTGCTCGACGCCCGGGCGGACGAGGCCGCCGCCGACCTCGGTCCACCACCCTGGCCCTCGGCGACGCTCATGGCGCTCGACCGCGCCGTGCGCACCCGGGTCTGGCGCCGGCTGCTCGTCGCGGCCGGCGCGCCGGCCGGTCAGCTGAGCACGCGGCATACCGACGCCTGCGACGCCTTGCTCACCGACTGGCACGGGCAGGGGCCGGCCCACGTCCCGGGGGCCCTGCTCGTCACCCGGACGGGCACCCACGTGACCGTCGCCGCCGCGGCTCCGGTTGAATGGGCCTCGACGACACGTCACCGGACGCCAGCGACGCCGGCCGGCCGGAGCAGCGACCACCAGGAGTGAGCCACGTGGATGCCGACCAGCTGGGGACGGATCTCTCGAACGTCCTCATCTCCGAGCAGCAGATCCGTGCCCGCCTCGACGAGCTGGCGGCCGAGATCGCCGCGGAGTACGACGGCAAGGACGTCCTGCTGGTCGGGATCCTCAAGGGTGCGGTGATGGTGATGGCCGACCTCATGCGGGCCCTGCCGATCACCGTCCCCGTCGACTGGATGGCGGTGTCGTCCTACGGGTCGGGAACCAAGTCCTCGGGGGTCGTGCGGATCCTCAAGGACCTCGACGTCGACATCACCGGCGTCCACGTCCTGATCGTCGAGGACATCGTCGACTCCGGGCTGACGCTCTCGTGGATCAGGTCCAACCTCGAGTCCCGCCACCCCGCCTCGGTCGAGATCTGCACCCTGCTGCGCAAGCCCGACGCCGCGAAGGTCGAGGTCGACGTCAGGTGGGTCGGGTTCGACATCCCCAACGAGTTCGTCGTCGGCTACGGGCTCGACTACGCCGAGCGGTACCGCGGCCTGCGGGACGTCGGCACCCTGGCGCCGCACGTCTACAGCTGAGACTCGGCGGGGTGCCCCCGCGGCGCGGGGGCCGGGTCGGCGCCGAGGTGGGTGGCGGCGGCTCGGAACACGGGTCGGTGCTGACACGTTGACCACACGTATCTGCCTTCCGGGGGGAATCGCCCCGGTAGCGTGTACACCCCCAGGGCCGCCCGCGCTTCTGGTGTCAGCCGTCGAGTGACCGATCAGGAGGATCGGGGCTTACCGCCTCGGACATCATGGATCTCAAGCGTGTGCTCAGGGCCCCGCTGTTCTGGCTGCTCGTGGTCATCGGCATCGCCGTCGTCATGTTCTCCCTCGGCGGCAACGGGGGCTACGCGAGCGTCACGACCTCTCAGGCCGAGCAGCTCATCAGCCAGGGCAAGGTCGACAAGGCCACCTTCACGACCGACAACCTGCTCAACCTCGACCTCAAGACGGGCGCGACGTTCTCCGACTCCGGCACCGGGGTGAAGGACGCGTCGAAGGTCCAAGCCGAGTACATCGACGCCCGGGCCCTGGACCTGGTGACCCTGGTCAAGGACAACCCGCCCCCCGGCGGCTACAACGACCAGGTCGCCGGCCAGAGCATCTGGTGGACCTTCCTCATCAGCATCTTCCCGGTCCTGCTCCTCGTCGGGCTGTTCTGGTTCATGATGAGCCAGGCCCAGGGTGGCGGCTCGCGGGTCATGCAGTTCGGCAAGTCCCGGGCCAAGCTCGCGAACAAGGACACGCCCAAGGTCACCTTCGCCGACGTCGCAGGGGTGGACGAGGCGGTCGAGGAGCTCCAGGAGATCAAGGAGTTCCTCGCCGAGCCCGCGAAGTTCCTCGCCGTGGGCGCCAAGATCCCCAAGGGCGTCCTGCTCTACGGCCCGCCCGGCACCGGCAAGACCCTCCTCGCCCGGGCCGTGGCCGGTGAGGCAGGCGTCCCGTTCTACTCGATCTCCGGGTCGGACTTCGTCGAGATGTTCGTCGGTGTCGGCGCATCGCGGGTGCGCGACCTGTTCGAGCAGGCCAAGGCCAACGCCCCCGCCATCGTCTTCGTCGACGAGATCGACGCCGTCGGCAGGCATCGCGGCGCCGGCCTCGGCGGTGGGCACGACGAGCGCGAGCAGACCCTCAACCAGCTGCTCGTCGAGATGGACGGGTTCGACGTCATGACCAACGTCATCCTCATCGCCGCCACCAACCGACCCGAC
>CAYPYK010000227.1:0-5580 GCA_964414665.1 uncultured Intrasporangiaceae bacterium | reverse complement strand
TCCGACAGCAGCATTGCTTCCCCCTTCTGCGACGCCAACCCCTTGGCGAAGCCCCTGTCGACCGCCCCAACCCCGTGGGAACGGTCAGATCCCTGGGCACAAGGTACCCGCTCCATCGCGACCAATATGGAAATTCGAGATAACGTGCTGGCGTGGGCGACCTACACCGCCTCGGGGGTATGCGTCCAGTCGCTGATCTGGCTCGGCGTGCGGACGGCCACCGGCCGCCGTCACGAGGGGGCCAGCACGTGAGTCGGCTGGGCGTGGTCTTCGTGGCCACCATCCTGATCGGCGCCGCCGTTGGCGCCGTGACCGCGCGCGTGCCGGCGGTGCTGAGCAACGGCCCGGGCCCGGCCGCGACCTGGTCAACTCCCTCATGACCATGGTCGTCGTCCCCGGCGCATGCCCAGCCGCGGTGAGTCTGCTCACCGCGGCGGGCGACTCGTTCTCGGTCTGGGCCACAGGTGCGACAACGGCCTCCTGGTGCGCACCGGCGATCGTGTGGTCGCCGGGCCGCAGATCGCCCGCATCGGCTCCAACGGCAGGAGCACCGGATGCCACCTGAGCTTCGGGGGGAAGACGAACGGCGGCTACCTCTACCCCAAGGCCCTCCTCGACCGGGTCGGCGTCACCATCACCAACCGAGAGGGACCCCCGTCATGAACACCGTGACCGCACACGACGACGGCACCGGTACGCTGCGCCTCGGCTCAGACGAGCGGACCGTCCACGAGGAGAGCATCGACGAGGCCCGCGCGGCCCTGCTGCGGATCCTCGTCGACGAGGCCAGGCGCACCGGCGCGCCGGTGCCAGTCGTGGCGCACGAGCCCAACGGGGAGTTCTCCCTGCTGGTGAATCCTGACGGCTCCGTCGACCCCCTCGACGAGGAAGCGTCGGCCAACGGCCGCCACTCCACCGCGACCTCGCCGGACGCGCAGCCCGGGGTCGAGATCGCCGCCGTGCCTCAGTTCGGGGCTCCGCCCAGGGCCGGCGACGACACCCCGCCGCCCAGCGACCCCGCTGCGCCGCCGATCACCACGCGAGGCGAGGCGCGAGACCGGTCGTTCCTGACCGTCCACGAGGACGACCGCCCCGCATCCTCCGGGTGGCGTGGCCTCATGGCCAGGCTGGGGATCCGCACCGAGCCCAGCGCGGCCGAGCGGAGCTACCGCGCCGACGTGCGCGCCGTCTCCACGCACTGGCCCGGGCCCAGGACGATCGCGATCGTCAACGGCAAGGGTGGCTCCGGCAAGACCCCGACCACCGTGCTGCTCAGCGCCCTCTTCGCGCGCCACGGCGGCTCCGGCGTCCTGGCCTGGGACAACAACGAGACCCGCGGCACACTGGGCTGGCGCACCGAACGGGGACCGCACGAGTCCCACATCCACGACCTGCTTCCCCACGCCGACTCGCTCATGCTGCCGACCGCTCGCGCGGCGGACCTGGCGGCCTACGTGCACCACCAGACCGACGACAAGTTCGAGGTGCTGCGCAGCAACCCCACGATGCTGCCCCACCAGCAGCGGCTCACCATGGCCGACTTCGACGCCGTCTACGCGGTGGCCGCGAAGTACTACCGGCTGATCCTGGTCGACAGCGGCAACGACGAGACCGCGCCGCACTGGCTGCGGATGATCGACGTGGCCGACCAGCTGGTCGTGGCCACCACGACGCGCCCGGACCATGCCGAGGCCGGCCGGCTCCTCCTGGAGGCTCTGCGGGACCGGGACACGCACTCTGCGGCCCTGGCAGACCAGGCCGTCGTGATCGTCTCCCAGGCCGACCGCGAGGAGGCCTCCGCCGCCACCATCGCCGCCGGCTACGACGGCCTCGCCCGCACGGCCGTCACGATCCCCTACGACAGGGCCATGCGCACGCCCTGGCTGCGCCTCGACAACCTCGAGTCCGCAACCCGGCGCGCCTACCTTGCCGCCGCCTCGGCAGTGGCGGTCGGGCTCTGATACTCACCTACCAGGTGCTGAGAACGCGGGGGTTCCTGCTGGGCCCTCACAGTGCCCAGTGGGCCTCCTCCAGGATCGGCCCATCAGCACGGGTCGTCGGCCTGGTCCTCGTGTCAGACGCGCCGGGGAGGCGGTGACGCTCTCAGCGACGAACGTGACGGAGGTGACGAAAGTGACCCCGGGGTCCGCCTGAGGATGGGGATGCGGGTCGGACGTTCGGACAGGATTCGGCGCCGGCGGCCGTTTCCCCTGCTCGCGGGTCCGGGCGCGCCATAGCATCGCCGTGAATCCCCCGGCGCAAGGACCCGAATGTCGCAGCACTCACCTCGACCCGCCGATGTCGCTGTGCCCTCGGCTGCGAGCGACGCGACCTCGGTGCCCGAGGGTGCCGGCCGGCGGCACCGGGCTCGGCCGGGCGGGGGGGAGCGACGCCCGCAGGGCCGAGGAGCTCCGAGCCGCATCGGATCCCGCGCCCGGCGCGCGGCGGTCCGCGCGGAGGGTGAGCGGCCGGTGGCAGCCGCGTTGTCGGAGCTGCCCGACGCGTGGACCGTGCTGCATGACAGGCTGCTCCGCCCCGGCCTGTCCGAGGCGAACCTCGACCACGTCGTCGTCGGCCCTGGCGGGCTCTTCCTCGTCGACGCGAAGAACCGCGCGGGGCTCGTCACCGCGTGGGAGGGCGGGCTCTTCCAGCGCGTGAGCACGGACGGCGAGCAACGCTACGAGAGCCTGGCCGGTGAGCTGAAGAAGGTGCACGGCATGGCGGCATACATGTCGGTCGAGTCCGGCAGCCCGGTCATCCCGGTCCTGTGTCTGGCCGGAGCCCAGGAGGCGGCCTTCGGCGAGCAGGTGCTGGTGCGCGGGGTGTGGGTCGTGCCGATGTCCAGGCTCGTCGGGTGGCTCCAGGCGCGCCCGCACGTCCTCGACCCCGAGGGCGTGTCCCGGCGGGCGTCGCAGGCCATGACCGACTTCCCGTCGACGACGACGGATCCTGACCTCCTCGCAGGCATGGGCCTGGCCGCGGCCACGCAGCGGCGGGCTCGTGGACGTCAGCGCAACGCGGCGGCCGGCCGCCACGCCGAGCAGCTGGGCGGGGCCGCCACGAGGCGGTCGAGGCCTCGGCGACGCTCGCCGGGGGCGTCCCGGGTGCTCCGGCTGGTCAGTGCGCTCGTCGGGGTCGGCCTCGCCCTCACGCTGGTGGTCACGGTCCTCGCGTCGGTCCTGGCCCAGGGCAGCGCGACGGCGGCGGCAGGGGCTCAGCCCTCAGCCACAGCGGCCGTCGGCGCGGCACCCGGGCCACCCGCGACCGACTGCACGTCGCTGACCCGGGCGCGGCTCACGACGATCCTCGGGCGCACGGTCGAGCCCGTCGCCGCGAGCGGCGGGTGCGCCTGGGGGACCCGACTGGACGACCCCACCACCGTCGTCGCCAGTGTTGCGACCAGCGCGAGCCACGCGGCATCCGACATGCAGCTGGTGACCTCGGTGACGCAGCGTCGCGTGGTCTACGGGACGGCGCAGGACCCACACGGCCGCCCGGCCACAGCGCTCTGGGTGGCCGCCGGCGAGCCGGTCGGGACGGGCGCCGGGCTCGTCACCGCCCTGGCGGACACGCACGTCGTGGTCTCGACGACAATGCTCAACGTGAGCGACGACCGGGCGCGTGCGATGGCCCTGGCGATCGCCGAGGCCGTGAACAGGCCGCGCTAGCGGTCGCGGGAAGGGACCTCGGCGCACGCTAGCCTCAGACGATGAACCGCCCGCTCGCCGTCGGCCTCGGTGGCCTCCTCGTTGTGGTCGGCGCCGTCTGGACGGCGCAGGGCCTCGGCTACCTCACCGGAAGCCCGATGACCGGGGTGACGTTGTGGGCGGTGATCGGACCGCTGGTGGCCCTCGGCGGGACCTGGCTCCTCGTCCGCGGCGGCCGGGGCAAGGCCGGCCGCTAGCCCCGGTATGCCGCCGGGGGACGTCGGCGCCTGTGGTGTATCCGGCGCAACGTGTATACGGCCCTACCAAGAATGGCTAGCCTAGCCTTACCTGAGTCCGTAGGGCACCAAGGGCGGCGACCGGGTAGGCGGGTCACCGGTCGGCCGCTTGGGAGAGGGTGCCCGGCAGCGCTTTCCCGACTTGGTGGGTGACTCGCTCACCACTGCTCATCAGAGGTGCACATGACGCCGGACGTCCCCCCCACCGTCGATGTGTCGGCCGCTGCTCCCCTCGTGGGGGCCGTCGTGGGCACTGCCACCGTCCCGGGTCCGGGCGCCGTGGCGGGTGCCTTCCTCTTCGCCACGGCCCTGCAGCGCGCGGACGTCGACCCGCAGACCCGGGCCCGGCTGCTCAAGGCCCTCGGTGACTCCCTCCCCCTCAAGCCGCTGCAGCCCGGCACCGCCGCCGCGGACCGGACCCTGCCGTCGGCGTCGCTGGGCCTGCTGATCTCCAGCGCCGCCGTCGTCGCCGCCGGCCTCGACCCCGCCGCCGTGACCCGGCCCGCTCCGCCCGTGCTGTGGTCCACCGATGCCGGGCGGCTGCTCGTGCGGATCGGCGAGGTCCACGCTGACCTGAGCGACGGCGCCATCGTCATCACCCTCCCGGTGAGCTGCGACCAGACCGGCCCGGTGGACGTCACGGTCACGTTCGTGACCGGCTCGCCCGACCAACCGACCGGTGGCGTCGCGACCGCGGAGGACCACCCGCGCGGCCCCGAGGTCGTCGTGGAGAGCTGGGGTGAGCCCCTCGTCGCCTTCGCCTGGCACACCCTGGTCATCGCGGTCGCAGCGATGAGCGGGGCCGGGGGCAACGACTTCTCCGGTCGGGACCTGGTCTCGGCGTCGCTCGCCGTCTCGAAGGCCGGCCTGACGGTGACGCCGATGGCGCGGCATACCTTCCTGGCCGGGCGGGCGCTGTGAGCGGGCTCCCGACGCTCGACCCGGAGATCGCCGACCTCGGCCTGGCCATCGGCCTGCTCAGTGCGGGCACCGATGGTGTCGAGCTCGACAGCACGTGGTTCGACGACCCGGGCGAGCGGCTGACCGGCGTTCTGGCCGACGACGACCGCCGCACCGCGCTGGTCCGGTTCGCCGACGCCGTCATGGCCGAGGGCCAGCACGACGACAGCGGCGGCGTGAGCCGGATCCACCTGTTCAACCTGCGGGCGCTCGCCGGCGACGACACCCTTCCGGACCTGACGATCTCGGCCCTGCTCGACGCGCGGTCGTCCGACTACGTCGAGGTGGGCCTGGCCGTCACGTTCGCCACGACGGGCCCCGCGACGAGCACCGACCTCACGGTGCCGCTCTACCGGGCGGCCAAGACCGGCAGGAGTGTGCCCGAGCCGTTCGCGCTGCTGGCCGGAGGCGTGGTCCACCTCGCCTGCGACATCGTCGTGTCGACGGCTGTGCCGGCGACCGACGAGTTCGGCCTGGCCGGGGTCAGCGTCGGCCTCGACACCGCCCTGACCGAGGGGGCGCAGCCGTCGTTCCAGCTGGTGCTCAAGGGTCTGCACCTGCCCGGGGCCACGAGCAGCGAGGACCTGGCGATCGGGGGGCCCGGCCAGGACCTCGAGCAGACCCTGCTGTCGCTGGTCCTCGGCCTGGTCCGGCAGAGCGCCGACGCCCTGGCCGGT
>CAYPYK010000226.1:0-5615 GCA_964414665.1 uncultured Intrasporangiaceae bacterium | reverse complement strand
CCGGCCTCGCCGAGCTCGAGCGGGCGGAACGTGTCGACCATGACGGCGGTCTCGTCGAAGTAGTGCACCCCGATCGACGCCTCGCTCGCCCCGGGCTGCGGGCCGTGCGAGTGCCCGCCGGGGTGCAGAGAGACCGAGCCCGGCCCGATGCCCGAGCCCTTGCGCGCCTCATAGTCCCCGTCGACGTAGAACATCACCTCGTCGGAGTCGACGTTGGAGTGGTAGTACGGCACCGGGATCGACAGCGGGTGGTAGTCGACCCTGCGCGGCACGAAGTTGCAGACGACGAAGTTCCAGCCCTCGAAGACCTGGTGGGCCGGCGGCGGCTGGTGCACCCGCCCGGTGATCGGCTCGAAGTCGTCGATGTTGAACACGTACGGGTAGAGGCAGCCGTCCCAGCCGACGACGTCGAGCGGGTGGAACGGCACGACGTGCACCGTCCCGACGATGCCCCCTGACGATCCCGGCCCGCTCCCCCGGTGCTTGATGAGCACGTCGGTCTCCTCGCCGGCCTCGGCGCCGACGTCCTCGGCCAGCAACGGACCGTCGGGCAGGCGCAGGTCCCGCTCGCAGTACGGGCTGTGCTCGAGGAGCTGCCCGAACCGCGAGAGGTAGCGCTTCGGCGCGGTGATGTGGCTGTTCGCCTCGATGCAGTAGGCCCGCAGGGGGTCCTTCGTCGACCGCTTGGGCAGCCACCGGTGCGTCGTCGCGCGCGGGATGACGACGTAGTCGCCGCGGCCCACCTCCAACGCCCCGAAGACCGTCTCGACCCGGGCCCGGCCCCGCTCGACGTAGACGCACTCGTCGCCGATCCCGTTGCGGTACCACGGGCTCGGCGCGCCGGCGACGGCATACGAGATCCGGACGTCGCCGTTGCCGAGCACGAGCCGCCGCCCGGTCACGACATCGGTCCGCACGGCGGACCGGGGCTCGACGAGGTCGTGCAGCTTGAGGTGACGCGCCTGGAGCGGGTGGTTCGGGGTCGTCGAGAGGTCGCCCACCGACCACTCGCGGACCTCGACGACGGCGGAGGGGATGTTGCGGTGGTAGAGCAGCGAGGAGTCCGACGCGAAGCCCTCCTCCCCCATGAGCTCCTCGTAGTAGAGCTCGCCCCGGGCCGTGCCCCGGGCCGGCCGACGGTGCTGGGTATGCCGCTTGTGCGGAATGCTGCCCATCGCCTGGTAGTGCGCCACGGTCTCCACCTCGCTGTGGTCGGTGCTGATCTGCGGTGTCGCGCGATCTCGCGCTGTGCTGCGGCGTCCTCGTGGGCCCGCATCCGGCCACTGTAAACCGGCGCACTGGGTCGGGACGCCTCGCTCGGGCTAGCCTGCTGGACATGCCTTCGACGCCCCCGACGCTCGCCGTCCGGCTCGCCGAGCGCGCGCTCTTCACGCGCCTCGTCGACGACGCGGCGGTGTTCCCCCCGGCCAGCACGCCACTCGACGCGGCCGTCCGCGCCCACCTCACCCACCGCACGAGCACGTATGCCGACCTCATCGGTCCACTCCTGGTCCCGGCCGCCTCCGCGAGCGACCTCCTCGAGGTGCTCGCCGGGCTGGAGGTGACGGCCCCGGTGCGGGTCGGGCTCATCGCCCGCCCCGGGACCGATCCCGAGGTCGTCACCGACGCGCTCCGGCTGCTCCGCGCCGGCAAGGCCGTCGACGTCGTCGGCATCGAGATGGGCTGGACGCCCGCCTGGCGTGAGGTCGACACCGCCGCGCTGCCGCTCTCGCTCGAGGTCCAGCGCGGCGACGCCCAGGCGGAGGCGGTCGCCGACATCGCGGCGGACGCCTCGGACGCCCGGCCGCTGCAGGCGAAGTTCCGCACCGGGGCGACGCCGCGGTGGGCCTGGCCGGACGCCGTCGAGCTCGCGACGTTCATCCGCAGCGCCATCGACCACGACCTCGGGTTCAAGCTCACCGGCGGGCTCCACCACGCCGTGCGCGGCGACCACCCACGCCCCGAGGGCGGCACCGAGCCCCAGCACGGGGTGCTCAATGTCCTCGTCGCGACCCGCTCAGCGCTCGTCGGAGCCGAGGCCGACGAGCTCGTCCTCGTCCTCACCGAGCACGACCCCGCCGAGCTCGTCCCGCACGTGACCCGGATGAGCGCGGCCGATGCGGCGATCGTGCGGGCCTTCTTCACGGCATACGGCTGCTGCGAGGTCACCGACCCGATCGGCGAGCTGGCCGGCCTCGGACTCGTGGAGGTGCAGGGGTGAGCCCGGCGCCATCGTGGGCCGACATCCCCGCTGACCACCCGTTCGGGATCGCCCACCTGCCCTACGGGGTCTTCTCGACGCCCGGCACCGCGCGCCGGGTGGGCGTGCGGATCGGGGAGCACGTCCTCGATGCCTCGGCCGTCGCCGCGCTCGGCGGCGACCCCGGCGACAGACCCGACCTCGCCGCGGTGTGGGCCACCGGGTCGCTCAACGCCTTCCTCGCGCTGGGCCGCCCGGCGTGGCGGACCGCCCGGGACTGGCTGACCGACATCCTCAGCGACGACGTGCACCGGGCCGGCGTCTCCTCGCACCTGGTCCCGGTCGCCGACGTGACGATGCACCTGCCCGTCGAGGTCGCCGACTACGTCGACTTCTATGCGAGCGAGCACCACGCGACCAACGTGGGGAGGATGTTCCGGCCCGACTCCGCACCGCTCACCCCCAACTGGAAGCACCTGCCGATCGGCTACCACGGGCGCTCCGGCACCGTTGTCGTGTCGGGCACCGGCATCGTCCGGCCCAGCGGTCAGCGCAGGCCGCCGGACGCGCCCGCGCCGGTCTTCGGGCCCAGCGGGCGGCTCGACATCGAGGCCGAGCTCGGGTTCGTCGTGGGTGGTGCGACCCGCCTCGGTGAGCCGGTGCCGGTCGCCGAGGCCGACGACCACCTGTTCGGGGTCACGCTGCTCAACGACTGGAGCGCCCGCGACATCCAGGCCTGGGAGTACGTGCCACTCGGGCCGTTCCTCGGCAAGTCCTTCGCGACGTCCGTCTCGGCGTGGGTCACCCCCCTCGACGCCTTGGATGCCGCCCGCGTCCCCCTGCCGGGTCAGGACCCCCAGCCGCTCCCCCACCTGCGCGGCGAGCCGGCGGCCGACGGCGCCGGGACGGCCTACGGGCTGGACCTCCACTACGAGGTCGAGTGGAACGGCACCGTCGTCTCGCGGCCGCAGTTCCGCGAGATGTACTGGTCGCCCACCCAGATGCTCGCCCACCTGACGAGCAACGGCGCCACGCTGCGCGACGGGGACCTGTTCGGGTCGGGAACGGTGTCGGGACCCGAGAAGGGGTCGCGCGGCTGCTTCCTGGAGCTGACCTGGAGCGGCGCCGAGCCCGTGACGCTGGACGACGGCTCGACGCGGACCTTCCTCGAGGACGGCGATACGGTGACGCTGCGGGCCTGGGCCCCCGGGGCCGACGGCGCCAGGATCGGACTCGGCGAGGTGACCGGGACGGTCCTGCCGGCCCGCTGACCGCCTCGCGAGGTGAGGCCCGACCGGCTCAGCCGTAAGGGTCTGGCAAGGTCGATGCGGCCGTCCCCGGCGCCGGGGTCTGGCACCGTGGAGGGATGCGGGTCGTCGTCACGGGTGGCGCCGGGTTCATCGGTGCGGCGGTCGTCCGCGCCCTCCAGCGCGACGGGGCAGACATCGCCGTCGTCGACTCGCTGCGCCCCGACGTGCACCGCGACGGCGGCGCCGCGGCGCGGGGGCGGCTCGCCGCTCTCGGCGTCCCGCTGACGCAGGGCGACGTGCGCGACCTCGCCGCCACCGAGGATGCCGTCCGCGGCGCCGACGCGGTCGTCCACCTCGCGGCCAAGGTCGGCCTCGGGGTCGACCTCGACGACATGGACGACTACGTCTCCAGCAACGAGCTCGGCACCGCCGTCGTCCTGCGGGCCGCCGCGCACGCCGGCATCCGGCGGGTCGTCCAGGCCAGCTCGATGGTCGTCTACGGCGAGGGCCGCTACCGGTGCCCCGACCACGGCGAGACGGCCGCACCTCCACGCGAGGAGCACCGGCTGGCTGCCGGACGGTTCGAGCCGGCGTGCCCGGTCTGCGGGCGGGACCTGGAGCCCGACCTGGTCGCCGAGGGTGCGCCGTTGGACCCGCGCAACACGTATGCCGCCACCAAGGTCGCCCAGGAGCATCTCGCCGCCATCTGGGCGCGGGAGACCGACGCCGCCGCCGTGTCGCTGCGGCTGCACAACGTCTACGGCCCGGGGATGCCGCGCTCGACGCCGTATGCCGGGGTCGCGGCGATCTTCTCGTCAGCGCTGGAGCGGGGTGAGGCCCCGCGGGTCTTCGAGGACGGGGGACAGCGCCGCGACTTCGTCCACGTCGAGGACGTCGCGACGGCCTTCGCCGCGGCCGTGCGCCAGAGCACGGGCGAGCCGCTCGCCCGGGGTGGGCACGCGGCATACAACGTGGGGTCCGGGACCGTGCACACTGTCGGGGACCTCGCGGGCGAGCTGGCGCGGGCCGCAGGGGGGCCCGCGCCCCTCGTCACGGGCCAGTACCGCCTCGGGGACGTCCGCCACATCACCGCGTCGAGCGCGCTGGCCCGGGACCGGCTGCACTGGTCGGCGAGGGTCGGGCTGCGCGAGGGGCTGGCCGGGCTGTCGTTCGGCTGAGCGCCAGGCGATCGAGCCGCGCCCCGTCAGCCGCCGGCGCCGGCTCGGCCTCGGCTGAGAAGTCGCCATCTGGCTGAGTACCTTCCCAGCCGGATGGCGGCTTCTCAGCCAAAGCGGGCGGGGTCAGCCGCGGGCGGCCTCGACCGAGGGCGGCAGGGCCACCTCGAAGCGACACCCACCGGGGACGTTCGCCACCGAGATCGACCCCGCGTGCGACTCCACGATGCCCTTGGCTATGGCCAGGCCGAGGCCGGCACCGGCGTCGCGGCCGCTGCGCTCCGGGTCGGCCCGCCAGCCGGCCTCGAACACCCGCCCGAGGTCGCTCTCGGCGATGCCGCCGCATTCGTCGCGCACCGACAGCCGGGTCCGTCCGTCCTCGCCCCGGTCCGCGAGGACCACCACGTGCCCGCCCGGAGTCGTATGCCGCACCGCGTTGCCGACGAGGTTTGTCAGCGCGCGGGTGAGCTCGTCACCGCTCCCGGTGACCGCGAGGCGGTCCTCCTCGCTCGGAGTCCGCAGCTCGAGGTCGACGTGGCGGCGGGCGGCGTGTGCCTGCAGCTCGCCGACGACGTCGTGGGCGACCTCGACGAGGCTGACGAGCGTCGGCGCCGCCGCGGGTGTGGGGGGCAGCGTGCTGACCCGGGACAGGTCGAACAGGTCCCCGACGAGCGAGTCGAGCCGGTCGACGGTCTGCCGGATCTGCGCCAGCGCCGGCCCCTCGTCGATGACGTGGTCCTCGAGGCCCTCGGCGAGCGCACGCAGCCCCGCCAGCGGGGTGCGCAGGTCGTGGGACATGAACGCGACAAGCTCTCGCCGCGAGCTCTCCAGGGCACGCTCACGGGTCTGCGACTCGGCCAGCCGGACCCGGGTGCTCTCCAGCTCACGGCCGAGGGCGACGAGCTCCGCGGGGGCGGCCTCCACGTCCGGGGCCGGCTGCCAGTGCTCGGAGCGCTGCTCACCCAGCGACCGCAGCGAGCTGGCCAGCCG
>CAYPYK010000225.1:0-5656 GCA_964414665.1 uncultured Intrasporangiaceae bacterium | reverse complement strand
GCCGAGCGCCCGGTCGCAAGCACCAGGTCGGCCACCTCGCAGAGCGGGTCGGCGCGCAGGCACCCCAGGACGCGGCGCTCCCAGGACGTCAGCTGCACCCGGCGAGCCTATTGTCCGGTCGCACCGGTGAGCGAGGCGAGGGTGGCGCGCAGCTCGATCTCCGCGGACAGCCCCTGGTCACGGGCCTGCGCGACGAGGGCCAGCAGCTGCTCGCCGACGGTCCCCTCCCCCTGGGGCAGCCCGGCGCCGCCGCGCCGCAGCCGGGCGAGGACCTTGTCGGCGGCCAGGAGGGCGGGCAGTGAGGCGGGTATGCCGTGCAGCAGCGCCGCACCGGCGTCCGACCCGGCTCCCCGATCGGTCCCCGTGTCGTCCTGCCCGTCCTCGGTGTCCGCAGCGTCCGCGGCCGCCCGCGCGGCCCGCTCGTCGGCCTTGATCCGCTCCCAGTGCTGCTCGACCTCCTCGGGCGTACTGGCGTCCCCGTCGGCGAACACGTGCGGGTGCCGACGCACCAGCTTGGCGACCAGGCCCCCCGCGACGTCGTCGATGTCGAAGGGCGCCGTCTCGGACTCCTCGGCGACCCGCGCGTGGAAGAGCACCTGCAGCAGCACGTCGCCGAGCTCCTCGGCGAGGTGGCCGGGGTCGGCGTCCTGGACCGCCTCGAGCACCTCGTGGGCCTCCTCGATGAGGTAGGGCGCCAGGCTCTGGTGGGTCTGCTCGGCGTCCCACGGGCAGCCGCCCGGAGAGCGCAGCCGGTCCATGACGGCCACGGCGTCGAGCAGCCGCGCTCCGGGGACGTCCCACGAGCCGACCAGGACCTCGATCCCCGCGGCGAACTGGTCCCCCGTCGGGCCCGGGCGCCGGCCGATCTCGGCGGTGAGCGCGTCGGTCAGGCCAGGGTCGCCGTCGGCGGAGCCGACCCACAGGACGGGGCCGAGGGCGGCCCTGTCGAGCAGGGCGGCGGCGACCTCGCCCGGCGTCGCCCCTCCCGCCGCCTCCACGGTCAGCCCCGCATCGAGGACCGCCCCGGCCAGGGGGTCGGACAGGTCGCGGGCCAGCCGGACCTCGGCCGCCTCGAGCGCCTGCCACGCGGCCCGCGACAGCACGCCCGGGACGACCCGGGGGCTGGCGACGAGGAGGACGAGCCCCGGACCGGAGCGAGGGGAGGTGTCGGGCTCGCCGGCGGCGGGGGGGGTGAGGTCGGTCATGGCGGGCGGAGGATGCCGCGGGTCAGCTGGTGGTCGGCTTGGGCAGCCAGTTGGGCGCGCTGGTCGTCAGCAGCCCGCTCTTGGGCTCGAACGTCCCGTAGCGGGGGTTGACGGTGACCTTGAGCTTCGCGATCCTGACGAGCAGCGCCGAGGACGCGGTGGGGTCGCCCTTGATGGCGTTGAGGGCGTTCTGGGCGCGGACGAGCTCGACGGTCGACGGCGCAGGGTCCTGGAGGGAGGTGAACGCCGCCCGGGCCATCGACTCGCTCTGCGGCTGCCCGTACGCCGCGGCGGCGTCGATGACCAGTGGGGACCAGATGAGCCAGTTGACGACCGCGTCGGTGCTGAGCGGCTGCTGGGGCTTGAACTGGTCGTTGAACTGCTGGGTGGCGACCAGCACGTCGCTCTCGCTGATGACCCGTCCGTCGACAACGGCCGCCGTGTCGGTCTGTCCGCATCCCGCGAGCAGCAGAGAGCCCATCACCGCAGCCGCCGCCGCGACCCGCATCCGTGCCTTCACCGGCCGTCCCTTCGTCATCGGCGCCCCACCTGGGAGGCCGCACTCGTCACGGCCACCCGGGCCGCCTCCCCGACATTGTCCATGAGCACCGCCCGGATCACCTCAGCGGCCCAGTGCAGGATGTCGAGGTCTCGCAGCGGCCGACCCGCGATCGGGGCGGTCCTGGGCATGGGCACGAGCACGGTCCCGAGGGCCTCCTTGACGACCGCCCCGGGGTAGAGGCGCTTCAGGCGCAGCTGCTGGCTCTCGCGCAGCGAGACCGGCCCGAACCGCACGAAGGCTCCCTGCACGCTGATGTCGGCCACCCCGGCCGCGCGCGCCACGGTGCGCAGCCGGGCCACCTCGACGAGGTTGCGCACGATCGGCGGAGGCTCGCCGTAGCGGTCGACGAGCTCGGCCTCGATGTCGGCGAGGGCGGGCTCGTCGCTCACGCTGGCCAGCTTGCGGTAGGCCTCGAGGCGCAGCCGCTCCCCCACCTCGGCCGGGTAGCCCTGCCCGGGGACGTAGTCGTGCGGCAGGTGCGCATCAACCGGCAGCTCGATCTTGACCTCGACCGGCGCCGCCCGAGCGCCGTCGCCCTTGAACGAGGCCACGGCCTCCCCCACGAGGCGCACATAGAGGTCGAACCCGACGCCGGCGATGTGCCCCGACTGCTCGCCGCCGAGCAGGTTGCCCGCGCCGCGGATCTCGAGGTCCTTCATGGCGACCTGTATGCCCGCACCGAGATCGGTGTGGCTCGCGATGGTCTGCAGGCGGTCGGTCGCCGTCTCGGTCAGCGGCGCCTCCGGCGGGTAGAGGAAGTACGCGTAGGCGCGCTCCCGTCCGCGGCCCACCCGCCCGCGGAGCTGGTGCAGCTGGGACAGCCCGAGCCGGTCGGAGCGCTCGACGACGAGGGTGTTGGCGTTGGAGATGTCGAGACCGGTCTCGATGATCGTCGTGCACACGAGCACGTCGAACCTGTTGTCCCAGAAGTCGAGGACGACCTGCTCGAGGCGGTGCTCACCCAGCTTTCCGTGGGCGACGGCCACCCTGGCCTCCGGGACGAGCTCGCGCAGCCGGGCCGCGGCCTTCTCGATCGTCGAGACCTTGTTGTGGACGTAGAACACCTGCCCCTCGCGCAGCATCTCGCGGCGGATGGCGGCGCCGATCTGCTTCTCGTCGTGCGCCCCGACGTAGGTGAGCACGGGGTGCCGCTCCTCCGGGGGGGTGGCCAGGGTCGACATCTCGCGGATGCCGGTCACGGCCATCTCGAGCGTGCGCGGGATCGGGGTCGCGGACATCGCGAGGACGTCGACGGCCGTGCGCAGGGTCTTGAGCTGCTCCTTGTGCTCGACCCCGAACCGCTGCTCCTCGTCGACCACGACGAGGCCGAGGTCCTTGAAGTGGACCGCGGCCCCGAGCAGCCGATGGGTCCCGATGACGAGGTCGATGCTCCCGTCGGCCAGGCCGGCCAGGACGCCCGTGGCGTCGCTGTCGCTCTGGAACCGGCTGAGCGCCCGCACGGTCACCGGGAAGGGGGCGTACCGCTCGGTGAAGGTCTGGGTGTGCTGCTGGACGAGCAGGGTCGTCGGAACGAGCACGGCGACCTGCTTGCCGTCCTGGATGGCCTTGAACGCGGCCCGGACGGCGATCTCGGTCTTGCCGTAGCCGACGTCGCCGCAGATGAGCCGGTCCATGGGGACCGGCCGCTCCATGTCGGCCTTGACCTCGTCGATGCTGCTCAGCTGGTCGGGGGTCTCGACGTAGGCGAAGGCGTCCTCGAGCTCGCGCTGCCACGGGGTGTCCGACCCGAAGGCGTGCCCGCTGGTCGCCATCCGGGCGCTGTAGAGCTGGATGAGCTCGGCCGCGATCTTGCGGACGTGCCGCCGTGCTCGGCTCTTGGTCTGCTGCCAGTCCGAGCCGCCGAGCTTGTTGAGGGTCGGCGCCTCACCACCGACGTAGCGGGTGACCTGGTCGAGCTGGTCGGTCGGCACGTACAGCCGGTCCCCCGGCTGGCCCCGCTTGGACGGCGCGTACTCGATGACGAGGTACTCCCGGGTCGCCCCTCCGACCGTCCGCTGGACCATCTCGACGAACCGGCCCACCCCGTGCTGCTCGTGGACGACGTGGTCCCCGGTGCGCAGGGCCAGCGGGTCGACCTGGTTCCGGCGGCGGGACGGCATCCGCCCCATCTCCCGTGTCGACGGGCCGGTGCCGGCCGCCCCCGTCAGGTCGGACTCGGTGAGCACGGCGATCCGGCCCGCGGGCAGGACGAACCCGCGGCCGAGCGAGGCGGTGGCGACCTGGACGACGCCGGGCACCGGGTCGACCGCCGCGAGTGCGCCCGCGAGCCGGGCGGGGACGCCCTGGTCGGCGAGCACCTCGGCGATGCGGGACGCCGACCCGTGTCCGTCGCAGGTGACGATGACCCGCCAGCCGTCGCGCAGCCAGGCCCCGAGGTCGGCGGTGGCCGCCTGGATGTCACCGCGGTACGCGGCGGCGTCCTCGGTGCCCGTGGCGACGGTGCCGGGGTCGAGCTCGGCGTCGGCGGCGAACGGCGTGAGGTCCCACCACGGGCGGGCGGTGTCCCGAGCGTGGCCTCGCAGGTCGGCGAGCGACCAGAACGACGCCGGGCCGAGCACCGCACCGAGGTCGATCGGCACGACGTTGCCGGCGGCCGCGTTGAGCCAGGCCGCCTCGCGGAACTCCTGGCTCGTCGCGACGAGGTCGTGGGCGCGGCCACGGACCCGCTCGGGGTCGCAGACGACGACGGCAGACTCCGGCCGTAGGGCGTCCAGCAGCGGCTCCATCCCGTCGACGAGGGCCGGCGACAGGGACTCCATCCCCTCGACGGCGATGCCGGCCGCCAGCTTGTGGAGCAGCTCGGCGACCCCCGGTAGCCGGTCGGCCAGGGCTGCGGCCCGCGTCCTGACCCGGTCGGTGAGCAGGACCTCGCGGCAGGGCGGCGCCCAGAGGCCGTGCTCGGCGACGTCGAGGCTGCGCTGGTCGGCGACCTTGAACCAGCGCACCTCCTCGACGGTGTCGCCCCAGAACTCCACGCGGACGGGGTGCTCCGCGATGGGCGGGAAGACGTCGAGGATCCCGCCGCGCACGGCGAAGTCGCCGCGCCGCTCGACCAGGTCGGTCCGGGTGTATGCCGCGGCCGCGAGCGCCTCGACGACCTCCTCCATGGGCCGCTCGTCGCCCACCCGCAGGGACACCGGCGCCAGCTCGCCCAGGCCGGTCGCGACGGGCTGCAGGACCGCCCGCACCGGGGCGACGACGACGTCGAGCGGACCGTACGTCGTGTCGTCGGGGTCGGGGTGCGCCAGTCGGCGCAGCACGGCGAGGCGACGACCCACTGTGTCGCTGCGCGGGGACAGCCGCTCGTGTGGCAGCGTCTCCCAGGCGGGGAACTCGGCGACCGTCTCGGCGTCGAGCAGGCAGCGCAGCGCCGCGGTGAGGTCCTCGGCCTCGCGGCCGGTCGAGGTGACGGCGAGGATCGGCCGGGCCGACGCGGTCGCCAGGGCGGCGATCACGGCGGCCCGCGCCGCCGGCGCCACCGTGAGGTCGGCGGACGCGGAGTCCGTGACGGCGTCGAGGGCCGGCCGCAGGGACGGGTCGTCGACGAGGACGCGCACGAGGGGCGCAGGACTCACGGTGGTGCCTCGGTTGTCGTGGACGTCGCGGCCGGGGCCCGGGTCAGGTGGACCAGGCCGGCCGGGGGCGCGCGATCACCCCACAGAGATCGTAAGCGAGTCCAGGAGGCCGTCGTACATGTCGGTCGGGTCGGTGGACTTCGGCTTGTGGGCCACCGACACCGCCTCGGCGTTGGCGACCTGCACGGGCGCCGGGGCCGAGGCCATGTGGGAGGCTCCCCCGTCCTGCGTCGCGGTCACCGACAGGACGCCGGCGACCCGAGCGCAGGTGATGGTGTATCCGAGACCGTCGG
>CAYPYK010000224.1:1428-5779 GCA_964414665.1 uncultured Intrasporangiaceae bacterium | reverse complement strand
CCCGAGTCGGGGGACTGGTGGGACGCGGCATACCTGGTCATGTGGGGCAGCAACGTCCCGCTGACCCGCACCCCCGACGCCCACTGGATGACCGAGGCCAGGTACCGCGGCCAGAAGGTCGTCGTCATGAGCCCCGACTACGCCGAGAACGTCAAGTTCGCCGACGAGTGGCTGCCCGTGGCCCCGGGCACCGACGCGGCGCTCGGCATGGCGATGGGGCACGTCGTCCTCAGGGAGTTCTTCGTCGACCGGCAGGTCGACTACTTCGAGAGCTACGTCCGCACCTACACCGACCTGCCCTACCTCGTCGCCCTCGAGGAGGGCGAGAACGGGCGTCACCGACCGGGCAAGTTCCTCGTCGCGGGCGACCTCGACGGACCGGAGAGCACCTCGGAGAACGCGATGTTCAAGCCGGTGCTGTGGGACGAGGCAACCGGCGCCCCGGCCGTCCCGCCCGGCTCGCTCGGTCACCGGTTCGGCGACGAGGGGATCGGCCGGTGGAACCTCGACCTCGGCGAGATCGAGCCGTCGCTGAGCATGTATGCCGGTGCCGCCGGCCCGTCTGCGACCGTGGAGCTGCCGAGGTTCGACCTGCCGGGCTCGGCGGGAACGCTCATCGAGCGGGGCGTGCCGGTGCGCCGCGTCGGCGAGTACCTCGTCACGACGGTCTTCGACCTCATGCTGGCCCAGTACGGCGTCGGCCGGGACGGGCTGCCCGGGAGCTGGCCGACCGGGTACGACGACCCGGAGGTGCCGTACACCCCGGCCTGGCAGGAGGAGATCACCTCGGTGCCGGCCGCGCAGGTCGCCCGCATCGCCCGCGAGTTCGCCCAGAACGCCGCGGACACGAAGGGCCGGTCGATGATCCTCATGGGCGCCGGGACCAACCACTGGTACCACTCCGACCTCATCTACCGGACGATGCTCATGCTCACGACGATCACCGGGTGCCAGGGGCGCAACGGCGGCGGCTGGGCCCACTACGTCGGCCAGGAGAAGGCCAGACCGATCACCGGCTGGGCCCAGCTGGCGTTCGGCCTGGACTGGTCGCGGCCGCCTCGACAGATGGTCCAGACCGGCTACTGGTACACCGGCACCGACCAGTGGCGCTACGACACGTATGCCGCTGACGCGCTCGCCGGCGGGGCGGCCGGCAACGGGGCCTTCGCCGGGCTGACGACGGCGGACCTGTGGGCCAAGTCGGCCCGGCTCGGCTGGATGCCGTCCTACCCGACCTTCGACCGCAACCCGATGACCCTGGCCGACGACGCAGAGGCCTCCGGCAGGCCGGTGGGCGACTACGTCGTCGACGAGCTGAAGGCCGGACGGCTGAGGTTCGCCGTCGAGGACCCGGACGCCGAGGAGAACTGGCCGCGGGTGCTGATGATGTGGCGGGCCAACCTGCTCGGCTCCTCGGCCAAGGGCGACGAGTACTTCCTCAAGCACCTGCTCGGTACCGACCACGCCGTCACGGCGGAGGAGACGCCGGAGCACCAGCGGCCCAGGGACCTTCTCTGGCGGGACAAGGCGCCCGAGGGCAAGCTCGACCTCCTGCTCACCCTGGACTTCCGGATGACGAGCTCGACGATCTTCTCCGACGTCGTCCTGCCCGCCGCCACGTGGTACGAGAAGCACGACATCAACACCACGGACATGCACCCGTTCATCCACTCGTTCAACCCCGCGATCGCTCCACCGTGGCAGAGCAAGACCGACTGGGACGCCTTCCAGGAGATCGCGAAGGTCTTCTCCGAGCTGGCCCGCACCCACCTCGGCACCCGCAAGGACGTCGTCGCCGTGCCGTTGCTGCACGACACCCCCGACGCGATGGCGACGCCGCACGGCCGGGTCCTGGACTGGAAGGACGGGGAGTGCGAGCCGGTGCCGGGCAGGACGATGCCCAAGCTCGTCGTCGTCGAGCGTGACTACGCCGCCGTCGCCGACAAGATGGCCGCCCTCGGCCCGCTCCTGGACACGCTGGGGACGACGCACAAGGCGATCACCATCGACGTCAGCACGGAGGTCGAGTACCTCAAGGGCAAGAACGGCGTCGTCCACGGCGGCGTCGCGGACGGCCGCCCGTCGCTGCGCACCGGGATCAACGCGGCCGAGGCGATCATGGCGCTCGCGGGAACGACGAACGGCCACCTGGCCACCCAGGGGTTCACGGTGCTCGAGAGGCGCACCGGCCGGCTGCTGCACGACCTCGCCGCCGAGCACGAGGGGAAGCGGATCACCTTCGCGGACACGGTGGCCGCGCCGGTGCCGGTCATCACCTCGCCGGAGTGGTCGGGCTCGGAGACGGGCGGCCGGCGGTACAGCCCGTTCACCATCAACGTCGAGCGGCTCAAGCCGTGGCACACCCTGACCGGGCGCCAGCACTTCTACCTCGACCACGACTGGATGATCGAGCTCGGCGAGTGCCTGCCCACCTTCCGCCCTCCGCTCAACATGACCGAGCTGTTCGGGGAGACCGCCCTCGGCGAGAGCAACGCGCTCGGCGTCTCGGTGCGCTACCTCACCCCGCACAACAAGTGGTCGATCCACTCCGAGTACCAGGACAACCTGTTCATGCTCTCGCTCTCGCGGGGCGGGCAGACGGTGTGGATCTCCGACCAGGACGCCGCCAAGATCGGCGTCCGCGACAACGACTGGGTCGAGGCGGTCAACCGCAACGGCGTCGTCGTCGCCCGGGCCATCGTCAGCCACCGGATGCCCGAGGGCACGGTCTACATGCACCATGCCCAGGACCGGCTCATCGACGTCCCGCTCACCGAGACCAACGGCAGGCGGGGCGGCATCCACAACTCCCTGACCCGGATCCTGATGAAGCCGAGCCACCTCATCGGCGGGTACGCCCAGCTGTCCTTCGCCTTCAACTACCTGGGCCCGACGGGCAACAACCGCGACGAGGTGACGATGATCCGCCGCCGCGGACAAGACGTCCAGTACTGACCGGCCGCGACGACGCGAAGGAGAGACACATGCGAGTCATGGCCCAGATGGCGATGGTCATGAACCTGGACAAGTGCATCGGGTGCCACACCTGCTCGGTGACCTGCAAGCAGGCGTGGACCAACCGGACCGGCACCGAGTACGTCTGGTTCAACAACGTCGAGACCCGCCCCGGGCTGGGCTACCCACGCGGCTACGAGGACCAGGAGAAGTGGCGCGGCGGCTGGGCCCGCAAGGGCAACGGGCGGCTCACCCTGCGCGGTGGCGGCCGGTTCCACAAGCTGGCGACGATCTTCTCCAACCCCAAGATGCCGAGCATCCAGGACTACTACGAGCCGTGGACCTACGACTACGAGACGCTGCTCAACGCCCCGGCGCAGAAGCACTTCCCGGTCGCCCGGCCGCACTCGCTCATCTCGGGGAAGCCGATCAACGTCTCCTGGTCGGCCAACTGGGACGACGACCTCGGCGGCTCCCAGGAGCATGCGGCCAAGGACGAGATGCTCAAGGGGATCGAGGACTCGGTCCGCCTCGAGTTCGAGAAGACGTTCATGTTCTACCTGCCGCGGATCTGCGAGCACTGCCTCAACCCCAGCTGTGCGGCGTCCTGCCCGAGCGGGGCGATCTACAAGCGGGCCGAGGACGGCATCGTGCTCGTCGACCAGGACCGGTGCCGCGGCTGGCGGATGTGCATCTCCGGGTGCCCCTACAAGAAGGTCTACTTCAACCACAAGACCGGCAAGGCCGAGAAGTGCACCTTCTGCTACCCCCGCATCGAGGTCGGCATCCCGACCGTCTGCTCGGAGACATGCGTCGGCCGGCTGCGCTACATCGGCCTGATGCTCTACGACGCCGACCGGGTCCTCGAGGCCGCGTCGGTCGAGGGCGACCATGACCTGTACGAGGCGCAGCGCGCGGTGTTCCTCGACCCCTTCGACCCGCAGGTCCAGCGCGAGGCCGAGCGGGCCGGCATACCGGCGGACTGGGTCGAGGCGGCCCAGCGGTCTCCGGTGCGCCGGCTGATCATGGACTACCGGGTCGCCCTGCCGCTGCACCCGGAGTACCGCACCATGCCGATGGTCTGGTACATCCCGCCGCTGTCGCCGGTCGTCGACGCGGTGAGCAACACCGGGCACGACGGCGAGGACCGGGACAACCTGTTCGCCGCGATCGACACCCTGCGCATCCCGATCGGCTACCTGGCGAACCTCTTCACCGCCGGAGACATCCGCCCCGTCGACGCCGTCCTGAAGAAGCTCGCGGCGATGCGCTCGTTCATGCGCGACATCAACCTCGGCCGCGACCCCGACGAGTCCATCCCGGAGGCCGTCGGCATGGACGCGGAGCAGATGTACGAGATGTTCCGGCTGCTGGCGATCGCCAAGTACGAGGAGCG
>CAYPYK010000224.1:0-1328 GCA_964414665.1 uncultured Intrasporangiaceae bacterium | reverse complement strand
GAGGGCGAGGAGGCGCTGGCGCGGCTGCTGGCCCAGGGGCCGCCGCAGGAGGAGGTCGGCCTGGACAGCTCGCCGTACGCGGTCGACCCGCGGCTCAACCCGCGGCCCGAGCCGTTCGGCGACGCGTTGCAGGCGGGACTCGAGGGGGAGAGCGTGCGGTGAACGTCTTCTGGTGGGTCATCGTCCCCTATGTGTGCCTCGCGGTGTTCGTCGTCGGGCATTACTGGCGCTACCGATACGACAAGTTCGGGTGGACCACCCGGTCCTCGCAGCTCTACGAGTCCAGGCTGCTGCGTTGGGGGAGCCCGCTGTTCCACTTCGGCCTGCTCGGTGTCGTCGCCGGGCACGTCATCGGTCTGCTCCTCCCGCAGTCCTGGACCGATGCGGTCGGGATCAGCGAGGGTGCGTACCACGCGGTCGCCCTGTCCGGCGGGATCGTCACCGGGGCCATGACCGTCGTCGGGCTGGGGATCCTCGTCTACCGTCGGCGGACGGTCGGGCCGGTCTTCAGTGCCACCACCGTCATGGACAAGGCGATGTATGCCGTTCTCGGCCTCGTCATCGCCCTCGGCATGTGGAACACCGTCATCTCGGGACTGCTCCACTACGGGGGGGACTACAACTACCGCGAAGGCGTCTCGCTGTGGTTCCGGGGCATCTGGACGCTGCATCCGGACCCCGACCTGATGGCAGCCGCACCGCTGGGGTTCCAGGTGCACGCGTTGGTCGCCTGCCTGCTGTTCGCGATGTGGCCGTTCACCCGGCTCGTACACGTCTTCAGCGCGCCGCTGGGGTACGTGACCCGGCCCTACATCGTCTACCGCTCCAAGGACGTGCGTTCCGGCTACGCCTCGGGCAACCGCGCGCCGCAGCGCGGCTGGGAACGACCTACCCTCACGAAAGGACGCCGATGACCGATCTCGCCGCCGCCGAACATCAGTGGCAGGACTGGATCCGCGAGGCATGTGAGGCCGTGGGCGTCGACCCGGCGCTCGTCGACGTCGCCGGGGTCCACGAGCTGACCCGGGACATCGCGCACGGCTTCTCCCGCCCGATGGCGCCGGTCGGCGCCTTCATCTGGGGCGTCGCCATCGGCCAGGCGGCCTCGGTAGCCGGCTCGCGAGGCGACGGCCCCGCCCCCCGCCCCGGCCTCGCGCCCGACCGCCTGCGGGGGGCGATCGCCCGCACCGTCGCGTCGGCCGCGTCGCGCGCCTGACCGTTCCGGCACCGGCGTCGCCAACCCGACGCGGACGGGAAGGCGCACGCTGAGGGGGCGCGCCGTCAGGCTGCGGGTTGTTCCTGGCGCGCCGTCCAGCGTTGCAGCCAGG
>CAYPYK010000223.1:0-5796 GCA_964414665.1 uncultured Intrasporangiaceae bacterium | reverse complement strand
CTCCAAGGGATCAACCTCGGCGTCACCAAGGCGATCACGGACACGGTCCGGGTCTCCGGCATCGACGAGGGTGCCGGCTTCGACAGTGCCAGGTCGGTCTTCGCATTCGACTTCTGGAACCCTCATCAGTTCCGCATCGCCGTGGTCTGGTGGTTCGGCCTGACCGTGGTTGCGACGTGGGTCCTGACCCGGACCCGGTTCGGCAACTGGATCACCGCGGTCGGCGGCGACGCGAATGCCGCGCGCAACACCGGTGTCCCCGTCGCGCGTACGAAGATCATCCTGTTCATGTACACGGCGACCTCGGCCGCCCTCGTCGGGATCATGACCGCCCTGCGGCTCCGCTCGGTGCAGGCCGGGCAGGGCGTAGGCCAGGAGTTCACGTTCATCATCGCGGCCGTCGTCGGCGGCTGTCTGCTCACCGGGGGCTTCGGGTCAGCGATCGGGGCGAGCCTCGGTGCGTCCATCATCGGAATGGCCTTCATCGGCATCGCCTTCGCCGGCTGGAACACCGACTGGAGCTTCCTGTTCCTCGGCCTCATCCTCTTCATGGCCGTCATGGTCAACACGATGATCTCTCGCCGCGCGACCGGAGGACGGCAATGACGACACCGACCGCACCCATCCTCCAGCTCGAGGACGTGGGCAAGCAGTTCGGCAGCGTCATCGCCCTGCGTGATGTGTCGCTGCACGTCGGCTCCGGGTCCGTCACGTGCGTGCTCGGGGACAACGGTGCCGGCAAGTCGACCCTCATCAAGATCCTCAGTGGCGTTCACGCGCCGTCCTCCGGGTCCTACCGTCTCGAGGGCCAGCAGGTGTCCCTCGGATCGCCCCGTGATGCCCTCGGCAGGGGGATCGCGACGGTCTACCAGGACCTGGCCACCGTGCCGCTGATGTCGGTGTGGCGGAACTTCTTCCTCGGATCGGAGCCCACCAAGGGCGTCGGGCCGCTCAGTCGGCTCGACGTCAGGCGGGCCAAGCAGGTGGCGCGGGACGAGCTCTTCCGGATGGGCATCGACGTCCGAGACGTCGACCAGCCCGTCGGCACCCTCTCCGGCGGCGAGCGGCAGGCCGTCGCCATCGCCCGCGCCGTCTACTTCGGCGCCAAGGTCCTCATCCTGGACGAGCCCACCAGCGCGCTGGGTGTCAAGCAGTCGGGTGTGGTGCTGAAGTACATCGTTCAGGCCAAGGAGCGTGGCGTGGCGGTCATCTTCATCACCCACAACCCCCACCACGCCTACCTCGTCGGGGACCACTTCTTCCTGCTCAACCGCGGTCGCCTCGTCGAGAGCTGGGATCGCTCCGAGGTCAGTCTCGACGCCCTGGTCCGGGCGATGGCCGGCGGTGCCGAGCTCGATGCGCTCGCCCACGAGCTGGAGTCGCTCGGCGGAGCCGTCGAGGAGGCCGCCGAGGAGGAGATCAGCGACCTCGAGAAGGAGGAGCCATGACCGCAGGTGACGCGGGGTTCACGGTCGCGGAGGCGGACCGTCGCCCGCCCATCCGCGTCGGAGTGCTGGGGACCGGTCGGATCGGGCGGCTCCATGCGCGGCTGCTCGCCCAGGAGGTACCCGGCGCGACGGTCAGCGTCGTCGCGGACGCCGTCCCGGACGTCGCGACGGAGCTCGGGAAGCAGCTTGGCGTGGCCGTGGCGTCGAACATCGACGAGGTCCTCAGCTCACCGGACGTCGACGCGGTGGCCGTGTGCTCCAGCACCGACACGCACGTGGACCTCGTGGTCCAGGCCGCCCGGGCGGGGAAGGCGATCTTCTGCGAGAAGCCGGTGAGCCTCGACCTGGCACAGGTGGACGGGGCGTTGGCGGCCGTCGCGGCCGCCGGTGTGCCGTTCATGGTGGGTTTCAACCGACGCTTCGACCCAGGGCACGCCTCGGTGCGTGAGGCCGTCCGTTCCGGGGCCGTGGGCGATCTTCACCTGCTCCGGATCACCAGCCGTGACCCCTCGCCCCCTCCTCCCGAGTACGTGGCCGTCAGCGGCGGCATCTTCCTCGACATGACGATCCACGACTTCGACATGGCCCGGCACATCGTCGGGTCCGAGGTCGTCGAGGTCTTCGCCCGGGGTGCGGTGCGGATCGACCCCCGGATCGGCGAGGCGGGTGACGTCGACACCGCGGTGACCGTCCTCACCCACGAGGACGGCACCATCACGACGATCGACAACAGCCGCCAGGCGGTGTACGGCTTCGACCAGCGCGTCGAGGCGTTCGGGTCGGACGGGATGGCGGTCTCGGACAACCCGCTGCGGCATGCCGGATGGGTGCGGACCGCCGACGCCACCCGGGCCCAGCCACTTCCGTGGTTCTTCCTTGACCGCTACCTGGAGTCCTACCGCCTTGAGTGGGCCGCGTTCGTGTCGTACCTGCGCGACGGCGGCCCCTCGCCGGCCGACGCCCAGGCCGGGCGGGCTCCCGTCGCCATCGGGCTTGCCGCCACCCGGTCACTGCACGAGGGCCGCCCCGTGGCGGTCGCTGACCTGCGCTGACATGGAACGCATCCTCGTCACCGGTGCGACGGGTTTCGTCGGAGGGAACGTCGCCGCCGTTCTCGAGAGCCGGGGCGCCGACGTGCTGTGCGCCGTGCGGCGGGACCCGGGCCCGGACTTCCCGTGGCCCTGGCGGCTCACGGACCTCGGCGACGTCGCGGATGTGGGCGCTGCTCTGACGGAACACGCGGCCACCGCGGTCCTCCACCTCGCCATCGACAACGACCTGCAGGGCCTCTACCTGAACCGGAGAGCCGGCTTCGACGCGTATGTCGGCATGACCCGGCGCATGGTCGATGCCGCCAACGCGCACGGCGCCGCCGTGGGCTATGTCTCGACCGACTGGGTCTTCGACGGCACGGGCCACCTCGTCGACGAGGAGGAGCCGATCAACCCTGTCAACCTGTACGGCCTGTTCAAGGCGCTCTCCGAGCGGGTGGTCCTCGACCGGGCCGACCTCGGCTTCGTCGCCCGGGTCGGTGGTGTGCAAGGTCGGCATCTGACGAAGCCGGCTGCGCCACGGCAGCAGGACTGCGGCTTCGGGTACTTCGTGCTCTCCCTCGTCGACGCGCTGTCGAGGGGCGAGGGGTTCACGGTGTGGCAGGACCCCGATATCAACGGCGTCGCCAGCCCGGTCACTGCCGCCGAGATCGCCGCTCGGCTGCTACGCGCCGTGGAGCGGCGGGTCGACGGCGTGCTGCACGTCGTCGGCGCCGACGCGGTCACCCGGCTGGAGCTCGCCGAGGCGGCCTGCGAGGCGTTCGGGCTCGACCCTGCTGAGCTTCGGACCGGCCCGGTGCCGGATGGCGCGATGCTCCCGGCGCCGATGCCGTTCGACACGAGCCTGTCCACGCCGCGCACCGACGAGGTGCTGGGGGTGCGGCCCTTCGCCATCACCGACCAGCTCCGGGGGCTCCGGCGTGAGCTCGAGACCGGAGAGCCGGCACCGTTGACCCCCGCGGGCTGACCCCTCCGGCCCTTGGCTCCGTCGACGGGACGGGGCCCACCCCGAACCGAACCCTCGGGAAAGAGAGATGCCCAATGGACCAGGACCACCTCCTTGGCGTCGGAGTCATCGGTGCCGGCTGGCTCGGGGACGTGCATGCTCGCGCCTGGGCGCGCCTTCGACACCACTACCCGGAGCTGTCCGTCCGGCCCCGCTTCGCCGCCGTGGCCGACCCGGTCGGCGGATCCCGCGACGCCGCGCAGCGCCGGCACGGCTTCGCGACGGCATACGCGGACTGGCGTGACCTCGTCGCCGACCCGACGGTCGACGTGGTCAGCGTGACGGCCCCGAACGCCGTGCACCGGGAGGTGGGTGTGGCGGTGGCCGAGGCGGGCAAGCACCTGTGGATCGAGAAGCCCGTCGGTCTGTCCGCCCGGGATGCTCGTGCGGTCGCCGATGCCGTGGCGGCAGCCGGTGTGCAGTGCACGGTCGGCTTCAACTACCGAGCCGTCCCCGCGATGAGCCACCTGCGGGAGCTCGTGGTCACCGGCGCCATCGGTACGCCCACTCATGCGCGGGTTCGGCTGCTCAGCGACTACGCGGCACACCCGCTCGGTCTCCTCAGCTGGCGCTACACCCTCGACTCCGGCGGCCACGGCGTCCTGGGTGACCTCGCCTCACACGCCGTCGACCTCACCCGGTTCGTCCTCGGCGACCTGAGCCGGCTGGTCGCGGACACCGCTCAGTTCATCGCGGAGCGCCCCGTTCCCCAGGAGGGCGCGGCCAGCTACGGCCACGGGCTGGGCAGTCCGGATGCCCCCATCGGCGCGGTGGAGAACGAGGACTACGTCGCCGCCCTGATGCGGACGGCGGGCGGGGTCGTGGTGACGCTGGAGTGCAGCCGCGTCGCCGTGGGGGACCAGAACACCTACGGCATCGAGGTGCATGGCACCCGGGGCCTGGCGTCCTGGGACTTCCGTACCCCCGGTGAGCTCATGCTCTCGACCGGCTCCGACTATGTGAACCAGCCGACCCAGCGCCTCTTCGTCGGTCCCGACGCGGGCGCCCTGGGACGGTTCCAGCCGGGCTCGGCCGTCGCCATGAGCTATGACGACACGAAGGTCATCGAGCTCGCCGGCCTGGTCCGGGCCATTCTCGGCGGGACCCCCGAGGGGCCGGGCGCCGCCGACGCGGTGGCCGCGGCCGAGGCGCTGGACGCGATGGTGAGCTCGGCCGCCGGAGCCGGCTGGGTCGAGCTACCGCGCCACGGCTGAGCGCCGTGTCCTCGGCCCAACGAGGTCCGGTCGTGTGCCGGACCGGGTCCACCCGGGCTCAGAGGTAGTGCCGCTGGGTCTGCTTGTTCTCCAGGTGCTCCCGGTATGCCTGCTGGGTCGACTCGAGCTCGGAGACCTGGGACACGGGGACGTCCCACCACGCCGTTCCGGGCGGGTTGGGGCCATAGAGGTCGGTCTCGATGTAGAGCACCGTCGTCCGGTCGGCCGCAACGGCCTTGGCGTAGTTCTCGCGGAACTCCGCGATGGAGCCGCAACGCAGCACGTCGGCTCCCCAGCTCGCGGCATTCGCGGCGAGGTCGAACGGCACCCGCTCACCATCGAGGCGGCCCGTTCCCGGGTTGCGCATCCGGTATGCCGTGCCGAAGCGCTGCGACCCGCGTGACTCCGACAGCGCCCCGATCGAGGCGAAGCCGTGGTTGTCGAGGAGGACGAAGATGACCTTGATGCCCTCGGAGACGATGGTCGCGAGCTCCATGGGAAGCATCTGGTAGCTACCGTCACCCACGATCGAGACCACCTCATGGGCAGCCCCGACCGCCATCTTGACCCCCAGGGCCGCAGGGATCTCGTAGCCCATCGTCGAGTACGCGTACTCGACGTGGTACTGGGCGGGGTTGGGTGCGCGCCACAGACACTGCAGGTCTCCGGGCATGGATCCGGCGGCGTTGACCACGACGTCCTCGGGCCCCATCAGCTCGTTGAGGGCGCCGAAGACCTCGGTCTGCGCGGGCAGGGGGGTGTGGTCACGGTGGTAGCACTCGTCCACGACGCGCTGCCAGTCCGCGTCGAGGTCGACGGCGCGCTGCCGGTATGCCGCGTCGGTGGACCAGCCCTTCAGGGCGCCGGTCAGTGCGGTGAGGGCCTCGCGGGCGTCGGCGAGGAGCATCGTCGCGCCGTGCTTGGCCGCATCGAAGCCCAGGGTGTTGATGTTGACGAAGCGCACGTCGGGGTTGGCGAAGATGGTGTGGCTGGCGGTCGTGAAGTCGGAGTACCTCGTGCCGATGCCGATGACGACATCCGCCTCACGGGCCAGGGCGTTCGCTGCCGACGAGCCG
>CAYPYK010000222.1:0-5846 GCA_964414665.1 uncultured Intrasporangiaceae bacterium | reverse complement strand
TGACCACGACCGAGGTCACCGAGCTGGTCGAGCAGGCCGTGCTCGCCAACTCGGCTGGTCGTCCTGCGCTCGCCGAGCGGCGGCTGCGCACGGCAGTCCGGGCCCTCGACCGGCTCGACGAGACCGACGAGACCCAGATGCTGCGCGGCCGGGTCCTGGTCACCCGGGCCCTGTCCGCCTTCGACCGGGGTGATGCGGCGACGGCGCTGCGCCAGCTCGACGATGCCGAGCGTGGCGCCAGGGGCGCGCAGGCCGGGGTCGTCCGCACCCTGGCCCGGGTACAGCGAGCCGGCCTGTTCGGCAGACTGGGGAGGTGGGGCCAGGCTCTCGACGCCCTGGGCGCGGTCGACCTCGACTCCCCGGACCTGACTCCTCGGGCCCGCTGCGTCGTCGCGCTCAACACCGGCCTCGCCCACCAGTTCCTCGGGCACGACGCCGACAGCGAGGCGGGTCTGCGGCAGGCCCTGGAGATCGCCCGGGCGGAGTCGCTCACCGATCTGCGGGCGACCGCCCTGCACGACCTCGGTCGGCTCGCGATGGTGCGCGGGCGGCTGACCGAGGCGCTCGCCCTGATGGCCCAGGCCCATGACCTCGATGCCGACGTCACCACATCCGGGTTCGCCCTCGACCACGCGCGCGTCCTGCTCGAGGCGGGGTTGCTCGACGAGGCCAACGACCTGCTCGTCGAGGCCGAGTCCGCGGCGCGGGCGGGGAGGCTCCTCCACGACGTCGGCGAGGCGGCCCTCGAGCAGGCCTACCGTGACCTCCTGCTCGGCGACTACACCGGGGCACGGACCCACGCCAAGGCCGCGAGGCAGGCCTTCGCCCGGCACGGCGCGGAGGCCTGGCACACTCGCGCCGCCCTGCTCGTCCTCGAGGCGGACCTCGCCGCGGGTCGAGGGCTCACCGCCGTCGCGACGCGGGCCACCACGCTGGCTGAGGGGCCCGGCCACGCCGCCGGGGTCGGCATCGAGGCGACCATGCTGGCCGCCGAGGCCCTCGCCCGGTCGGGTCAGCTCGACGCGGCTCGCTCGCGCCTCGCCGGGCTGGGCGGTCCGCGGAACCTGTCCTTCACCAACCGCCTCCACCTCGCGCTGACCCGGGCCACGGTGGCGCAGGCCGGGGGCGACCTGAGGGAGACCCACCGGGTCCTGCGGCGGGCCGCGGCGGGCCTCGCGGACGAGCAGGCCCGATACGCCGGGCTCGACAACCGGACCGCCCTCGCCCTCCATGGCCGTCGGCTCGCCGCCATCGACATGGACCTCGCCCTGCGGTCCGGGACTCCGGGGGTGGTCTTCGCCGCCACTGAGCGGTGGCGCGGCACCTCCAACCGGCTCAACCCGGTCAGCCCCAGCGGCGACGCCGCCCTCGACGACCTGCTCGCCATGCTGCGGCGCGCCCGGCTGGACCTTCGCGATGCCGACGGCGAGCGCCGCCAGGCACTCCTTCCCGAGATCACCCGCCTCGAGCGTGCCGCCGCACACCGCGACTGGGAGACGTCCTCGGCGGACGGCCCCCGACCGGTCGCTGGCCGGCATACCGTCCGCGGGCCGGTGACGTACCCCCGGATCCGCGTCAGGCTGGCGGACTCCCGAACCGGCCTCGTCGGGCTGTTCGTCCACGGCGGGCGGTTGCGGGCGCTCACCATCGACGGCGACCGCTCGGTCGTCGTCGACCTGGCCCCCGAGGACGCCGTCATCGAGCTCGTCCAGCGTGCGACGGCCGACCTGGTCACGATGAGCCGCGTGGGCGTCCCGGCCCTGCGTGAGGCCATCGGCCGCTCGCTCACCTCGTCGATGGCCCGGCTCGACCACCTCCTCGCCGCGGCCTACCCCCGCACGTCCGAGCGGCTCGTCATCCTGCCCTCTCGGCTGCTCGCCTCACTGCCCTGGCGGATGCTCCCAGGGCTCGAGGGCCGCCCCCTCGTCGTGGCCCCGTCGGCGACCTTCTGGGCCGGCGAGGCGGCCCCACGGTCGTCGCCGAGCGTCGGCCCCGTCGTCGCGCTCGCGGGCCCCGACCTGGCCCGAGCCGCAGACGAGGCGAAGGCCGTTGCCTCGACCTGGGGAGGCGCGGCCGCCACCGATAGGGAGGCCACCGGTGGCGCGCTGACCACCGCCCTGCGGGACGGCCGCATCGTGCATATCGCTGCCCACGGCACGCATCACGACCAGAGCCCGCTCTTCTCGCACGTGCTCCTGGCCGACGGCCCGGTGTTCGCCCACGAGTTCCAGCGGGTCGGGGTCGGCGCCGAGCACGTGGTGCTCTCCGCGTGCGACGTCGGCCGTGCGCACGTGCGCCACGGCGAGGAGGCCCTCGGGCTCACGGCGAGCCTGCTCGCCTGCGGGGTACGCAACGTCGTCGCCTCGGTCGCGCCGGTCCACGACGAGATGGCCGAGGCGGTCATGACGGCATACCACTGCGAGCTCGCCCGCGGCACCGACGCCGCCACATCGCTGGAGCACGCCGCCGTGGGCATCCTCGACGGGCGTCTGTTCTGCGCCTACGGCACCGACTGGTCGGCCCAGCGCAGCAGCCTTCCGGCGGTCTGAGCCACCGCGGCCGGGCGCCCGTCAGATGAACAGCGCAGGCTCGCGGAACAGCGCCTCGTAGGGGTCCTCGCCCGCCTGGGGGAAACGGACCTTCGCGGGGATGCCGGTCGCGACGGCGCCCGCCGGGACGTCCTTGACGACGACCGAGTTGGCCCCGATCTGCACATCGTCGCCGAGGGCGACGGGGCCGAGCACCCGAGCGCCGGTGCCGATGGTGACCCGGTCTCCCAGGGTCGGGTGGCGCTTGACCTTCTCGAGCGAGCGACCGCCGAGGGTCACCCCGTGGTAGAGCATGACGTCGTCACCCACCTCGGCGGTCTCGCCGATGACGACCCCGGTGCCGTGGTCGATGAAGAACCGTCGGCCGATCTGGGCGCCGGGGTGGATCTCGACGCCGGTCACCGCGCGGGTGAGCGTCGACAGGATGCGGGCCGCGGGCTTGAGCGCCGGGCGCTGCCACAGGCGGTGCGCCACCCGATAGGACCAGATGGCGTGCAGCCCGGGCGAGTTGAAGAACACGTCGGCGCGCGAGGCGGCCGCGGGGTCGCGGGCGATCGCCGCGTCGATGTCCTCACTCACCGCCCGCCGGAAGGTGCGGGTCCCGGACAGCAGCCGGGCGCGGGACGCCCGGCTCGGCGGTGAGGTGAGGGTGGTCAAGGTGGCCATGGCGTCAGTCCACGATCCCTTCGAACAGCATGGTGGAGAGGTAGCGCTCACCGAAGCTCGGAATGATGACGACGATCGTGTTGCCGGCGCTCTCGGGCCGGGCGGCGACCTGGGCGGCGGCGGCGAGCGCGGCTCCCGAGGACAGGCCGACCAGCAGCCCCTCCTCCTTGGCGGCCCGGCGGGCCCAGTCGACAGCGGTCCCGGCGTCGATGTCGACGACCTCGTCGTAGACGGTGGTGTCGAGGATCTCGGGGACGAAGTTGGCCCCGATGCCCTGGATCTTGTGCGGACCCGGCTGGCCGCCGTTGAGGATGGGCGACTCGGCCGGCTCGACGGCGATGATCTTCACCCCGGGCTTGCGCGACCTGAGGACCTGGCCCACGCCGGTGATCGTGCCGCCGGTGCCGATGCCCGCGACGAGGACGTCGACGCCACCGTCGGTGTCCTTCCAGATCTCCTCCGCGGTGGTGCGCCGATGGACCTCGGGGTTGGCCTCGTTGGCGAACTGGCGGGCCAGAACGGCCCCCTCGCGCTCGGCGACGATCTTGTCGGCCTCGTCGACCGCCCCCTGCATGCCGCCGCCGGCCGGGGTGAGGATGAGCTCGGCGCCATAGGCCCGGAGCAGGGCCCGGCGCTCCTTGGACATCGACTCGGGCATCGCGAGAACGACGTGGTAGCCGCGAGCCGCACCGACCATGGCCAGGGCGATCCCGGTGTTGCCCGAGGTCGCCTCGACGATGGTGCCGCCCGGCTTCAGCGCCCCCGCGGCCTCGGCGGCGTCGACGATGGCGACGCCGATCCGGTCCTTGACCGAGCTCGCCGGACTGTAGAACTCGAGCTTGACCGCAACCGTGGTGCCGCTGTCGCCGGTGTCGATGATCCGGTTGAGCCGCACGAGCGGGGTGTTCCCGACGGCCTGGGTGACGTCGTTGAGGATCGGCATGCGGAGCTCCTGCGTGGTCGGTATGCCGTCCGCTCGCGACGCTGCGAACCGGTCGGCGTGGTGCTCGGTCGGGTTCTCGCGGGGGTCTGCGTCGAGACCTCCGCCCGGCCCCGGTCGTCGCGGGCCGTCCCATCTCGGGTGAACCCATGACATGTTATGTCTATTCCAACAGATCGTTATTTCCGAGCGCAACCTGGGCCCCCGCCTCCTCGCCGCCCCGGGCCCGCGGACGAGCCTACTGGCCAGTAGGATCCCCGTCACACGGATCGTCTGCTGACCGCGCGGCGAGCCCCCCGTAGTCTCGGACCGAAGGCCTCAACGCCTGACCCGACGTCCCCGCCCCGGTTGGAGTGACTGATGACCCTCGTGCTGGTGCTCGGCCTCGTCATGAACGCGATCGCCCTGCCGCTCGCGGTCCGGCGAGTCGTGTGGATCTACCGCCTGATCTCAAGTGGACAGCCCGCACCCGACCGGGTCGAGAACGTCACCAAGCGTCTCGGCACGGCGGTCAAGACCGAGCTGGTGGAGGTCCTGGGGCAGCGCAAGCTGCTCAAGTGGTCTGTTCCCGGCGCCGCGCACTTCTTCGTGTTCTGGGCCTTCCTCATCATGTCGTCGGTCTATCTCGAGGCGTACGGCTCGCTCTTCGACGAGGGCTTCCACATCCCGCTCATCGGCCACTGGGCGGTCCTCGGCTTCGCGCAGGACCTCATCGCGACCTTGGCCCTGGTCGGCCTCGTCGTGTTCGCGACGATCCGGCTGCGGAACTCACCGGAGCGGCTGGGTCGCCGGTCCCGCTTCGACGGCTCGCACCTCGGCGGCGCCTGGCTGACGCTGTTCATGATCGTCAACGTCATCTGGTCGATGTTCCTCTTCCGGGGCGCCTCCGTGAACGCCGGTCACTTCCCCTACGGCAACGCGGCCTTCATGTCCCGAGCCGCGGGCCGGCTCCTCGCCCCCCTGGGCACGGACACCAACCAGGTCCTCGAGAAGGTCGGACTGCTCGTCCATATCGGCGTCATGCTGGTCTTCCTCATCTTCGTGCTCCACTCCAAGCACCTGCACATCTTCACCGCCCCGCTCAACGTGCTCTTCGGGCGACGACCGGTCGCCCTGGGGGCGCTCAAGCCGCTCACCGTCGGCGGCAGGCCCTTCCACGTCGACACCATGGAGGACCTCGACGAGGGCGTCTCCCTCGGCGTCGGAACCGTCGCGGACTTCACCTGGAAGGGCCTGCTCGACTTCAGCACCTGCACCGAGTGCGGGCGCTGCCAGAGCCAGTGCCCCGCATGGAACACCGACAAGCCGCTGTCGCCCAAGCTGCTCGTGATGGCCCTGCGCGGCCACGCGACCGACAGGGCCCCCTACGCCCGCGCGCTCGCCGCGCATGGCGGCGACCCCGATGCCGTCCCGGCCACCGTGGCGCAGGCGCCGGCCCCCCACGACGGGAGCGCCACCGAGGAGGTCCGGTGGTCCGACCTCCCCCTCGTCGGCGATACCGGCTACGACATCAACGACCCGATGACGGCATACCGTCCGGACGGACCGGGAGCGGTCATCGACACCGACGTGCTGTGGTCGTGCACGATGTGCGGCGCCTGCGTCGAGCAGTGCCCCGTCGACATCGAGCACGTCGACCACATCGTCGACATGCGCCGCTACCAGACGCTCATCGAGTCCGCCTTCCCCAG
>CAYPYK010000221.1:5002-5883 GCA_964414665.1 uncultured Intrasporangiaceae bacterium | reverse complement strand
GCTCGGCCAGGGGCTGCTCGCGCTGCTATCGCGCGGCCACCTCGACGAGGCGGCCTGGGAGGAGGTCGAGGACACCCTGCTCGCCGCTGACCTCGGGGTCGAGGCGAGCACCGAGCTCGTCGAGCGCCTGCGGACGCAGGTGCTGGTCGACGGGTCGACCGACGAGGCGACGGTGCGCGGCTGGCTGCGTCAGGACCTCATCGAGCTGGTCGACCCCACCATGGACCGCGAGGTCGCCTCGTCGCGCGTCGACGGCCGGCCGGCCGTCATCCTCGTGGTCGGCGTCAACGGCACCGGCAAGACAACGACCGTCGGCAAGCTGGCCCGGGTGCTCGTCGCCGAGGACAAGGATGTCGTCCTCGGGGCGGCCGACACGTTCCGGGCGGCGGCGGCCGACCAGCTGCAGACCTGGGGCGAGCGGGTCGGGGTGCCGACGGTGCGCTCGGACCGCGACGGCGCCGACCCGGCCTCGGTGGCGTTCGACGCCGTCTCCGCCGCAGCCGAGCTCGAGGCCGATGCCGTCATCATCGACACCGCGGGACGGCTGCATACAAAGGTCGGCCTGATGGACGAGCTCGGCAAGGTCAAGCGGGTCATCGAGAAGCGCTCGCCCATCGACGAGGTCCTCCTCGTCCTCGACGCGACGACGGGCCAGAACGGCCTGCGCCAGGCGGAGGTGTTCGCGGAGGTCGTCGGCATCACCGGGATCGTCCTGACCAAGCTCGACGGCACGGCCAAGGGCGGCATCGTCGTCGCCGTGCAGCGCAAGCTCGGCGTGCCGGTCAAGCTCGTCGGGCTGGGGGAGGGCCCCGACGACCTTGCGCCGTTCGACCCCGAGGCCTTCGTCGACGCCATCCTGGACTGAGCGGTCCCGCGCCGCG
>CAYPYK010000221.1:0-4902 GCA_964414665.1 uncultured Intrasporangiaceae bacterium | reverse complement strand
CGTTGCGTCCGAGTGTCTGGTCGTCATGGCCGCCAGTTACGCGGACGCTGGGTCCGCGCCGCGCGTTGCGTCCGAGTGTCTGGTCGTCATGGCCGCCAGTTACGCGGACGCTGGGTCCTGGTCCCGGGCGCACGCGGGCGTGCCACCGGGTAGCCGGTGCCGGTTGCGGCTCACCCAGCGGTATGCCGCCCCCGCCACGGCGTGCACGCCCGGGGCGAGCAGGAGCGCCCCCGCCGGCCGCGCCCACCAGCGCGAGGCGAGGAGCAGCCGCGCCACGGCGTCCTGGGCCGAGCGAGAGTGGCCCCGCTCGTCCACCCATTGCAGGGCCTCGGTGCACTGCGCCTCGGCGAGTCCCACCGAGGCGAGGTCGTAGTCCTGGTACGGCAGCACGGCATACGACTCGGCACCGTGCCCGGCGGGCCGCAACCGGGCCGTCGCGAACCGGGCCAGCGACGAGCACAGGCCGCAGTCGCCGTCGAAGAGCAGGACCGGTGCCACCTCGTCACTGTCGCACAGTCCACGGGGTCTCGGGATGTGGGATCCGGGGGGCGGGGTTACCCGATGCTTACACAGCGGGCATTCATGCAACATCCACGAAACACGATGAGCCGCACCGCGAAACCTGCCGACTCAAGGCTGTTGGGCGTACAAGGGCGGGGTGCCGCTCCGGGGCCGATGGCGCCGGGTGGGCCTGCCCGCAACTATCCGAACTCTGGAGGTTCCTTGGACGGCTACTACGCCTTCATGCTCGTGGCGACAGCCCTCGTCCTGATGATGACGGTGCCAGCTCTGGCCCTCTTCTACGGCGGCATGAGCCGCTCGAAGTCCGTGCTGAACATGATGATGATGTCGTACGGGGCCTTCGGGATCGGCGCCATCGTCTTCGTGCTGTGGGGCTGGTCGGAGGGCTGGGCCGGCGCGGGGAACGGCAAGCTCATCGGCAACCCGTTCGAGCTGTTCGGCCTCAACGGGGTCGACTGGCACAGCGATGCCACGGGCACTGGCAGCCCCTACATCGGGGTGCTGTTCCAGCTCACGTTCGCCACGATCACCGCGGCTCTCATCTCCGGCGCCATCGCCGACCGCGTCAAGTTCTCGTCATGGATGGTCTTCGTGCCGCTGTGGCTGACGCTGTGCTACTTCCCGATCGCCCACAACACCTGGGGCGGCGGCTGGGTCTACAGCCACCTGGCGCAGCAGGACTACGCGGGTGGCACGGTCGTGCACATCAACGCCGGCATCGCCGGTGGCGTGCTGGCGCTCATCATCGGCCGGCGGAAGGGCTTCGGCAAGGAGCCCATGAAGCCGCACAACCTGACCCTCACCATGGCCGGCGCCGGCCTGCTGTGGTTCGGCTGGTACGGCTTCAACGTCGGCTCGGTCGTGCTCGCCGGCGACACCGCCGAGAAGAGCACCGCACAGTTCATGTCCGAGACCGGGTTCACCTTCATGAACACCACGCTCGCGACCTGTGCCGCGATGCTGGCGTGGCTCGCCATGGAGCGGATCCTGCACGGCAAGGCCACCTCGCTGGGTGCCGCGTCGGGCATCGTCGCGGGCCTGGTCGCGATCACCCCGTCGTGTGGGGCGGTCAACCTCGTCGGTGCGATCGCGATCGGCGCGGTCGCGGGCGCGCTGTGTGCCTGGGCGGTGAGCCTGAAGTACAGGTTCGACCTCGACGACTCGCTCGACGTCGTCGGCGTCCACCTCGTCGGTGGCCTCGTCGGCACCATCCTCATCGGGTTCCTGTCGACCGCGGCAGCTCCGGGTGGCATCGACGGCCTCTTCTACGGCGGCGGCCTCTCCTCGCTCGGCAACCAGACGGGGGCGGCGCTGTTCACCGTCGTGTGGACCGGCGTCCTGACGGCCGTGATCGGCCTGGCGATCAAGTACACGATCGGCTGGCGGATCACCGACGAGTCCGAGATCGAGGGCATCGACTCCAACGAGCACGGCGAGTCGGCCTACGACGCCGGGCTCCTCGGGGGCCGCTTCGGGACCGGCGCGTCGGTCGCGAGCTCGGCACCCGCCCCGTCGCTGGAAGGAGCCAACGGATGAAGCTGGTCACCGCGATCATCAAGCCCCACCAGCTCGACCAGGTCAAGGAGGCCCTCGAGGCCTTCGGGATCAGCGGCATGACGATCAGCGAGGCGTCCGGCTACGGTCGCCAGCGCGGTCACAGCGAGGTCTACCGCGGTGCCGAGTACACCGTGGACTTCGTGCCGAAGGTCCGCCTGGAGGTCCTCATCGACGATGTGGACTCCGGCCCCGTCGTCGACGTCATCCTCAAGTCCGCGCAGACCGGCCGGATCGGCGACGGCAAGGTCTGGGTCACCGCGGTCGAGGACGTCGCGAGGGTGCGTACCGGCGAGCACGGCGCCGAGGCCATCTGAGGCGGGGCCCGGCCAGGCACACCATCGGTATGCCGCAACCCCCGGTGCGCGTCCGCCCGTTGCACCATCGGCGGGCGCGCACCGGGTGCCAGGCAGGACGACAGGTAGGACAATCGCCAGGGTAGGACACCGCAGCGGAAGGGACCCTGATGGGCATCGAGTCCACCGACGTCGCGGCACGGCGGCTCGACCTGGCCGGCACTCGCAGCTTCTCAGCCGCGGGCGCCGGCTCGGCCCGTCGTAGGGCGCTCGCGGAGTTCAACCGCCAGTGGCTCGGCGAGGTGTGGGCGTCGGCGACCGCCGGCCGGACCGCCGGGGGGATCGCCCTGGCTGCGGTCGGCAGCCTGGGTCGCGGCGACGCCGGCCCGCTGAGCGACTACGACCTCGTCCTCGTCCACTTCGACCGCTCGCTCGGGGCCCAGGAGGTCACCGCCCTCGCCGACCGGATCTGGTACCCGATCTGGGACGCCGGCGTCCGCCTCGACCACAGTGTCCGCACCGTCAACCAGTGCCGCACCGTGGCCGGCGACGACCTCACCGCGGCCGTCGGGCTGCTCGACCTCTCGTGCGTCGCCGGCGACGAGGAGGTGGTCGCGGCGGCCCGGACCACCGTGGCCCACGACTGGCGCGCGAACGCCCGCAAGCGGCTCCCACAGCTCACCGAGGCTCTGCAAGCCCGCCACCACCGCCACGGCGAGCTGGCCCAGGACATCGAGCCCGACCTCAAGGAGGCGCACGGCGGCCTGCGCGACATGACCGTCCTCAAGGCCCTCACCGCGGCGTGGCTGACGGACCGTCCGCACGGCGCTGTCGACGCGGCGTACGCCCGGCTGCTCGACGTCCGGGACGCGGTGCACGTCGTCACCGGCCGCGGCCGCGACCGGCTCGGCCGAGAGGACCACGACGCGGTCGCCGCCCTGCTCGGCTACGGCGATCCCGACGACATGCTCACCGAGGTGTCAAGGGCGGCCCGCACCATCGCCTACGCCCTCGACGGCACCGTCCGCCGCGCCGGCCAGTCCCAGCGCGCCCGCGTGCTTCGGGTGGGCCCGCGCCGTCCGCAGATGTCCCCGCTCGGCTTCGGCCTGTTCGAGAGCGACGGCGAGGTCGTCCTCGGCTCCGGACGGCTCCTCGAGGACGACCCGCTGCTGCCGCTGCGCGCCGCGGTGGTCGCCGCCCGGGCCAACCTGCCCCTCTCGCCGATGACGCTGGAGAACCTCAAGCATCGGTGCCCGGCCCTGCCCACGCCGTGGCCGGAGCTGGCGCGCGGCCTGTTCGCCGACCTGCTCGCCAGCGGCCCGGGGCTGGTCACGGTGTGGGAGGGTCTGGACCAGGTCGGCGTCATCGACGACTGGATCCCGCGGTGGGCGGACGTCCGCTGCCGCCCGCAGCACAACCCCGTGCACCGGCACACCGTCGACCGGCACCTCATCGAGGCCGTGGTCCGGAGCACGGGGATGGTCCGCGACGTCTCGCGTCCCGACCTGCTGCTCGTCGCGGCCCTGCTCCACGACATCGGCAAGGTCCGCGGTGCCCGCGACCACTCGACGGCGGGAGCGCCCCTCGCGGTCGAGGCGGCGCGGCGGATGGGCTTCCCGGAGCCGGACGTCAAGATCATCGACACCCTCGTGCGCGAGCACCTGACCCTCATCGAGCTCGCCACCCGCCGCGACCACCAGGACCCGGCCACCGTCGCTGCGGCCCTCGAGGCCGTCGGGAGCGACCGTGACGTGTTCGCGCTGCTGCTCGCGCTCACCGAGGCCGACGCCTCGGCCGCTGGGGCGAAGGCCTGGACCGACTGGCGCGCCTCGCTGCTCGGGCAGCTCGCCGAGACCGTGCGGGCCCGGTTCGACGACGCCGGGCGGCTGCGAGACCCCGAGCCGACGGCCTCGCTCAACGACCTCTTCCCGGCGATCGGCGGCACGGGGGAGCCGGTCGTGCAGGTCCTCCCGCGCGGCGGCTCGTACCGCCTCGACATCTTCGACCTCGACCGGATGGGGCTGTTCGCCGACACGGCCGGGCTGCTCGCCGCCGAGGGCTTCCTCGTCCGGACGGCAGTGCTGCGCACGGTCGACGGCGTGGCCGCCAACGAGTGGCACGTCGAGTCCCCGAGCGGGGCGGCGCCGGAGTCCGACCGGCTCGCCCGGGGGCTGACCCGGCTCGCCTCGGGAGACCGCGGCCCGCTGCAGTCGCTGCACCGGCGCCGGTCCGGGGCCGGCCGCCCGACCTCCCGGGCCCTGACCGGGCCGCCGGGCCAGGCTCGCGCGTTCGTCGTGCCCGCCGCGAGTGCCGACGCCACGGTCCTCGAGGTGCGCGCCGACGACCGTCCGGCGCTGCTGCACGAGCTCGGGCTGGCCTTCGCCGACGCCGGGCTGTCGGTGCGGTCGGCCCACATCGCCACGTATGCCGGCCAGACGCTCGACACCTTCTACCTCACCGACCCGGGGGGCGCCCAGCTCGAGCCGGCCGGCGTCGCCCAGATCGTCGGTCGCGTCATCGACACCTGCGA
>CAYPYK010000220.1:0-5955 GCA_964414665.1 uncultured Intrasporangiaceae bacterium | reverse complement strand
TGCCCTGGCCGTCGACCAGCGGGTAGCGCAGCGAGAAGTCCTGCGCCATGCGCACGATGGTGTCGTATACCGCGGTATCGCCGTGCGGGTGGTATTTACCGATCACGTCGCCGACCACGCGCGCCGACTTTTTGTAGGGCTTGTTCCAGTCGTTGTTGAGCTCGTGCATCGCATACAGCACGCGACGGTGCACCGGTTTCAGGCCGTCGCGCACATCGGGCAGGGCGCGGCCGACGATCACGCTCATCGCATAGTCGAGATACGACGTGCGCATTTCCTCTTCGAGGCTGACCGGCAGGGTTTCTTTGGCAAATTGTTCCATATATGACGGTACCTGAAATAATGCATAAAAACAGCCTGTCATTTTATCACGCAGGCGATTGCCGCGACAAAACAATATTGCCCCTTTATCCGGGCTGCCGACACGGCACGGGGCTTTTTAATTACGCGCGGTTTTGCTACATTCGCCCCATTACCTTAACGAAAACCCGTCATGACCAACGCCGATCCGCTCGAACTGGAAAAATTCAGCCAACTCGCCCACCGCTGGTGGGATACCAGCAGCGAGTTCCGGCCGCTGCACGAGATCAATCCGCTGCGCCTGGGCTATATCGACCAAATTGCACAGCTTTCCGGCAAGGCGGTGCTGGACGTCGGCTGCGGCGGCGGCATCCTGTCCGAGAGCATGGCCGGACTGGGTGCGAACGTCACCGGCATCGACCTCGGCGACAAGGCGCTGCAGGTCGCCAAGCTGCACCTGCTGGAAAGCGGCAAGCAGGTCGAATACCGCAAGATCGCGGTAGAAGAGCTGGCGGCAGAACAACCGGAACATTACGACGTGGTCACCTGTATGGAAATGCTGGAGCACGTGCCCGATCCGCAAAGCGTGGTGCGTGCCTGCGCGCAACTGGTCAAGCCGGGCGGCCACGTGTTCTTCTCCACCATCAACCGCAACCCCAAGTCCTACCTGTTCGCGGTGATCGGCGCCGAATACCTGCTCAAGCTGCTGCCGCGCGGCACGCATGACTACGCCAAATTCATCAAACCTTCCGAACTGGCCCAGCTTTGCCGCAATGCCGGCCTCGGCGTAGACGATATCACCGGCATGAGCTACAACCCGCTGAGCAAGGTCTATTCGCTCGGCAAGGATGCGGACGTCAATTACATCTTCTCCTGTCATCGTGATTAAAGGGGTCTTGTTCGACCTCGACGGCACCTTCGCCGATACCGCACCCGACCTTGCCGCCGCGCTGAACCATGTGCGCGAACTGCACAACCTGCCGCCGCTGCCGCTGGAAACCATCCGTCCGCAGGCTTCACACGGTGCGCGTGGCCTGCTCGGGCTGGGCTTCGATGTCGCTCCGGACGACCCGCGCTTCGATGCGCTGCGCGTCGATTTCCTGGCCTACTACAACACCCATATCTGCGTGCATACCGCCCTGTTCCCGGGCATGGCGGAACTGGTGGCAGAACTGGAGCAGCTCGCCGACCACCGCGCGTCGACCCCGACCGACGCGGCCAAGGCCGTCGTGCCCGACGCGGCGGTGGAGCGGCGCACGGTCGAGGTCGCGTGGGGACGGGTATGCCGCGCCCTCGGCGGACGCCTCGACGCCGAGGGCCGCCACCTCGCCTCCCTGATGTCGCGGCCGGTGATGACCGACCCAGGTGGTTTCGCCCGGGCCCAGCGGGCGAGCGTGGTCGCCCTGCGCGACCGAGGCCGCCGGCGGGTCGCCGCCCGGCTCGAGCACGATGCCGCCGAGCTGCGCCAGCTGAGCGCCCGGGTCCACACCCTCTCCCCCCAGGCGACCCTGGACCGGGGGTACGCCATCGTGTCCCACGAGGCCGGAGCCATCGTCCGCGACCCCGCCGAGCTGACGCCGGAGGAGCTGCTCGCGATCCGGGTGGCGGGCGGCCCGTTCGCTGCGCGCGCCGTCCCGCCCGAGCCGGACCCCTCGCCCCCCGGTTCGAGGTATTCCGGTGGCGTCTGAGGGCACCCGAATACCTCGAACCGGGGGGCCCGGGGCCTAGGCTGGCGGGCATGGCCAAGCGCACCGAGCCCGACGCCGCCGCGACCGAGCCCACCGAGGACCCCAACGCCGACGTGGCGCAGCTGTCCTACGAGCAGGCCCGCGACGAGCTGACGGCGATCGTCGACCGGCTCGAGGGCGGCCAGGTCACCCTCGAGGCGAGCGTCGCTCTGTGGCAGCGCGGTGAGGCCCTGGCAGCTCACTGTTCGTGGTGGCTGGACCGGGCCCGCACCCAGGTCGCGGCCGTCGAGGGCGACTAGCCCGAGAGCGGCGCCGATCGCCTCACGACGGCACCGGTCGCCCTTACGAGGAGGTGGGTGAGGAACCGGCGGTGGCGGGACGCAGGTGATCGGCCAGCGTCACCAGCTCGCCCCACCCCGCCGTCCCGCTCACGACGGTCGTCACACCACCGGTCGCCTCGGACTCGGCGACCAGGCTGTTCTGGGTGCCGTCGGGGCGCGTGTACTCGAGCCACGTCCGGCCGCGGAGCGTCCGCTCCCCTGTCCGGGTGCCGCGGCCGGTCTGGGCCGAGAGCCACTCCGGACCGGTGTTCGCGGCCTGGCTCAGGGCGGCATACGCCCCGGACGGGGTCTGGTAGCCGACGAACCACGTCGGCACCGACTGGTTCGTCGTGTCGTAGCGGGCGGCGGTGGGGTGCCACCCGCCGGGCAGCCCCTGCGGCGCCTCGACCGCCCAGCCGGTCTCGCCGGCGACGGCGACGGCGTTCCCGGTGACGTCCACCGGCGGCCGCGGCACCGTGCTCGTCCGCGGCAGCATGAAGATGACGACGAGGACGATCCCGAGAACGACGACGAGGGACCGGATCATGTTGGGGACCGATCCGAGCGCGTAGCGGCTGGCCGAGGGCGGGGAGCTCACCGGCCCATGGTCCCCGACGGCCACCCCACCAGGCCAACCGGGGTGGCCTGCGGAAGGCCGGCCGGCTCCCCGAGCCCGGGGCCGCGCGGCTCGCGGGCCCCGATAGAGTCGGACGCGTTCGCATCGCCACCTCACGGAGGTCACGACATGGCCGAGCGGCTGCTCGTCATCGGGGAGATGCTCATCGACATCGCGCGGACCCCGGACGGGGCCGTCGCCGAGCACGTCGGGGGCTCTCCCGCCAACGTCGCCATGGGCCTGGCGCGCCTCGGCCACGCGGTCGACTTCGCGACCGTCCTCGGTCGGGACGACAGGGGCGCGCGGTGCGCGAGGCTGCTCGATGAGGTCGGGGTCCGGCTCGTGGCCGGCGGCCAGCACGACGAGCCGACCTCGACCGCCGACGCGACGATCGACGAGAACGGCGGCGCGTCCTACGTCTTCGACCTGCACTGGGACCTGCCGATGATCGCCCTGCCCGAGGGGACCGTCCACGTCCACACGGGGTCCATCGCGACGACGCTCACTCCGGGCGAGGTCGAGGTGACCGCCGCCCTCGTGCGCGCCCGCCCCGGTGCCACGACGTCGTACGACCCGAACATCCGGCCGACCATCATGGGGACCCCCGACGAGGTGCGCCCACGGGTCGAGGAGCTCATCGGCCACACCGACGTCGTCAAGGCGAGCGACGAGGACATCGCCTACCTGTATGCCGACGAGCCGGTCGACCAGGTCATGCGGCGGTGGGCCTCGATGGGTCCGGGCCTCGTCGTCGTGACACGCGGCCCCCACGGGGTGTCCTACCGGGTGAGCGGCACCGGCGAGACCGGCCACGAGCCGGCCGTCGCCGAGCGGGTCATCGACACCGTCGGCGCCGGCGACTCGTTCATGGCCGGCCTCATCTCCGGCCTCGTCGACCTCGGTCTGCTCGGAGGCGGCCACTGTCGCGAGCGCCTCGCGTCGGCCACCCTGGCCGAGATCGCTCCGGCGGTCGCCAGGGCCCTGGCGAGCAGCGGGGTGACCGTCGGCCCCGCCGGTGCCTACGCCCCCACCCGGACCGAGATCGGCGCCTGAGCCGACGCGCCGGGCAGCCCGGCAGACCCCTGACCGCACGAGACAGAAGAGGACGCACGATGGCCGAGTTCGCCTACGAGGACCTGCTGCCGATCGGGGAGGACGCCACCCCCTACCGGCTGCTGACGACCGAGGGGGTCGAGGTCGTGCCGGGCCCGGACGGCCGGACGTTCCTCCAGGTCGCCCCGGAGGCGCTGCGGCTGCTCACCGAGACGGCGATGCACGACATCGCCCACTACCTCCGCCCCGCGCACCTGGCCCAGCTGCGGTCGATCCTCGAGGACCCCGAGGCGAGCAACAACGACAAGTTCGTCGCCCACGACCTGCTGAGGAACGTCAACATCTCCGCCGGGGGCGTCCTGCCGATGTGCCAGGACACCGGCACGGCGATCGTCATGGGCAAGCGCGGCCAGCACGTTCTCACCGAGGGCACCGACGAGGCGGCCATCTCGCGTGGTGTCTTCGACGCCTACACGCGCCTCAACCTGCGCTACTCGCAGATGGCCCCGCTGACGACGTGGGAGGAGACGAACACCGGGTCCAACCTCCCGGCCCAGATCGAGCTGTACGCCGACACCGCCCCCGGGCACGAGACGACATACAAGTTCCTCTTCATGGCCAAGGGCGGTGGCAGCGCGAACAAGAGCTACCTCTACCAGGAGACCAAGGCGGTCCTCACCGAGGCGGCGATGATGCGCTTCCTCGACGAGAAGCTCCGCAGCCTCGGCACCGCCGCCTGCCCTCCCTACCACCTCGCCATCGTCATCGGCGGGACGAGCGCCGAGTTCGCGCTCAAGACGGCCAAGTACGCGAGCGCCAAGTACCTCGACACGCTGCCCACCTCGGGCGACCCGATACCGCACGGGTTCCGCGATGTCGAGCTCGAGGCGAAGGTGCTCGAGCTGACCCGGCAGTTCGGCGTCGGCGCGCAGTTCGGCGGCAAGTACTTCTGCCACGACGTCCGGGTCGTCCGCCTCCCCCGGCACGGCGCATCGCTGCCCATCGCGGTCGCCGTCTCGTGCTCGGCCGACCGGCAGTGCCTCGGCAAGATCACCCCCGAGGGCGTGTTCATCGAGCAGCTCGAGACGGACCCGGCGCGGTTCATGCCGGAGACGACCCACGAGGAGCTGGGTGGCGCCGGCCACGAGGGCGAGACCGCCCCCGACGACGCGGTCCGGATCGACCTGCGCCGGCCGATGCCCGAGATCCTCGCCGAGCTGGCCAAGCACCCGGTCAAGACCCGGCTCTCGCTCAGCGGCACCCTCGTCGTCGCGCGCGACATCGCGCACGCCAAGATCAAGGAGCGCCTCGACGCCGGCGAGGAGATGCCGGCATACCTCAGGGACCACCCGGTCTACTACGCCGGGCCGGCCAAGACGCCGGAGGGTATGCCGTCCGGCTCCTTCGGGCCCACGACGGCCGGGCGGATGGACTCCTACGTCGAGCAGTTCCAGGCCGCAGGCGGCTCGATGGTCATGCTCGCCAAGGGCAACCGCAGCCAACAGGTGACCGACGCCTGCCAGGCCCACGGCGGGTTCTACCTCGGCTCGATCGGCGGTCCCGCGGCCCGGCTGGCGCAGGACTGCATCAGGTCCGTCGAGGTGCTCGAGTACCCCGAGCTCGGCATGGAGGCAGTGTGGAGGATCGAGGTCGAGGACTTCCCGGCGTTCATCGTCGTCGACGACAAGGGCAACGACTTCTTCGCCTCGGTGACGACGCCGGTCGCGATGAGCATCGGCAAGCGGCCAGGGCTGGTGTGAGGGCCTGATGGACAACTCGTTCGGTGACATCCTCGCCGCCAACCGAGAGTTCGCGACGACCTTCGACCTCAGCGGCTTCGACGGGGTCGCGCACGCCGGCATCGCCGTGGTCACCTGCATGGACTCGCGCATCGACCCACTGGGGATGCTGGGCCTGCGACCCGGCGACGCGAAGATCTTCCGCAACCCCGGCGGGCGGGTCACCGACCAGGCTCTGG
>CAYPYK010000219.1:417-5994 GCA_964414665.1 uncultured Intrasporangiaceae bacterium | reverse complement strand
CGTGGTGATCGTCGTGCGATGAGCGGTGGTGGGCCGGTTTGTGGAGTCTTGCGCAGTTGTCGGTCGCAGGCCCCGGGCATCGGCAGCGGTGGGCCCCGGCGAGTCGACCTGGGTGGCCCAGCCAGGTGTCTCCTTGACCTGGTTGCAGCGCTGGCAGAGCCCGGCGGAGTTGGCGAGAGAGGTGGGGCCATCGGCACGGTATGGGCGGACGTGGTCGCCCTGCCGGATCGGGGCGTCGCAGTGCGGCGTGCGGCAGGTCTGGTCGCGCAGTACGAGCATCCTGCGCAGCGCCCCATCGAAGCTGCGGCGCCGGGAGTCGGTCGCCACCAGGTCGCGGCCGTCGGGTGTGGTGTAGAGCCGACGCACCCAGACCTTGGCCCGCAGTCGCGCGCTCTCGTCGGCCTCGCGTTCGGGCGATGACGCCTCGATCGTCGCGCCGAGGTCGGACGGGGTCACCAACCGACGCGCCAGCGCGGCAGGCAGGGGAACGGGGCCCACCCCGGGGGCGGCCACCATGGCGGGGTCGTCGGCACCGCCGAGGAGGGCCCGGTCGGTCATCACCAGCCCGATCTCGACCGGGTGACCCGAGACGTGCGCCCGCCCGGTCAGTCGCTCGACGAGGGTGTCGGCCATGATCTGCCCCCGGCCGCGACCGTCACCCGTGGAGACCAGCCGGCGAGCGGCGGCGTCGAGGGCGGCATACACCGCGACCCCGTCGGCGACGGGCAGGTGGGCGGTCAGGAAGGTCATCGTGTCCGGGGCGGGCCGGATCGTGACGCGGCGGTCCTGGGCCGCACGCGAAGCTCTGGCGACGGCCGCCGCAGCGTCGAGCCGCTGGGCCAGCATCCGGGCGGCCCGCTCAACCGCACCGTTGCCCAGGTCGGCCAGATGGGGTCCGATCTCGGCGTCGACACGCCGGCGATCCTCGACCGACAGGCAGGCGGTCTCGCGCGCCATGACCGTCGCCCGCCACTCGCTCGTCTCTCCGGTGGTCAGCGTCGCAAGAGTCTGCGGCATCTCGTGTACCAGGGCCTTGGCCAACCCGAGCAAGCGGGACCCGGCGTGGGGGGACTCGCTGCGCGCCAGTGCCACCTGATCGGCGATGCCCCGGCCGACCAGCTCCGGCGCCACCCCCCGAGCCACCTGCGCGGCCCGTTGTGAGGCGTCGAACTGCACGCTCTCACGCGCCTGGGCGGCCGCCGCGGCGCCCTTGAGCCGCTCGAGCGCCGCGATGCGGTCGATCCTTTCGGCGTCGCCGGTCGCGGTCTCCATCGACCCCAGCCGAGCGACCAGGCCCACGAGCGCGTCCGTGGACAGCCCGTTCGACGATCGCCCATCGTCGGGCGCCTCGGTGGACGGCCCGTCGATCGGCGGGCGCATCGGTGTTGGAGAGTCGAACATGTGTTCGATGGTAGACGCAGCCGGTGACACTCCGGGCGGCCGTCCACAGGATGCTGCCAGGCTCCGCGCCCCGGGCTCGCCGATGGTCCTTCCATGACGGCTCGGCTCGGCCAGTGTCGAGGTGATGCCTCACGGGCCCGCCGAGGGACCTCGCCCGGCTCGGCCGCGGGACGGCCGTTTCCGACTCGGAGATGAGTATCCGGGACATGCCTGCCCGTCGCCCACGTCAGAGCCTGTGAGTGTCCGGAGCGATACCTCCGACAGGCGTGAGGGCGCACCGGCCAACCCCGAGGGGGTGTCGATGATGAGCGCCATGTCTCACCCGACGGTGGAGGCGCCCGCCGGGCGCTACGTGCGACGGGCGTGGTGGTCACTCCTGCTGTTCCCGGTCTCCTTCGCGGCGGCCATGCTGGTCGGCGAGGGGGCCACCGCAGCCCTGGGCCACTCCGAACCCAGCCTCGACTCCACGCCGGCGTGGGTGATCGCATCGGCGGTCGGTGCCGCGTTCGTCGCCTTCGCAGCACCCCTCCTGGTTATGCCGCCCGGAGTCGTCGTTCGGAGTCGCGACGGGACGAAAAGGCGACGAGGCCACGCGGGTCTGCCGCGGAGCGGCCGTACGCTCACTGCGCAGACCCCGTCGGCCGGCGGTGTTCCTGGGGCCGCGCGGCTCTCGCCCGAGCGGGCCCCAGGACTGGGGGCTCATGTCCTACTCTGGGGCCCTGAGCTCGGCGACCTTGGTGATGTAGTCGGCCCGCGCAGCCTCGGCGGACGTGCCGACCAGCGCCGCCCAGGCGTCGTACTTCGCTCGGCCGACGACATTGGTGAAGCCCGGGCGCTTCCCCGAGACATCTCCGACGGTCGCCTGCTTGTAGAGGGCGTACAGCGCGAGCTTGGCCTCCGGGCCAGGGTCCTTGGTCAGGGCGGACACCGCGGCGACGGCGGATTCGAAGTCGTCGGTCATGCGGCTCAGGCTAGCCCCGGGGGACGGCGACCGGCTGGGCGGAGCGGGCCAGGTCAGCCGGGCTCGCCGCCGGCTCGCGTCTCCTCCTCGCGGAGGCGAGGCTCGGTGCGGAGCTCCGGGTGGATGCCGCGCTTGTCGCGGTAGAACTCCCGGACCTTGTCCATGTCGGCGACGACGTCGGCCGTGGCGGTGATGGTGGGGCCGAACCCCGCTGTGCGAGTGGGGCCGTCGACGAAGGCGAGGGCGATCGGAAGGTTCGCCGCCCGCGCAATGCGCCAGAAGCCGGACTTCCAGTACGCGCCCTTCTTGCGGGTCCCTTCCGCTGCGAGGATGAGGAGGAACGGCTCACCGCTGCGGGCCTCGCGCACGAGGTCGCGGACCACGCCGGCCGGGTTGTCGCGGTCGAGCGGTATGCCGCCGAGCCGAGGCAGGAGCCAGCCGAGCGGCCCGGCGAAGAGCTCCTTCTTGATGAGCACCCGGGGCGGGACGCCTGCTCCAGGAACCGGTTCGCCTTCAGGAGGCACCACGCGCGGTTGTTGAACGCCGCCGCGTTTTCGGGCTCGTGCAACTCCACGAAGTAGAACTCGCCGGCCGCACCGTACCACCTCTCCGCGCGCATGGCGAGGATCCCATGCAGGAAGTGGTTCCGGGAGTGCTCGATGTTGCCCAGCTCCTTCTTGATGAGCACCCGGGGCGGGACGCCGCCGCGCCACATGATGAGCAGCATCATCACGAAGTCCCAGCTGGACGTGTGCGGGGCACCGACGAGCACCCCGGTCCGGGGCACCTCGCCGACCGCCGTCCAGCCGGCGGCTCGCAGCACCAGCTTGGCGAGTCGACTCCTCATGGCGTTCCTCTCCCGGTCGTTGGCGCACCTCGGGACCCGACGGCTGACAACCTACGCCAACACCGAGGCCGCCAATGGCCCACGCCCGCGAGGGCCCACGCCCCACGACCAGGCGTCAGAGCTTGTAGCCGATGGTGCGCAGCAGGGCTCGCCGGTCGGTGACGTCGGCGTCGGTCTCGACGCCGAGCGGCGGCTCCCCGTCCACCACCCCGACGATGCCACGCCCCCGCGGGGTCACCGCGACGAGGACATCGACCGGGTTCGCGGTGGCGCAGAAGATCGTGCACACCTCGGGCACCGCCTTCACGGGGTTGAGCACGTTCAGGGGGAACCCGTCCCGCAGGAGGATGACGAACATGTGACCGGCGGCGATGGCGGACGCGTTGCGCGTCGCGAGGTCGACGAGCTCGGCGTCGTTGCCGGACCGCCGGACGAGCCGTGGCCCGGACGCCTCGCAGAAGGCGACCCCGAACCGCAGGGTCGGGCTCACCCCGACCAGTGCCTCGTGCAGGTCGTCAACCGTCTTGATGAAGTGCGCCTGCCCGATGACGACGTTCACGTCGTCGGGCTTGTCGACGGACACCACGTCCCAGGACAACGTCATCTCGGTCACCTCCCCATGGTCCCACCGCCCCGGCGAGTTCGCCCGAGAGCGGGCTCACCCGCGTGCCTCACGCGGCCGGGCGCAGGACGACGAACGCCCGGCCGGCGGCCCGCCAGTCCTCCATCGGCAGCAGACCCGCGGCCGCGGCATACCGGGTCAGGGCCGCCGACCCGACCTGCGCCCACGGGAACGGAACCGACGTGCGGCCCACCGGACCATGCAGGGTGACGTCAGAGCGTTCGTCGCGGCCCTCGTCCTCGTCGACCTCGATGACCGCCGCGCCCTCGGGGCTGAGCAGCTCGCGGCAGCGCGAGAGCAGCGCCACCGGATCGGCGCCGATCCCGATGTTGCCGTCGGCGAGGAGCAGGGTCCGCCAGCGCCCCTCGGCGGGCAGCGTGCGGAAGACGTCGCGGAGCAGCGCGCTGCCGCCGCGGGCGCGGGTCTGGCCGACGGAGGCCGTCGAGAGGTCGATGCCGAGGGCCGGTATGCCGCGCGCGGCCAGCGCCTCGACGAACCGTCCCGGGCCACAGCCGATGTCGATGACCGGGCCGGTGCACCGGCTGACGACGAGCTCGTCGACGGGCGACATGCTCCGCCAGGCGGCGACGTCGAGCGGTGAGGGCTCGGGGGGCGCGCTCCCGGGACGGAACACGTCGACGGCGCGACCGGCGAGGGCGGCGTCCCACAGGGCCGTCGGGTCGCACGGCGCCGCGACGATCCGGCGGTAGGTCCGGGCGAACCGGGTACCGGGGACGAGCGCGGCCACCGCCTCGGCGTCCTCGGGCTCGTCGATGTCGCGCATCGGCGGGAGGAGGTGGACGGTCAGCCCGCACGCGCGGAGCCGGGCCAGCTGGTCCGGCCCCGTGTGGTCGGTCGACATGGGCACGCCGTCGAAGAGGCCGGGCCGATAGCGGCGCAGCCCGATCGCCCAGTAGCCCCCGTCCTGCGAGAGACCGAGCACGGCGTCGGCGCCGTGCCAGTCGGTCCGGAGGTCGGTGGCGGAGATCTGCGGGGTGTCCATCCCGACGAGCAGCGTCGGTCGGTCGGCGGCGTGGCCCAACGCGTCGTGCAGGGCCGCGTCGAGCCGCTCGCCGAGCCCGTCGCCGCGCTGGTCGAGGACCTCGACGCGGTCGCCCTTCAGCCAGGGGGTCCGCGGCCCGTCCCAGGCGACGACGGTGCGAGCCCCGGTGTCGTGGGCGGCGTCGAGCGTGTCGCGGATCGAGGCGGCGGCCAGCAGTGCGGCCTCGTTCGGCGTGAAGACCGGGCTGAGCCGAGTCTTCACCCGTCCGGGCCTCGGCGACTTGGCGAGCACGATGACCGTGTCGAGGTCGGGCCGCGTCGGGGCCGCGGAGGGGCCCGCCCACCGGCCCAGCACTGCCGTCGCCGCACCCTGGAGCCTCATGACGCAAGCACCCTGCTCATGTCCTGGACCGCCCGAGCCGCGCCGAGCCACGTGCCGGTGACCTTCGACCGGCCCTCGCGGGGGAGGTAGTCGACCGGCACCGACGTGACGAGCCAGCCGGCGTCGGCGGCCCGGACGACCGTCTCGACGGGGTATCCCGAACGACGGTCGGCGATGCCGAGCCCGCGCAACGGCTCCGTCGGTGCGAGCCGCATCGGCCCGATGTCGGGCAGCCCCACCCCGGTCCGCCGCGCGACGCGCCGGGCGAGGACCCGGTTGGCGACCCGGAGCCGCAGCGGCCAGGCCTCGCGGGAGGTCGCCCGGCGGGCGCCGACGACGAGGTGCCGCCCGCCCCGGTAAGC
>CAYPYK010000219.1:0-407 GCA_964414665.1 uncultured Intrasporangiaceae bacterium | reverse complement strand
AGGGCGCCCGGGTCGAGGCTCGCGTCGGCGTCGGCGAACGCGACGAGCGGCGCCTCCGCAGCGAGCAGCCCCGCATGGCAGGCCGCCCCGTAGCCACGCTGCGGCGCGTCGACGACGACCGCCCCGAAGGAGTGCGCCACGGCTACGGACCGGTCGGTCGACCCGTTGTCGACGACGATCGGACGGGCCCACGAGGGCATCCGTGACAGGACCCACGGCAGGGCCTGCTCCTCGTCCAGGGTCGGCAGGACGACGTCGACGTGAACCATGTCTCGACGCTAGGGCGGGGCTGTCACCGGTGACCGCGCCGGGCGATGACGAAACCCTTACGAGGCGCGCCGGGTGATGACGAAACCCTTACGGGGAGGGGGCGGGAGCCCCCACGGGTCGGTCCGGCGCAGGCCTCA
>CAYPYK010000218.1:0-6023 GCA_964414665.1 uncultured Intrasporangiaceae bacterium | reverse complement strand
GGTAGCGGTCCATGAGCGAGGAGTCCTCGGACTCCTCGATGATCCCCTCGATGAGTCCGTCGCGGTAGGAGTCGAAGATGTCGGCGTGCTCGTCGCCCGCCTTGCGCACCGTCCGCCGGCCGCCCTCGTAGTCGTGGATCTCGCCCAGCAGGAGGTCGGCGATCGAGGTGACCGCCCCCTCCGAGCCGGGGATGGGGACGCCGAGCGGCTGCACGCCGGCGCCGAAGTGCGCCTGGCAGTCCTCGAGCGTGGCGGCGAAGTCTGCGTCGCGGGCGTCGAGCTGGGTGATGACCAGGGCGCGCGGCATGCCGACGATCGCGCACTCGTGCCACAGCGCCCGGGTCTGCGCGTCGGCGCCGTCCGCCGCCGAGACGACGAAAAGGGCCGCGTCGGCGGCCCTTAGTCCCGCTCTGACCTCACCCACGAAGTCAGGGTTGCCGGGCGCATCCAGCAGGGTGATCACCACCGCGTCGCCCTGCACCGTGGCGGCTCGCAGCCCCGGGCTGCGCTCGCCCTCCTTCGCCGGCCTGCCCGCCCCGGTGAGCGTCGCGACGATGTGGTCGAACAGGCGCGACTTCCCGGCACCGCTCGGTCCGACGAGGACGACGTTGCGGATCGCCTCGAGAGCGGGGACGACGGGAGCCTGGGTGGGCGTGGTTGGGCCGGTCATGCCCTTACCCTTCCCCCAACCAGGGCTCCGGCACAACCGGGTCCACGGCGCGCCAGCCCGGGTGTGAGCCTCGGCACCTCGCCGGGCCACTAGGCTGGCCGAACCATGCTGAACAAATACGCGCGCGCCTTCTTCACGAAGGTGTTCACGCCGGTGGCTGCCGTGCTGGTGCGGCTGGGGGTCAGCCCCGACATCGTCACGATCGTCGGCACCCTCGGCGTGGGAGTCGGCGCGCTCGCGTTCTACCCGCGGCACCAGTTCCTCGTCGGCACCCTGGTCATCACGGCCTTCGTCTTCTCCGACACCGTCGACGGCGTCATGGCCCGGATGCTCGACCGGTCCTCCCGGTGGGGCGCCTACCTCGACTCGACGTTGGACCGGGTGGGCGACGCGGCCATCTTCGGGGGCCTGGTCCTCTGGTATGCCGGTGACGGCGACGACAACCTCATGGCCGCTCTCGCGCTGGCGTGCCTCATCCTCGGCAGCGTCGTGTCCTACGCGAAGGCCCGGGCCGAGGGGCTGGGGATGACCGCCAACGTCGGGATCGCCGAGCGCGCCGACCGCCTCGTCGCCGTGCTCCTCACGACCGGGCTGGTGGGGCTTGGCCTGCCCGAGATCCTCCTCACCGTCGTCCTGGCCCTGCTGGCCGTCGCGAGCCTGGTCACCGTCATCCAGCGGATGCTCGAGGTGCGCCGCCAGGCCCTCGAGGTCGCATGATCGGCCTGCCCGGCTCCGTGAGCGACGCCCTCACCGTCGGGGGCTACCGCGTCGGCTGGTCGGTGGTCCGACGGCTCCCGGAGCGTGCGGCGTACGCGATCTTCGACCGGATCGCCGACCTCGCCGTTGCCCGTGGCGGGGCGGCGCGGCTGAGGTCCAACTACGCGACGGTCCGACCCGACCTGGACGAGGCCGACCTCGACGCGCTGGTCCGCACAGGGATGCGGGCGTACCTGCGGTACTACTGCGATGCGTTCCGCCTGCCGGTGCTCACCTCCGACGAGATCGTCGCGCGGGTGCGGGTCGAGGGGGACGGGCCGGTCCGTGCGGCCCTCGACGAGGGTGGGTCGGCCGTGTGCTTCCTCGGCCACCTCGGCAACTGGGACCTTGCCGGGGCCTGGGGGTGCCTGCATCTGGGCCCGGTCGTCACCGTCGCCGAGAGACTCGAGCCCGACGAGGTGTTCGCCGAGTTCCTCGAGTTCCGGACCGGCCTCGGCATGACGATCTACCCGCTCACCGGCGCCGGCAACGTCTTCCCCGCGCTGCGCGAGCACGCCCGAACGCCCGTGGTGATCCCGCTGCTGGCGGACCGGGACCTCACCTCGACGGGGGTCGAGGTGGACCTGTGTGGGCATCCGGCGCGGATGGCCATCGGGCCGGCGGCGCTGGCGCTCTCCGAGCGGAGGCCGCTGTTCCCGGTGACGATCAGGCACGAGCAGCGCGACGGCGGGGGCTGGGGGATCGCCATCACCTTCCACGACCCCGTGGCCGTGCCGGGCATCGGGACGACCCGCGAGAAGGTGGCCGCGATGACCCAGGCCTGCGCCGATGTCGTGGGGGAGGCGATCCGCGCACACCCCGAGGACTGGCACATGCTGCAGCGGGTGTTCGTCGCCGACCTCGACGCCGACCGGCTGCCCGCTGTGGGGGTGGCCGAGTGAGGATCGGGATCGTCTGCCCGTACTCGTTCGACGTCCCCGGAGGGGTGCAGATCCACGTCCGGGGCCTGGCGGAGCACTTCATCCGGCTCGGGCACGACGTCTCGGTGCTCGCACCCGCCGACGACGACGACGCGCTGCCCCCGTACCTGCAGTCCGCGGGACGGGCCGTCCCGGTGCGCTACAACGGCTCGGTGGCCCGGCTCAGCTTCGGGCCGGTGACCTCCGCCCGAGTGAGCCGCTGGCTCGAGGAGGGCGACTTCGAGGTCGTCCACCTCCACGAGCCGGTCACGCCCAGCGTCTCCATGCTGGCCCTGTGGTCGGCGACGGCGCCGGTGGTTGCGACCTTCCACACCTCCACCCTGCGGTCGCGGGCCATGCACGCCGCCAACCCGCTGCTGCGCTCGTCGCTGGAGAAGATCCGGGCCCGCATCGCCGTGTCCGAGGAGGCGCGCCGCACCGTGCGCTCCCACCTCGGCGGGGACGCGTACATCATCCCCAACGGGGTCGACGTGGCGGTGTTCGACCGGGCCGCGCCCGACCGGCGCTGGACCGGCACCCCCGAGCGCCCGACGATGGCGTTCCTGGGCCGGATCGACGAGCCGCGCAAGGGGCTGGCGGTCCTGTTGGCGGCGATGCCGGCCGTCCTCGAGCGCGCACCCGGCATCCGCCTGCTCGTCGCGGGCCCCGGGGACGTGCGCGAGGTGGCGGCCAAGCTGCCGGCGAGGGTCGCGGCGGCGACCGAGTTCCTCGGCGGGGTGAGCGAGGTCGACAAGGCCGCACTGCTGTCCTCGGTCGACCTCTACGTCGCGCCGCACATCGGCGGCGAGAGCTTCGGCATCGTGCTCGTCGAGGCGATGGCCGCCGGGGCTCCGGTCCTGGCGAGCGACCTCACCGCGTTCGTCAACGTGCTCGACGGCGGGGTCGCCGGTGCGCTGTTCCCCACCGGCGACGCCGTCGCCCTCGCCGACCGGGTGCTCGCGCTCCTCGCCGACCAGACCCACCGGACCGCCCTGCGGACCGCCGGCCACCGGCGGGCTCTGGCGTTCGACTGGTCCGTGGTGGCCGACCGGGTCATGGCGGTCTACGAGACCGTCATCGAGAGCGCCGAGGCAGCCCCCTTCGATGCGTCCCGACAGCCCACCCTGTGGGGGCGGTTCATCCGCGGCGCAAGCAGAGGGAGTGAGACATGACCAACTCCTCGCTCGACCTCGCCGAGGTCGCAGCCATCGTCTTCGCAGTCCTCATCGCCATCGCGTGGTACCTCTCCTACTCGGCCTCCCGCCTGGACCGGCTGCACGCCAAGGTCGAGGGGGCGCTCTCGGCGCTGGACGCCCAGCTGGTCCGGCGTGCCGAGGCCACGCTCGAGCTCGCCAACAGCGGGCTGCTCGACCCGGCGAGCTCCCTCCTGCTCGCCGACGCGGCGAGCGAGTCACTCGAGCGGCAGACCGAGCACATCGGCGACGACCTGCTCGAGGGCCAGCACTTCGCGGGTCGCGAGAGCGTCGAGTCCGACCTCACCGAGGCCCTCAACCTCGCGCTGGGCGACGAGGTGGTGCCGGTGCTGCCCGACGACCCCGACCTCGGGCCCGACGTCCTGCGCCGGGTCGAGTCCTCGGCCCTGCGGGTCCAGATGGCCCGTCGCTTCCACAACGACGCGGTGCGCGAGGTCCGCCGGGTGCGCACCAAGGCTGTCGTGCGGGCCTTCCGGCTGGCCGGGCACGCCGACCTCCCCGAGCCGGTGGAGTTCCACGACGCGCTCCCCGCCTCGATGAGACCCTGACCAGGCACCCGCCGCCCGGACCTACACTGGGTGGTGCCGCGCGCCGGCACCGCGCCCGACGCGGCCCCGTGGCACCCGCACCTGCGCCGCTCCCGCGGCAACCATCGACCGAAGGACCGCAATGACCGACGCTTCCGTCCAGAGCACCACGACGACCGGCACCAGCCGCGTCAAGCGGGGGATGGCCGAGATGCTCAAGGGCGGCGTCATCATGGACGTCGTCACGCCCGACCAGGCCAAGATCGCCGAGGATGCCGGCGCCGTCGCCGTCATGGCCCTCGAGCGGGTGCCCGCCGACATACGCGCCCAGGGCGGGGTGTCCCGGATGTCCGACCCCGACATGATCGACGGCATCATCGAGGCCGTCTCGATCCCGGTGATGGCCAAGGCGCGGATCGGCCACTTCGTCGAGGCGCAGGTGCTGCAGAGCCTCGGGGTCGACTACGTCGACGAGTCCGAGGTGCTCACCCCGGCGGACTACAGCCACCACATCGACAAGTGGGCCTTCACCGTCCCCTTCGTGTGTGGCGCCACCAGCCTCGGCGAAGCGCTGCGCCGGATCAGCGAGGGCGCGGCGATGATCCGCTCCAAGGGCGAGGCCGGGACGGGGGACGTCTCGAACGCCACCACCCACATGCGCCAGATCCGCGGCGAGATCAACCGACTGCGCTCCCTCGCCACGGACGAGCTCTACCTCGCGGCCAAGGAGCTGCAGGCCCCGTACGACCTGGTCAAGGAGGTCGCCGGGCTGGGCAGGCTCCCCGTGGTGCTGTTCACCGCCGGCGGCATCGCCACGCCGGCCGACGCCGCGATGATGATGCAGCTCGGGGCCGAGGGCGTGTTCGTCGGCTCGGGCATCTTCAAGTCGGGCAACCCGGCCGAGCGCGCCGCCGCCATCGTCAAGGCGACGACCTTCTTCGACGACCCCGGCATCCTGGCCGACGTCTCCCGCGGCCTGGGCGAGGCGATGGTCGGCATCAACGTGGACGACATTCCCGCCCCGCACCGCCTGGCCGAGCGGGGCTGGTAGGCCGGCGCCGAGGCCGCGCGCGGGCCCAGGACCTCGTGGTCTGGCTGAGAAGTCACCATCCGGCTCAGAAGGTACTCAGCCAGCTGGTGACTTCCCAGCCAAGGGCGCGGCGCGGCGCGGCTCGCGAGAGCCGCCGCCCCGGCCCGGCAGCCCAGCACCGGGCCTACCGGGGCCGACCCCGGATGGGGGACGGCAGCCCCGTCCACGTAGCCTTCCGCCCGTGACCGCGATCCCCAGCATCGGCGTGCTCGCCCTCCAGGGCGACGTGCGCGAGCACCTGCGGGTCCTGCAGGCCAGCGGAGCCCGGGTGAGCACCGTGCGGCGCCCTGCCGAGCTCGAGGCCGTCGACGGGCTCGTCATCCCCGGCGGGGAGTCGACGACGATGGACAAGCTCGTGCGCGCGTTCGGGCTGCAGCAGCCGCTGCGCGCCCGGATCGCCGCCGGTATGCCGGTCTACGGCTCGTGCGCCGGCCTGATCATGCTCGCCGACCGGATCGCCGACGCCCGGCCCGACCAGGAGACCCTGGGCGGGCTGGACGTCACCGCGCGGCGCAACGCGTTCGGCCGCCAGGTCGACTCCTTCGAGGAGGACATCGCCTTCAGCGGCCTCGAGGGCCCGCTCCGTGCGGTGTTCATCCGGGCGCCGTGGGTCGAGGAGGTGGGGCCCGGCGTCGAGGTGCTGGCGCGGGTGGAGGACGGCCCGGCCGCCGGTAGGATCGTCGCCGTCGCGCAGGGCGCCCTGCTGGCGACCTCCTTCCACCCGGAGGTGACCGGTGACCATCGGGTGCACCGTATGTTCGTCAAGGCAGTGCAGGACCTCGTGAAGGACAGGGTATGAGCGGCCACTCCAAATGGGCGACGACGAAGCACAAGAAGGCGGCCATC
>CAYPYK010000217.1:0-6025 GCA_964414665.1 uncultured Intrasporangiaceae bacterium | reverse complement strand
ATGATGAACGAGACGGGCAACTACCCCGGCCAGCCGTGGATGTGGCTCTACACGTTCTGGTACCAGATCAACCCGTTCGCATCGTCCGACAACGCCGACGCGCTCGTGTGGGGCCTGATGATGCTCCTCACGGTCGGGCTCGCGCTGGTGCCGTTCATCCCGGGCCTGCGTTCGATCCCGCGGCTGGTCCCGATCCATCGGCTCATCTGGCGCAGCTACTACCGCGACCAGCAGTCGAGGGCCCCGAGATAGAGGACCCGCCGGGCCGAGCTCCCGCTCGCGTCCGGCCCGCCAGGTGGGGTGTGCCGCCACCACGGCATACCCCACCGCCGCGGTGGCTGCTGCCTGCTCGGCGCACGCTCAGCCGAGCAGGCCGCCCAGCATCCCGCCGCCCGACGGACCGCTCGTCTGCTGGGCCCCGCCCTTGACGACGCTCTCGCTGGGCTGGACGACGACATACCCCTGGCCGCCGAAGGCCAGCTGGAACGTCTCTCCGGACCCGCCTCGCACGAGGGAGCCGATACCGCCCGTGTCGATCTTGACGTCCATGCTCACCCCGGCCGTCCACAGCACGACGGCCTGCGCGTCGCCGAAGGTCGGCGCGCTGGCGACGTCGAGGGCGATCGGGTCGCCCTTGGTCGTGACCGCGACGTAGCCGGTGCCGCGCAGGCTGACGTTGAAGAAGCCGCCGGCGGACATCCCGCCCCGGCCCGAGATGCGGTGGATGTCCCACGCGATGGAGCTGCTGAACGCGAGGACGTTGGCCCCGTTGACCGAGATGGCGTCGTTGTCGAGGTACATGACCTGGATCTCGCTGGCCATGTCGGCGACGAACAGCTCGCCCTGGCCCGTGCACTGCATCATGTCGACGCCCTCGCCGGTCACGGTGGCCTTGACCATCTTGCCGAGGCCGCCCGAGCCGGTGTTCTTGAACCGGACGTCCCCCTGGTAGGCGACCATCGAGCCCGACCGGGCCCAGACCTCCCCGAAGCGCATGTCGATGCGCAGCATTTTCTTGTTCTGCAACGAGAACGGGTCCTGGCTCTCCTTCTCGGCGAACTCCTTGAACAGGCTCCCGTGGATGGTCATGCCGGGTGCTCCTCCTCAGTCAGGCCGGCCGGGTACCGGCGCGTTCCCTGCATACCGTAGGTCCATGGCCCACCGTGGGCCTATCGTGCGGGAGAGCTCGTCAACCGTCCCACGGAGGTGTCCCATGAGCTTCTTCGAACGTGCGAAGGCCGCTGCGACCGACCTGGCCGCCAAGGCCGACGGCGCCATCGCGAACGCCGGGCTGAGCGGCGCGCCCGCCCGTTCCCCCCAGGCCGACCGGCTGCTCCGCGACCTCGGGGTCCTCGCCTTCCTCGAGGGGACCGGCCGCGCGATCAACCCGGCCGACCGCGAGCGGATCGTGGGTGCACTCGGCCGGCTCGAGGCGAGCGGCCAGATCGGGCAGCTGACGATCAGCCCACCGGACCAGGCCCCCGGTATGCCCCCGCCACCGCCTGGAGCTGCCGGGGCCGCCCCGCCGCCACCGGCGCCATACCCGCCGCCACCCCCGCCGCCGCCCGCCGGACAGGCTCCGCCGCCGCCTGGCTACGCCCCCGCGCCCCCGGCACCGGCTCCGGAGCCTGTCGCCGAACCCGCAGGTGAGCCGGATCCGCCACCGACCGACGCGGTGCCGCCCGGCTCGACACCGCCGCCTCCGCCCCCACCGTCCTGGGCCTGATCCCGCGCGGCGTCACCGCGCGCCGGACTGGGTCACGAGCACCTCGCGCAGCACGGCGCTCTCGGCGCGCAGCGCCGCTGCACGCTCGGCCTGGCCGGCCGCGGCATACGTCCTGGCGGCCTCGTCCCGGGCCCGCACCTCCGCGTCGACGATCGCCCGCATGTCGCGCTCGTCGAGCAGGCGGCGGGGCGCCTCGGTGCTCCCCACGCCCAGGGAGGTGCCGGCGACAGCCCCCGACGACACGGCCGAACGCCCGGGCCGGCCCTCCGGGGGAGGCGGGCCAGGGGCGACGGCCTCGGCGTTGGCGATGGCCGCAAGCGCTCCGCGCAGCGCCGACAGGGCCGGCCGGTCCCGGCGCCGCACTGCGGCCGACAGCTCTGCCGCGAGGCGGTCGCGCAGAGAGGGGGCGGAGGTCGGCACGGACGAGGATGCTAGCCGCCCCGGGACCCGCCCACCAGGGGGTTTCCCGGGGGCCGCCGGGTCAGAGCCAGGCGGTGGCGACGAGGCCGAGGGGGGCCGAGAGGAGCAGCACCGCGTAGGTGTACATCGCGGCGGACAGGGCCGGGCTGGGCCTCCCGGCGGCGATGATCTTGAGCCGGGTCGGTGCCGTGAGCGCCGTTCCGACCCCCATCGCGGCCTCGGGGGCGCGGCTGTCGGCGAGGGCCAGGAGAGCCTGTGCGGTCGCCAGCTCGCCGACCCGGCGCACCGAGGCCCGGTCGGCCAGCGCCTCGACGAGCAGCCTGACCTCGCTCATCGCCGACTGACAGCGCAGCGGCTCGGGGACCGTCTCGTGGATGACGGAGAAGAACTCGATCAGCAGGTCGTGGCGACCGGCGAGATGCGCCTGCTCGTGCGCCAGGACCGCATCGAGCTCCTCGGGTTCCAGGGTGTCGATGACCCCCTGGGAGACGACGACTCGCTTCTGGCGCCCAGGCAGGCAGTAGGCCGTCGGGGTGGGGTGCTCGAGGATCCGCACGTTGCCGTCGTGCTGGCTGGCGATGATGTCGACGAGCTCCCGGTGATGCTGGCGCCGCTGGCGCATGCCGCGGCCGATGTGGTGGCCGGCGATGAGCAGCCGGGCCAGCATGACCCCGCTGACGCCGATGGCGACGGCCATGATCATGAAGTGCTGCTCGACGGTCTGGCCGTCGAACAGCACGAGGGGGAGGATCGCCGGTGCGGCCGCGAGGGCTGCGACGATCGCGCTCACCGTGACCGCCTGCCAGGCCACCAGGGCAGCCCGGGGCGCCGTGCGGAACGTGCGCCACCTCGCCATGACCCGGGGGGTGGGCCAGGCGAGGATCACGGCGACCGCGATGAGAGCGACGGCGATCACGGCCCGCATTCTCCCATGCCTGGGCTGCTCCCTTGAGCCGTTCGCGGTGCCTCGTGCGTCATGTCACCATGGCGACGTCCCGCCGTCTCTTCGCTGGTCAACGGCGCAGTCGGGGTCGCCGCAGCGCCGTGGACCCGGGGGTCTTCGTCTTGTCGCGCGACTCGATCTCGGCGAGGGCGTCCTTGATGTCGGCGATCTCCTCCTCGGTGGCGCCGTCGAGGAAGTGCATGAGGGCCGCCCGGCGGTCGGTCACCTCCATCTCGTCGAGGGTCCGGCGCATCGTCTGGGCGGTCAGCGCCTCGCGGCTGCCGGCCGGGCTGTAGCGCCAGGCGCGTCCGTCGCGGACCCGGGTGACCAGGCCCTTCTTGGAGAGGCGGTCGAGGACCGTCATCACCGTCGTGTACGCGATCTGCCGTTCTCCGGCGAACCGGTCCAGCACTTCTCGCACGGTGGCGCCCTGCGTCGCGTCGTCGGGGGCCTCCCAGAGGTGGTCCATGACGGCGCGTTCGAGATCGCCGAGTCGGGGTGCCGACGATGACATGGGCATGGGTCCTACTCCTTGGCAGCCGGGTGGTCTGGTGTGAGGTCGATGATGTCGTCGAAGCCCGCCAGGCCCTCGGGGCGGTGGCTGACCATGACCACGGTCCGGTCGGCGGTCGACGTCATGACGTCGTCGAGGACGGACATGGCGGTGGCGTGGTCGAGGTGGGCGACCGGCTCGTCGAGCAGGACGACCGGCCGCCCCGACAACAGTGCCCGCGCCAGTCCCAGCCGGGCCCGCTCGCCACCGGACAGCCCTCGCCCGCCGGAGCCGAGCCGGGTGTCCAGGCCCGCGTGCAGCCCGGCGAGCCAGCCGCCGAGCCCGGCCCGGGTGAGGGCGTCGGTCACCGCGTCGTCGTCGCTGCCCGGGCGGGCCAGCCGGAGGTTCTCGCGCAGCGTGGAGGCGAACACGTGCGGCTCGTCGTCGACGACCGCGAACCGGGCCCGCAGGTCCTCGAGGTCGATGTCGCGGACGTCGACGCCGTCGACGGTGTAGGTGCCGTCCAGGGGGTCCAGGTGGCGCGCGAGCAGGGCGAGAAGCGTGGACTTACCGCAACCGTTGGCCCCGACGACCGCGACGCGACGCCCGGGGTGCAGGTCGAGGTCGATGGGTGCGAGCTGGCGCTCGGTGCCGGTCCACGAGCCGCTCACTCGGCGCAGGGTGATATGGGGTGCCAGGTATGCCGGGTCGTCGTTCCCGGGCTCGCCGACCGTCGCGCGCTCGTCGCCGAGCAGACCGACGCCTTCCCCGGCCACGGCAGGGGTCTGGTCGAGGAGGGCGTCGAGCCGGGCCGTGCTGCCTTGGGCACGGGCGAGCGAGCGCATCGACTCCACCAGGGGCGCGAGCGCGTCGCCGACGGCGACCGGGGTGACCACGAGGAGGGCGGCGACGGGTCCACCCACGCCGGAGCCGCCGGCGAGGAAGGCCGCTGCCACCGCGGCGGCCGCCGTGCCGACGAGGATGAGCGCCGCCACGAGGGAGCGTCCGGCGCTCTGCCGGGCCACGGCCCCCCTGAGCCGGTCGTGGGCGGCCGCGAGCCAGGCCAGGGCGGTCGCCTCGCCACCGACGGCCCGCAGCTCGGTCGCCTGACGGGCCACGAGGTCGCTCACCCGCATGACCTCGGCCCGGGCCTGAAGCAGGGTGTCGCGGGACCGGGACTCCAGACGCCAGGCGACGAGGCACCCGGCGGCGATCACCAGCAGGAGCGCCGCGAGGACGGCGCCGACCGCAGGAGCGAGCAGGGCGCTGAGGGCCACGGCGAGGAGCCCGGCGAACAGGCTCGACACGACGGGGACGGTGACCCGGACCTGCGCGTCGACGATGTCGGTGAGGTCGTCGACCACGCCGGTGAGGACCTCGGAGCGGGCCCGGCGCCCGAGCCGGGCCGGCGTCAGCGGAACGAGCCCGGCATACACCTCGACCCGGCGCCGCGCGAGGTCGTCGAGGGCCGCGTCGTGGGAGCGGATCCGCTCGACGTAGCGGAAGTAGGGCCGGGCCATGCCGAAGGCCCGGACGGCGACGATGGCGGCGAGCAGGGTGAGGATGACGGGGCGCTCGCTCGCGCGGACGATGAGCCAGCCCGACGTCGCGGTGAGCGCGATCCCCGAGGCCGTCGCGGCGCCACCGATGAGCCCGGCGACGATGATGGCTGCACCGGGCCGGGTCGAGACGGCATTCATCGCTCGTCCTCGGTCCGCACGGGCGTGCGCTGCTCCACGGACGAGAGGTGGACGTGCTGGTCGGCGAGGGCCACGAGCTCACGCCGGTGTGTGACGGCGATGACCGTATGCCGCTCGGCCAGCGAGCCGATGATGCCGTGGACCGTCTCGGTCGCCCGCCCGTCGAGGTGGGCGGTCGGCTCGTCGAGGAGGATGACGGGCGCGGACGTCAGGGTGGCCCGGGCGAGGGCGAGCCGGGCGCGCTGGCCGGCCGACAGACCGAAGCCGTCGTCGCCGATGGGCGTGGAGAGCGCGTGGGCCAGGCCGGCGACGAAGCCGTCGAGGCCCACCAGGCGCAGGGCGTCCCACAGGTCGTCGTCGTCGGCGGTGGTGCCGAGGGTGAGGGCGTCGCGGATGGTCCCGGCGGACAGGAACGGCCGCTGGGTGACCAGGTGCGCCCGCCCGGCCTCGACCGTCCCGCTCGAGGGGGTGCGCAGACCGGCGAGGATCTCCAGGAGCGTGGACTTGCCGACCCCCGACGTCCCGGTGATGACCGTGAGACCGGGGCCGGCCTCGAGGGTCAGCGCGTCGAGCACCGCGGTGGCCGTTCCGGGGTAGGCGTAGGCGAGGTCCCGGACGCTGACCCCGATGACAGCGTCCGAGTGACTGGTCGTCATGGCGACCACTTCCTCGGACGCAGCGGCAGCCGCACCCCCAGTGTCCGAGTGACTGGTCGTCATGGCGACCACTTCCTCGGACGCAGC
>CAYPYK010000216.1:0-6037 GCA_964414665.1 uncultured Intrasporangiaceae bacterium | reverse complement strand
CGAGCGAGGTGGCGAGGTCGATGGCCTCGGGGATGGTCTGGACCGGCCCGGCCGGCACCCCGGCGGCGGTGAGCCGCTCCACCCACGAGACGGCGCGGTCCCGGGCCAGCGCGACCTCGAGCGTCGTCACGAGCGCCTCCCGCTGCGCGACCCGGGCGGCGTTCGAAGCGAAGTCGGGGTCCTCGGCGAGGTCCGGCATACCGACGACCTCGGCGAGCCGAGCGAACTGGCCGTCGTTGCCGCAGGCCACCGCGACGAGCCCGTCGGCGCAGTGGAGGGTCTCGTAGGGCGCGATGCTCGGGTGCCGGTTGCCCATCCCGCCCGGAGCGATGCCGGTCTCCAGGGCGGCCTGGCCCTGGTTGACCATCGCGGCGAGCGAGCTCGTCAGGAGGCAGACCTCGATCCGGTCGCCGCGGCCGGTCCGCTCCCGGGCGGACAGCGCGGCGAGGATCCCGATGACGGCGTCCTTGCCGGTGAGGACGTCGACGAGCGCGACCCCCGCCTTGGTCGGCTCGCCCTGCGGCCCGGTGATGCTCATCAGCCCACCGAGGGCCTGGACGACGAAGTCGTAGCCCAGCAGGCCACGGCCCGCGCCGCTCCCGAAGCCGGTGACCGAGCAGTAGACGACGCGCGGGGTATGTTGCGCGACAACGTCATAGCCCAGGCCGAGCCGGTCCATCGTGCCGGGCTTGAAGTTCTCGATGACGACGTCCGCGCGGGTGGCGAGCTCGAGGGCCAGTGCGCCGTCCGCCTTGTCGGCGAGGTCGAGCCTCACCGACTCCTTGCCCCGGTTGACCGACTCGAAGTAGGTCGTGGCATGCGCCGAGTACGGCGGCCCCCAGTGACGGGTGTCATCGCCCGAACCCGGTCGCTCGACCTTGACGACCCGGGCGCCGAGGTCGGCGAGCGTCATCGACGCGAGCGGCCCGGCCAGCACCCGCGAGAAGTCCGCGACGAGCACGCCCTCCAACGGCAACGGGCGGTCGGCATCCTCGCTCATGCCTGCATCATGCCGCCCACCCGCGCATTCGGACAGGGCCGGGTCAGCGAGCCGCCGCCGCGCCGAGCAGGGCGGCGAGACCGAGCGCGCTGCGCGGGTCGTAGGCCGTGCGCCACAGCCCCCCGTGCGCCGCGGCGTACACCTCGTCCTGCCATGGGTGCTCGTGGGGCGGGGTGCCGGTGTTGAGGTCGTGGACCAGAAGGGCTGCCATGAGCGTGTTGGACGTCCCGGGCTCGAAGACCTCGATCCCGAACCGGTGGGCACCGGCGTATGCCGCGGCCAGGGCGCGGCTCTTCAGCACCGATCTGGTGCGGGTCGGCGGCGCCACCTTGAACGACACCACCGTGCCCTCTGCGCGGGCCGTCGCCGCACGCCAGCGCTGGATCCGCTTGGCGAGAAGGTAGTTGGGCCCCTGCTGGAGCACGACGGAGTCGTTGATCCCGGGGTCCTCGCCGGGGAGGTAGTTGCGTCGCAGCAGCCGGCCGCCGCTCAGGGTGCGCAGCGGGACGCGCAGCACCTTGCTCGTCCGGCGCCGGGAGTAGCTGTCGACGGAGGCCGCGACCGCCTCGGGCGGGACGGCGAAGACGTCGGTCGGGGTGGCGAGGAACCCGAGGGCCACATCACCCTCGGGCCGCGTGGCGCGCACCGCCTCGGTGAGGGCGTCGACCGCCGCGCTGAGGCGGACGTTGACGGCCCCGTCGGCGTAGACGTAGTTGCCCACCACGAGCGGGCCGTCGAGTCCGCCCACCCAGGCGACCGCCCGGGGGAGGTCGTGGATGAGGTCGATCCCGGCCCGGTCGGCGACCGGCTCCGCGCCGGCACGCACCGGCAGGCTCAGCCGCCCGGCATACCCGTGGGTCTCACCGAGCAGCCGCGACCACAGGGCGGGTCGGGGCAGGTCGACGGCGGCGACCGAGGCGCCCCAGCGCAGCAGCGAGCGCAGCGGCCCCATCTCGGCGGCGGCGCCGAGGACGACGACGGTCCGCCCGTCGAGCCGCAGCCACTCCGGGTGGTCGACCACCTCGCCGACGGCCTCGCGCAGGGTGGGCTCGACGACCCCGGCCTCCACCCACGCGTCGAGCTGCCGTCGCAGGTCGCCGCCCGCCAGGCGGCGGCCGTGGTAGGGCAGCGACAGCTCCGGCTCGGGCTCGCCGCGACCGTCGACGGTCGCCGTCACATGCGGGTCCGCCACCGGTGAGGCGAGCGCGTCACCCAGCGCTCGTTCCTCGCGGACCTCGCCGTCGCGGTAGCGCATCCGGTCGTGGACCGAGGCCAGGCCGTCCCCGGCGATCCGCAGGGCGGCGTCCGGCGAGGTCAGCCCGGCCTCGACGAGCCGCCTGAAGTGCGGGAGGTAGCCCTGCCGCCAGCTCGTCTCCCGAGCCGCCGCCCCCGACCCCACCGGGTCGGCCGCGGCGAGCGCGTCGACGACGACGGAGCGGCCGGTCGCCGACGTGCTGCGCCGGCCGTCGACCACGGGGAAGACGACCCCGGTCGGTCCGTCGTCGGTCATCTCAACCCCAGACCAGGGCCTGAGCCGGGTCGTGGAGCAGTGCGGCGACGTCGGCGAGGTACCGGCTGCCCAGCTCGCCGTCGACGAGCCGGTGGTCGAACGCCAGCGCGAGCTGGGTCACCCACCGTGCCTCGATGCGCTCCGAGCCCCCGTCGTCCTCGACGACCCACGGCATCCGCCGGATCGAGCCGAAGGACATGATCGCCGACTCGCCGGGGTTGATGATCGGGGTGCCGCCGTCGATGCCGAACACGCCGATGTTCGTGATCGTCACCGTCCCGCCGCTCAGCTGGGCCAGGGCCGCCCGCCCCTCTCGCGCGGTGGCGGTGAGGGTCTCGATGGCGATGGCGAGCTCACGCAGGGTGAGCCGGTCGGCATCCTTGATGTTGGGGACGATGAGGCCGCGCGGTGTCGCGGCCGCGATGCCGAGGTTGACGTAGTGCTTGACGACGATCTCCTGGGCCGCCTCGTCCCACACCGCGTTGACGCCGGGGTTGCGGCGCATCGCCACGCACATGGCCTTGGCGAGGACGAGGAGGGGGGTGACCTTGACGTCGGCGAACTCGCGGTCCTTCTTCAGACGCGCGACGAGGTCCATCGTCGCGGTGACGTCGACGCTCACCCACTCGGTGACGTGCGGCGCGGTGAACGCCGACTCGACCATGGCGGCGGCGGTGAGCCGGCGGACGCCCTTGATCGGGATCCGCTCCTCACGGGCGGTCGGCGCGACCGGCGATGCCGCGGACACAGTCGGGTATGCCGCCGGCGTGGCCGGCGACTGCCGGGCCGGGCTCGCGACGGGCGTCTCCGCGACGAGGGCGTTGCGGACGTCGGCCTCGGAGACGGTGCCGCCGGGGCCGGTCGGCGCGACCGTGGCCAGGTCGACGCCGAGGTCCTTGGCGAGCCCTCGGACCGGCGGCTTGGCGAGCACGGGCACGTGCTCGACCACCGCCCCGTGGGGCTGGGCGAGATCGGCGACCGGCCGGACGTCGCGCGGGACGTCCGATGCGTGGGCGGCGACGAGGCCCCCGACCCGGGCCGACACCTCGGGGTCGACATGCGGGCCGGGAGGAGCGGCGATGGTGCGCAGCAGGACGTCCTTGCGCCGGGGCCGGCGCTTCGCCTCACCGGTCTTGACGCCGTAGCCGACGAGGACGGCCGTGCGGCCGGAGCCCCCGCTGTCGGCCGGGGCCGTCGGCACGGCGCCGTCGCCGGCGCTTCCGGTCGGTGCACTCGGCGGCGCCTCGACGGGGGCCGGCCTGTCCCCGGGGGGCACCGCGGCGTCACCGCCCGCGGGCACGGGGGTGTCGATGGCGATGATCGGGGTGCCGACCTCGACGAGGGCGCCCTCGTCGACGAGCAGGCCGGTGACGGTGCCGGCATACGGGGTCGGAAGCTCGACCAGCGACTTGGCGGTCTCGACCTCGACGACCACGTCGTTGACCGCGAGGGTGTCGCCGACGGCCACCCGCCAGGAGACGATCTCGGCCTCGGTCAGCCCCTCGCCCGGGTCCGGCAGGCGGAACTCGCGAACGGTCATCAGAACCCCAGCACGCGGTCGACGCCGTCGAGGATCCGGTCCAGGTCCGGGAGGAAGTCGTCCTCGAGCCGGCTCGGGGGGTACGGGACGTTGTAGCCGCCGATGCGCAGGACGGGCGCCTGGAGGGAGTAGAAGCACTCCTGGGTGATCTGAGCGGCGAGCTCGGCGCCCATCCCGAGGAAGGTCGCCGCCTCGTGGACGACCAGGACCCGGCCGGTCTTGCGCACGGAGGCGAAGATCGTCTCGGTGTCCAGGGGCGAGAGCGAGCGAAGGTCGATGACCTCGACGCTGCGCCCCTCCTCCTCGGCGGCCTGGGCGGCCTGGAGGCTGGACCGGACCATCGGGCCGTAGGCGAGGACCGTCACGTCGGCGCCGGGTCGGACGACGGCCGCATCGGACAGTCCCCGCGTGGCCTCGGGGCCGACCTCGCCCTTGTCCCAGTAGCGCCGCTTGGGCTCGTAGAAGACCACAGGGTCGTCGGTCTCGATGGCCTGCTGGATCATCCAGCGGGCGTCGTGGGGGTTGCTGCAGCTGACGACGCGCAGTCCGGCGGTGTGGGCGAAGTACGCCTCGTTGGACTCACTGTGGTGCTCGACCGCCCCGATGCCGCCGCCGAAGGGGATGCGGATGACCAGAGGCATCGTCACGTTCCCGAGAGAGCGGGAGTGCAGCTTGGCGACCTGGCTGACGATGTGGTCGAAGGCGGGGTAGACGAACCCGTCGAACTGGATCTCGACGACCGGGCGGTACCCGCGCAGGGCCATCCCGATGGCCGTGCCGAGGATGCCCGCCTCGGCCAGCGGGGTGTCGATGACCCGATCCTCCCCGAAGTCCTTCTGCAGGCCGTCGGTCACCCGGAAGACGCCGCCCAGCCGGCCGATGTCCTCGCCCATGAGGACGACCGTGGGGTCCTTGTCCATCGCCGCGCGCAGACCGGCCGTGATGGCCTTGGCCATCGTCGTCGCCGGGGCCGTCGCCGGGGCCGTCGTGGCCGGGACCGCCGCCTGCTGGGCCGGTGTCGTCTCGCTGGTCTGGCTCATCGTCAGTTCCCCCCGTCTGCGAACCCGGCCTGGTAGGCCAGGTACTCGGCCCGCTCACGCTCGATGACCGGGTGCGGCTCGGCGAAGACGTAGTCGAACATCGCGGTCCCCGGAGGGTCCGGCATCGCCAGGCACCGCTCGCGCACCGAGGCGCCGAGGGCCTCGCCCTCCGCGGTCACGGCGTCGATGAAGGCCCGGTCGGCCCTGCCCTCGTGCATGAGCCACACCTTGAGCCGCTCGATGGGGTCGCGATGCTTCCACACCTCGACCTCAGCGGAGACGCGGTAGCGGGTGGGGTCGTCGGAGGTCGTGTGCGCGCCCATCCGGTAGGTGAAGGCCTCGACGAAGCTCGGCCCCTCACCCGCCCGGGCCGAGTCGAGGGCGCGGGTGGTCACGGCATACACCGCCAGGACGTCGTTGCCGTCGACCCGGAGGCCGGGCAGGCCGAACCCGCTGGCCCGCTGGTACAGCGGCACCCGGGTCTGCTTCTCGTTGGGCTCGGAGATCGCCCACTGGTTGTTCTGGCAGAAGAAGACGACCGGCGAGTTGTTGACCGCGGCGAAGACGAGGGCCTCGCTGACATCGCCCTGGCTCGTCGCACCGTCGCCGAAGTAGGCGATGACGGCGGTGTCGCGGTCGGGGTCGCCGGTGCCGACGTTGCCGTCGCGCTGGACGCCCATGGCGTAGCCCGTCGCGTGCAGCGTCTGCGCCCCGATGATGATCGTGTAGAGGTGGAAGTTGTGCTCCCTGGGGTCCCACCCGCCGTGGTTGACCCCGCGGAACATGCCGAGCAGGTTGACCGGGTCGACCCCGCGGCACCAGGCGACGGCGTGCTCGCGGTAGGTCGGGAAGGCGAAGTCCTGCGGGCGCATCGCGCGCCCGGAGCCGATCTGGGCGGCCTCCTGGCCGAGCAGCGAGGCCCACAGCCCGAGCTCGCCCTGGCGCTG
>CAYPYK010000215.1:0-6055 GCA_964414665.1 uncultured Intrasporangiaceae bacterium | reverse complement strand
CGTCGTAGGCCGGGCGCGGGAGCTGGACGACCCGGCCCGGGTGCTCGCGGGCCAGGCGACGCAGCTCGCGCTGCTCATGGGCGTTGCCGAGGGCGATGACCCGCTCGGCCATGGGGTCCTGGCCGACCGGGGTGCGCTCGGCCCGGCCGAGGACGACGTCGAGCTCGCGCACCAGCTGGAACTCGCACACCGAGGCCAGGCGCAGGTCGCTCGGGCTCAGGACGAGCCGCGCCCGGTCCGCGGCGGGGTCCGCGGGGCTGCCGGGACGGAGGAGGAACACGCGCTCAACCTAACCGGGGCGTCGGACACCCGAGGACCCGGATGGGACGCGGGCCGACCTCGGTGGGAGCGCCGTGGCGGGGGTGGATAGCCTTGGTCGTCACCGACCAGCGTCCGATCGGAGGGGGCCGTGCGTGCGGAGGGGCTGTTTCTCCGCATCGACCGCGTCGCCGGTGGCCGGACGGCCGCCCTGCGCATCGCCGACGAGGTGCGCACCCGGCCGGCGACACGGCGGACCCTGCGCGTCGTCAGCGGGTGCCTCGTCGGCGAGCTCGTCATCGCGGCAGCGGCCGTGGCGTTCGCCGTCGCGATCACGGACACCGGCGGCACGGTCCCGGGGATCGTCTGGTACCGCCTCGTCGTCATCCTCGCCCTGACCTCGACGCTCTTCTACTTCGTGTGGCGGGCCCGGCTGGGCTGGGTGTGGGCGTACCTCCGTCTGCGGTTGTTCAGCATCGTCTTCCCCGTCATCGCTCTCGGGACCTGCGCGATCCCGGGCCTGTACCCGCCCTGGATGATCGTCGAGCAGGTCCTGTTCAGCCTCGTCCTCGTCGCCGTCGCCGTCGTCCTGTGGCGTCCGCAGGTCCGAGCGGCGTATGCCGTGGCCCAGGCTGCCGGCTCGGCGCCCGGGCGCTGAGTCGGCGCGTCGGGGTGCGCCGCGTGGGCGGCATACGGATGACCGGTCAGACCCAGCTCGGGAACCACATCCGCAGGTGCCACTGGCTGTAGGGGATCACCTCGGCCGTGTAGATCGGGTAGAAGAACGCGAACAGGGCCAGCGTGAGGAGCAGGTAGCCGCCCACCACATACAGCCCTCGTCGCCGTCGCGCAGGCGAGGCATCCGGCCCCCCGACCGCCATGCCGAGGACGAGCACGACGGCGAGGATCACCCACGGCTCGAAGGCGATGGAGTAGAACTCGAAGATCGTCCGGTGCTGGTAGAGGAACCACGGCAGATACCCGCCGATGATGCCGGCGGCGATGGCGCCGGAGCGCCAGTCGCGGCGAACCAGCCAGGACCACAGGACGACGACCAGCGCGGCGGTGCCGAGCCACCACACCGAGATCGTCCCCACCGAGTGGATCGCCTTGGAGCAGGAGGCGACCGTGCAGCCGCTCTCGCCGTTCTTGGGGCCCTCGTAGAAGAAGGACGTCGGGCGGGCCTGGACCAGCCAGCCCCAGGGGTCCGACTGGTACGGGTGCGGCGTCGACAGCGTGGTGTTGAAGTGCCACATCTCCTGGTGGTACTGCACGAGCGAGCGCACCGCCGGCGGGAGCCAGCTGACTCCCTTGCCCGGGTTGGCCGCCGCCCAGCCCCGGTCGTACCCGTAGGTCGAGAGGAACCACCCCGTCCACGACACGGCATACACGACGCCGGCCGTGAGCAGCAGCGAGACCGCCGCGAGCGGGCCGTCGCCGAGCACCGAGCCGACACCCCAGCGCCGCACGCCCGCCGCGCGTCGGGCCCCCAGGTCCCACCAGAGGGACATGATCGCGAACGCCGCGATGAAGAAGAGCCCGGACCACTTGGTGGCCGTCGCCATCCCAAGGGTCGCCCCGGCCACCCAGCGCCACGGGCGCAGACCCACCCAGGGGCCGACCCGGGGCCAGACCCCAGGCGGCAGGGCCCCGACCTTGTCGGCGAGGATCCCCCGGCTGCGGTCCCGGTCGAGCAGCAACGCCGCGAACGAGACGAGCGCGAAGAACATGACGATGCTGTCGAGGATCCCCGTGCGCTGGATGACGAACGCGTGCCCCTCGAAGGCCAGGAGGAACGACGCCACGCAGCCGAGCAGGGTCGAGCCGAACATCCGGCGGGCCACCCGCCCGATGACCAGGATCGAGACGGTCCCGAGCAGGGCCACCGAGAACCGCCAGCCCACCGAGGAGCCGATCCCGAACAGCCACTCGCCGACGGCGATGACCCACTTGCCCAGCGGGGGGTGGACGACCAGGTCGCCGTTCGTCGTGTTGAAGATGTTCGTCGTGCCGGCGGTGAAGAGGGCGTCGGGCTTCTCCAGGGTTCCCTGGGTCCGCATCTCGACGCCGTACTCCAGCATCGAGTAGGCCTGCTTGACGTAGTACGTCTCGTCGAAGACCAGCTGGTGCGGGTCCCCGAGCCGCCAGAGGCGCAGGAACCCGCCGACCAGCGCGATGAGGCCGGGGCCCAGCCAGCCCCACAGACGGTCGGTGGGCCGGAACCCGAGCAGGCGCTCGCGCAGCTCGTCCGTCCGGGTCACGCGCACATCGTAGGGGCCGCAGCCGTGCGAGGATCGGCGGCATGACCGAGGGCGTGCTGGTGCTGGCGGCGACCCCCATCGGGGACCCGCGCGACGCCGCGCCGCGGCTCGCCGACGAGCTGTCGGCGGCCGATGTCGTCGCGGCCGAGGACACCCGCCGCCTCGCCCGGCTGTGCCGCCAGCTCGACGTGCGTCCGCGGGGCCGGGTGCTCAGCTACCACGAGCACAACGAGGTGGCCCGCACCGACGAGCTGGTCGAGCGGCTGAGTGCGGGGGAGCGGGTCGTCCTCGTGACCGACGCCGGCATGCCGTCGGTGTCCGACCCCGGGTATCGGCTCGTCGCGGCGGCGGTGGCCGCCGGGGTGCGGGTCAGCGCCGTGCCCGGGCCGAGCGCCGTGCTCATGGCGCTCGCCGTCTCGGGGCTGCCCGTGGACCGCTTCTGCTTCGAGGGCTTCCCTCCGCGCAAGCCGGGGGAGCGGGCCCGGATGCTGGCCGCCCTGGCCGCCGAGCCGCGGACGATGGTGTTCTTCGAGGCGCCGCACCGGCTGGGGGCGACCCTGGACGCGATGGCCGGTGCGTTCGGGGCGGAGCGCGCCGCGGCTGTGTGCCGCGAGCTCACCAAGACCTACGAGGAGGTCGTGCGCGGCCCGCTCACCGAGCTCGCCGCATGGGCGCGCGGGGAGGTCCGCGGCGAGGTGACCCTGGTCGTGGCCGGCGCCCCGGAGACACCCGTGGCGGACCTGGCCGAGGTCGTGCCTGCCGTCCTGGCCCGGGTGGCGGCCGGCGAGCGGCTCAAGGACGCCAGCGCTGCGGTGGCGGCGAGGACCGGGCTGTCGAAGAAGGCCCTCTACGACGCGGCGCTGGCGGCCCGCTGAGCCCCGTCCCGGGGCCGCGATGTCCCCCCCGGGCCCCGCGGCGGACACCCTCCCCCACCCCTAACCTCTGCTAGCAGAGGTTGTGTGACCAAGCAGAGGCTGCAACCTCTGCTTGGTCCCCTAACCTCTGCTAGCAGAGGTTAGGGGTGGGGGCGAGAGGGGGCGAGAGGGGGCGAGACGGGGCGAGCCAGGGGCGAGGGGGCGGGGCTCGGCGGGGTGCGACGAGCGGCACACCTCGTCCGACGAGCGGTCCGAGCGGCCGAGACGGAGATATCTCACACGGAGTAAGGCTCACCTCACGAGGCGCCCGCGGCCCTCGGGAGGGTAGTTTCGTACGGTGGCCACAACGACTCTGCCCCCGCGTGCTGTGACGTCGCGCAGGACCACGGTCGCCCTCAAGCTGCTCATGGCGGTGACCGGCCTGCTCTTCGCCTTCTTCGTCCTGTTCCATATGTACGGCAACCTCAAGCTCCTCGCGGGCGAGGACGCCTACAACACCTACGCAGAACACCTGCGAACGATGTTCGAGCCGATCCTGCCGCACGCCGGGTTCCTGTGGATCCTGCGGGTGACCCTCATCCTCGCCCTCGTCGTCCACGTCTACGCCGCCGTCACCTTGTGGATGCGTGCCGGGAACGCCCGCCGGACGCCGTATGCCGCGGGCAAGGCGGCACTGCGCTCGACCTGGATCCGCTGGGGTGGGGTGTTCATCTTCGTCTTCCTCATCTGGCACCTCATCGAGTTCACGATCAGCAAGGTGAGCGTCAACCCAGACAAGACCGGCGTGGCGATCACCCAGAACCCGTACCAGCTCGTTGTCGCGAGCTTCCAGGTGTGGTGGCTCACCCTCATCTACGTCCTCGCCATGGCCGCTCTCGCCCTGCATCTCGAGCACGGCGTCTTCAGCGCCCAGCAGACGCTGGGCTGGACGCAGAGTGTCAAGGGCTACCGGCGGGCCAAGATCATCGGCTACGGGACGGCCGCCCTCGTCGTCGGCGGGTTCCTCATCCCGCCGCTGATGATCCAAGCCGGCCTGGTGAAGTGAGGACTCAGAGATGACCGACACAGCTACCGCCCCCCTCGTCCACGGCCTCTACCGCGACGGCGACCCGGTCTGCGACACCAAGGCACCGGCCGGCCCCATTGACCGCAAGTGGACGACCCGCCAGTTCGAGGCGTCGCTGGTCAACCCCGTCAACCGCCGCAAGCTCACGGTCATCATCGTCGGCACCGGCCTGGCCGGTGGCGCCGCGGCGGCCACCCTCGGCGAGGCCGGCTACAACGTCAAGTCGTTCTGCTTCCAGGACAGCCCGCGCCGGGCGCACTCGATCGCCGCCCAGGGCGGCATCAACGCCGCGAAGAACTACAAGGAGGACGGCGACTCGGTCTATCGCCTCTTCTACGACACGGTGAAGGGCGGGGACTACCGGTCCCGGGAGACCAACGTCTACCGGCTGGCGGAGGTCAGCGCGAACATCATCGACCAGTGCGTGGCGCAGGGCGTGCCGTTCGCCCGCGAGTACGGCGGCCTGCTCGACAACCGCTCGTTCGGCGGGGTCCAGGTCTCCCGGACCTTCTACGCGCGGGGGCAGACGGGCCAGCAGCTGCTCATCGGCGCCTACCAGGCGATGGAGCGCCAGGTCGCCGCCGGGACGGTCGAGCAGTTCACCCGGCACGAGATGCTCGAGGTCGTCGTCGTCGACGGGAAGGCGCGCGGCATCATCGCCCGCGACCTGGTCACCGGCGAGATCCAGACCCACCTCGCCGACGCGGTCGTCCTCGCGTCCGGCGGCTACGGCAACGTCTTCTTCCTCTCGACCAACGCGATGGGCTCCAACGTCACCGCGAGCTGGCGCGCCCACCGCAAGGGCGCGTACTTCGGGAACCCCTGCTACACGCAGATCCACCCGACGTGCATCCCGGTGTCCGGCGACCACCAGTCCAAACTGACCCTCATGTCCGAGTCGCTGCGCAACGACGGCCGGATCTGGGTCCCGAAGCGGCGCGAGGACTGTGAGAAGGACCCGCGGCAGATCCCCGAGGACGACCGCGACTACTACCTCGAGCGGATCTACCCCAGCTTCGGCAACCTCGTGCCCCGGGACATCGCGTCCCGCCAGGCCAAGAACGTCTGCGACGAGGGTCGGGGCGTCGGGCCGATGGTCGGTGACTTCCGCCGGGGGGTCTACCTCGACTTCGCCGAGGCGATCGCCCGGCTGGGCCGAGACACGGTCGAGGAGCGCTACGGGAACCTCTTCGACATGTACGCCCAGATCACCGGCGAGAACCCGTACGAGACCCCGATGCGGATCTACCCCGCCGTCCACTACACGATGGGTGGGTTGTGGGTCGACTACGACCTGCAGTCCTCGATCCCCGGTCTGTTCGTCGCCGGCGAGGCCAACTTCTCCGACCACGGCGCGAACCGGCTCGGGGCGAGCGCGCTCATGCAGGGCCTGGCCGACGGCTACTTCGTCCTGCCCAACACGATCCGCGACTACCTCGCCAAGGGGCCGTTCGAGGCCCTCGACGAGAGCCACCCGGACGTCGCCGCGGCCCGCCAGGCCGTCGCCGAACGGACCGAGCGGCTGCTGTCGATCCAGGGCGAGCGCAGCGTCGACTCCTTCCACAAGGAGCTCGGCCACATCATGTGGGAGTACG